>CAZMMI010000438.1:0-3361 GCA_964567255.1 uncultured Anaerolinea sp.
AATTGTAGGGGTCGGGTTTCCCGACCCGACGACAGGCAAAGGTGAACCATGCAGAACACAATCGAATCAATCCTGGCAGAGTTTCGCAACCGCTGGAGCGATAACCGCATCCACGTGTTTGACGTGCAAGCCGAAACCGTCGAAGGACGGGCGGTGCTGAGCGGCGAGGTGCTGGAAGCGGCCCAACTGGACCAACTGCGCTCAGCATTGGGCGCCCAGGCCGATACCGGCGCGGTGCGCGTGCTGCGCCAACCCGGCGCGCCGCTGTGGAGCGTGACCACCAACCTGACCAGCCTGCATGTCGGCCGCTCTTTCATCTCGGAGCAGACCAGCCAGATGCTCAACGGGGCGCAGGTCGAAATCCTCAAGCAAGAAGGCAACTGGGTCTATGTGCGCCAGACCGATGGTTACCTGGGCTGGACGTACTTGCCTTACCTGGGGCAGGTGGAGCGTTTGGAGACCGGGCACCTGGTGATTTCTCCGGTGAGCGTGCTGCTGGCCGAGCCTGAGCAGGACGCTCACCGCCTGACTCGGGTGCTGGGCGGCACGGAGGTGCATGTGGCTCGCGCCAAGCACGAATGGGGCGAGGTGATCCTGGCGGGCGGGCTGACCGGTTGGCTGCCGCTCACCGATTTGCGCTCGCGCGTGCATCTGCCCTCGTCCGAAGCCCAGCGCCGCGAGCAGGTTATGCAGGACGGCCTGCGCATGACCGGCGTGCCCTACCTGTGGGGCGGAGTCTCGGCCAACGGCATCGACTGTTCCGGGCTGGCGCAGTTGCTGCACCGCTGGGTGGGCTTCACCTTACCGCGGGATGCCGACATGCAGTGCGCGGCGGGCAAACCCGTCCAGCCCCCCTTCCATCCGGGCGACCTGCTCTTCTTTGGCGAGCAGGGCGAGCGGCGCAATATCACCCACGTGGCGGTCAGCCTGGGCGGGTGGGACATCATCCACTCTTCGCGCGCCCGCAATGGCGTTCACACCGATAACGTTCAGGAAGTGAAAGGGTTGCGCGAGAGCTTTTTGCAGGCAGCTTCTTACCTGACGGAATGAGCCTGGACTTCAGCATGGACACGCCCAGCGGTCCGCGGGTGATCATCGCGGGGCGCGAGCGGGACTACTTCTCGGGCACCGGCTACCTGGGCCTGCACAACCATCCGGCGGTGCAGCAGGCGGCCCTGGATGCCATCAAGCGCTACGGCATGGCCACGGGCACGTCCCGCGGCGGCTACGGCGAACACATTCTGTATGCTGAACTGGAAGCCGAAGCGCGCGCCTTTTTTTCTGCCGAAGCGGTGCTTTATTTCCCCTCCGGTTACATGAACGCGCTGCTGCTGGCGCAAGGCCTGCGCGAGCGTTACGAGCGCATCTTCATCGACGATGCAGCCCATTTTAGCCTGTGGGACGGCGCCCGCGCGGCCGCCAAGCCCATCCATGCGTTTGCCCATCTGCAACCCCAGGCCCTGGTCGAAGCCCTGCGCCGCGAGATGCAGCCCGGCGAGCGCGCCCTGCTGCTGAGTGACGGCATTTTCCCCATCTCCGGCGAAATCGCCCCGGTGCCCGAGTATCGCGCCGTGCTGGCGGATTATCCCGGCAGTTGGATCGCGCTGGATGATGCCCACGGGGCGGGAGCCATTGGCCCCAATGGGCGCGGCACGCTGGACTACCACGGCATCTCTGCGCCGGATTGTCTGGCGGGGGCCACCTTGAGCAAGGCCCTGGGTGGTTATGGCGGCATCATCCCCGCTTCAACGACGGTGATTGACGAATTGCAGCGCAATGCGCGCGTGTATGTGGGTGCCAGTCCGCCGCCTTTGCCTGCCGCGGCGGCTTCTCGCGCGGCGCTGGCCCTGGCCCGCTCCCAGCCCGAACTGCGCCTGCGGCTGGCAGCCAATGTGCGCCGCGTGCGCGACGGGCTGCGCGCCCAGGGCTGGGACGTGGAGGATAGTCCTGTGCCGGTGGTGTGCCTCCGTGCCCGTCCCGGCCTGGATCTGGGCAAGATCAAAGCCGCTTTGTTCGAGCGTGATATTTGCATTGCTCACGTGACTACTTACAGCAGCACGCCCCCAGGCGGTGCGCTGCGCATTGCGGTCTTCGCCACCCACGCGCCCGAGCAAATCGAGCGGTTGCTGGAGGCGTTTCGGAAGGTTGGTTAAGCAAACCCTAAGGGTCTTCTGAGACCCTTAGGGTTTTTTATACAACAACCTCCCCAACTCCCCAAACACCTCAAACGCCTGCGGCTCATCCTGCACCCGCTCGGTGAGCAGGAAAATCTCCGCCTCTCGCGTATAGCCCCAATCGTGTAATAATCCGCTCAGGCTGCCCGTCTTGTGATAAAAATCCAGCATGTCTCGAGGAATATTCCGGCGCAGGAGCAAATCGTCCTGGTTGACCGACAGCATTTCGTCCACCACGGCGCGGTCGTCTTCCGGCAGCGCCCGGACGCAATCGAACAGGTGGATGCAATCCTGGGGGGTGATGTAGTTGTCCAACCCGCGCTCGCGGGCGGCATAATCCATCAGTTTGCGCTGCAACTCGGTTCCACGCAGGCCCAATTCGTCTCGGAAAATGCCTTGCAGCGCTTCCAACCCGGCCCGGCGGATGACCAGGTTGGTGCACAGGTTGTCCGACAGGGCAATCATCATCAGCAGCACATCCCGATAGGGCAGGTGGCGAGCTGCCAGCAGCCAGGAGAAGCCCGCGCCCTGCACTTGCGGCTCGGCGTCCAGGTCGCACAGCTCCATGCGGTTCACCAGCCCCTGCCGCTCCAACTTGAGCCAGGCCAACAGGATGGGCACTTTGATCAAGGAAGCCGAGCGAAAGCGTTCGCAGTTTCCCTGGTAAAAGGGCGTCCCGTCTGAAGGTTTGAAGTAGAATGCGTAAGACGCGCCTTGCGCGCCTAACGCGTCCAGGCGGCTCAGGGCAGCGGAGATTGCGGCGTTCAAGGGAAAGTCTATTTGGCCGAAACCAATTCGACGTCAAAGATGAGGGTGGCATTGGGCGGGATGACGCCGCCGGCGCCGCGTGCGCCGTAACCCAATTCCGGAGGGATGGTCAGGGTGGCTTTGCCGCCCACCTTCATCAGGGCAATACCCTCGTCCCAGCCCTTGATCACCCGGCCCGTGCCCAATTTGAACTCAATGGGCTCTCCACGCGGAATCGAGCTGTCGAACACCTTGCCGTTGGGCAGCTTGCCGGTATAGTGCACACGCACCATCATGCCGGATTGCGCCTGCGCGCCTGTTCCGGCTTCAATCTCTACATATTCCAAACCGCTGGCTGTTTTCATCGTGAACTCCTTGTTGTTGGGTATCTATTCGCCGAGGCTGAAGAAAGCGGAACTTTCCTCACCCTCTGAGTAGTT
>CAZMMI010000439.1:0-3360 GCA_964567255.1 uncultured Anaerolinea sp.
GCCCCGCCAAACACCACAAATTCGGCCTCTTTCCCAAAAGGACTGAGCAGTAACTTTGAAAGTAAGAAAAATCCGCTTACAGATCGGAGGTGCAGTTGGGGCAGCGAGTAGCCTTGATCGGGATGGTGGAGAAGCAGCGCGGGCACTCTTTGGTGGTTGGAGCCGCAGGGGCAGCGGGTTTGGGAGCAGTGAGTTTGTTGACCGCTTTGATCACCAGGAAGA
This sequence comes from uncultured Anaerolinea sp., assembly GCA_964567255.1. GTDB lineage: Bacteria > Chloroflexota > Anaerolineae > Anaerolineales > Anaerolineaceae > Anaerolinea. The sequence continues at coordinate 223 of CAZMMI010000439.1, forward strand.
TTACGAATGCCACGATGACGAAATCAATGAGAGTCTGGATGAACATGCCATAGTTGATGGTGGGGGCAGCGGCGGCTTTGGCTTCCTCCAGGGTGGCAAACCCTTGCCCGCTCAAATCGATGAACAGGCTGGTGAAAGGCATTTTACCCAGCAGCATCCCGATGGGTGGCATGATGATGTCGTTAACCAGGGAGGTCACAATTTTTCCGAACGCCCCGCCGATGATCACGCCGATCGCCAGATCGAGGACATTCCCGCGCATGATGAAAGTTTTAAACTCTTTCCACATAGTCATTCTCCTCATTAGACAATTTTTGTATTTTTTGGAAAATACATTTAACATTCTATAGCCGGGTTGACAATTATGCAAGCCGGGCACGTGGACCAACTCCCAGGGGTATAATTAAGTCATGTTGCCTCAGAACCCCGAACGATCCCTGTACCAGCGCATTTATGATGTGATCCGACAGGTGCCCCTTGGGCGGGTTACCACCTACGGGAGCGTTGCGCGCATGGTGGGTGGAATCTCAGCCCAGATGGTTGGCTTTGCACTGGCGGCCTTGCCCAGCCGTCCCGACGGCGACGACGTGCCCTGGCAGCGGGTGATCAATGCGCAAGGCAGGGTCAGCCCGCACGGTTACGGCTTTGGCACAGCCATTCAAAGAGAGTTGTTGGAAGGCGAAGGCATTATGTTTGACGCCGAAGGGCGGGTTGATCTAGAGCAATTTGTCTGGTAAAGCCGGATTTTATTTGTCATTCTTCGAGGTTACTTTCATTGATCTATCGCTTATTGCGCTTAAATCCCGATCTGCCTGAGGATCGCAATTCCTATCACCTGGTGATCGAAGTCTTTTGGGCCTGCATCCTGGGCGCCGCTGCCAGCTTCAATGCCACTTTTGCGCTGCGTTTGGGAGCCTCCAACGAGGCCATTGGCCTGCTTTCGTCGATTCCCGCCCTGCTGGCTATGCTAATTGCTATGCCTGCCGGGCAGTTTCTGCAATCCCGGCGCAACGCCAAACCCTGGGTGCTGGGCAGCTTGCTCATCCACCGGGCAGGCTTCCTGCTCATCGCCGCCATGCCGTGGATCAAAATCCCCGGGGTGAATCCCGGTTTGCTGGTAGTGCTCGCCCTGATCCTCATCGGCGCCCCAGCACACTTCTTCAACGTAGGCTTCACCCCCCTGCTGGCTGACGTAATCCCCGAGTCACGCCGCGCGGCCATTTTCACCGCCCGCAATGTAGTCAACGGCGCCACCCTCAGCCTGTTTGTTTTCCTTTACGGACAGTGGCTGGAGGCAGGCTGGGCGCCTTTCCCAGATAATTATCAGATCATGTATGCCTTCGGCTTTGTCTTTGCCATGCTCAGCCAGTTCTTCCTGCATAAGGTGGGCGTGCCCAAGAAAGCAGTCATGGAAGTTCCTGCCGTCAAAAACACGCCGCGGGACCAATGGGCCGCACTGCGCGAAATGATGCGCAGCCAGGCTGCCTTCCGCCGCCTGACCTTTAACACGATCTTGCACGCGCTGGGCTTGTGGTGCGTGGGTCCGCTGTACATCATTTACTATGTGCGCGAATTGGGCGCTTCGGATGGTTGGGTGGGCTTGATGGGAACCGTTGCCAGCCTGTCCGCCATTCTGGGCTGGATGATCTGGCGCCCCATTGTGGTGCGCTACGGTGAACCGCGCATTCTTCGTTATGTCATCGTCCTGCTGGGACTCATTCCACTGATGATCGGTCTGCTGCCCAACCTGACCCTGATCCTTTTTGTGATCGCTTTGAACGGCTTGCTAGCTCCAGCGGTCAATCTCAGCCACTTCAACATCCTGCTGAAGGTGATGCCCCCCGACCAGCGCCCGGTCTTCACCGCGCTTTACACCACGCTGGTCAACATGGGCGCGTTTCTCTGCCCGATGATTGGCGTGCTGGTGGCGGATTGGATCGGCCTGGCCCCGGCATTAGTTGGCTTCGGCGCGTTGTCCATCCTGGGCTCCACCTCTTTTTGGTGGCAGCGCGTGCTGCCCGACCGGCCTGCGGCGGTCGAACCAGTGTCGTAGGATTGATACTACTTAACAGTCTTTCCAGGTATTACACAGGAAGTCACCGGCATCTTCCACCGCCTGGCGGCTTTCGCGCATCCATCCCCCAAAAAATTGGAAGACGTGCCACATGTGAGGGAAGATTTGCAGACGGGCTTTGCCCCCCGCGCGGCGGATGGCTTCGGCCATGCGGATCGAATCGTCCAGCAAAATTTCGTTGCCGCCCACCTGGATGAGCACGGGCGGCAGCCCGCTCAGGTTGGCGTACAAGGGTGAAATCAAAGGATGGCGCAAATCTTCCGCCCCGGCGTACGCGGCGGCCATTTCGTCCAGGCCTTCCGGGCTGAGCATGGGGTCCATTCCTGCCAGGCGGCGGTAGGAGTTGCCTGTTCCAGCCAGGTCGGTCCAGGGAGAAAACAGCACCGCAGAAGCAGGCAAGGGCAGGCCCTGGTCGCGCAACGAAATCAACAACGCCATGGTCAATCCGCCGCCCGCCGAATCTCCGGCGATCGACAGTTTGAGCGGGTCGGTGCCTCGCTCCAGCAACCATTGATAAGCCGCCAGAGCATCTTCCAGCGCGCCCGGAAAAGGGTTTTCGGGGGCCAGGCGATATTCGGGCAAAAAAGTATGCGCGCGACCGACGACGGCTACTTCGGCAGCCAGCGAACGGTGCGTGCCGCGAGAACCGGTCATGTAACCCCCACCATGCAGGTACAGCACCACCCGGCCCGGGTCGGCCTTGGGCGGATAGACCCAGTCCGATTCAATCGGCCCCGCCCAGGTGGTTTCGGTAGTCACCCCGCCTGGGTTGACGAACAACCAGCCCCAGCGGTCAACGCGCGAGCGCTGCAATCCGACCGGCGTGTTGGCAAGCGTCCGCAACGGAAGGACGTGAAGTAGCTGGTAAACGATCCGCGCGCTCAGACTGGGCATAAGGCTCCTGGGGGGATATCTAAGAAATTATACTCGATCGCATCAAACCCTACCTACTTGGTTCACAACTACTCAGCCAGAAGCGGAAGAAGCCTGAATTTGAGGCGTTGGGGGTGTGAGAGCGGCGAAGCCGCTTTCACAAGCTGAGTGGTTAATATTTTGCCCTCTTC
>CAZMMI010000440.1:0-3349 GCA_964567255.1 uncultured Anaerolinea sp.
CCCCAATCTGGCCCTTCCTCGCCTGCGCGCCCGCGGCCAACTGACAGAACTGCGCGCCGCTGACCTGCGCTTCACCCCCACCGAAGCTGCCGAGTTCCTCAACCGTGTCATGGGCCTGAAGTTGTCCGAGTCTGATGTGGCTGCCCTCGAAGCACGCACCGAAGGCTGGATTGCTGGCCTGCAACTGGCCGCGCTTGCAATGCAAACGTCTCTTTCGCAACAGGGGCAAAAGGATCCCACCAGCTTCATCCAATCCTTCACCGGCAGCCACCGCTTCGTGCTCGATTACCTGCTGGAAGAAGTGCTAAACCAACAACCGCCCGAAATCCAGGCTTTTCTGCTGCGCACATCTATCCTCAACCGTCTCTGCGGCCCGCTATGCGACGCCATACTGGAAGCCGCGCCTGCATCCGGGCAGGCCACCCTCGAAGCTCTTGAACGCGCCAACCTGTTCCTCATCCCCCTCGACAACCAACGCCGCTGGTATCGCTATCACCACCTATTTAGCGACCTGCTGCGCCAGCGCCTCGCCACGTTGCCCCCATCGAGAGAATGTGGTTGGGGAGGCACCGGAGAGGATCTCCACCTGCGCGCCAGCCAATGGCACGAGGCCAACGGCGACCTGGCCGAAGCCTTCCACCACGCCCATGCCGCCAGAAATTTCGAGCGCGCCGCACACCTGGCCGAGGCCGCCTGGCCCGGTATGCAAGGTTCCTTCCAATCTGCCGCCTGGGTTGGCTGGGCCAATAAGCTGCCAGAACCTGTTGTCCATGTCCGACCCATGCTATGCTTGCAGCTTGGCCGGGCGTTCTCCGACCTCGGCGAGCCAGAGACCAGCGAAATTTACCTACAAAACGCCGAGCGTGCCCTGACCGAAGGACCCAAGCGAGCCGAATTTTCATCCATGCCGGGTGATATTGCCCTGACTCGCGCCTACAACGCCCAAGTGCAGGGAGATGTGGCTCGCACAATCCAATTTGCGGAACAAGCCCTGCGGCTAATCCCCGCCGAAGATGTTCTCCGCCGCGCCCAGGCTGCCATCACGCTCGAATTCACCCACTGGGCCAGCGGCGATCTGGAAGCCGCCCTGTGCGCCATTCAGGACTGGATATCTGATTTGCGCAAGCTGGACTATCCTGTCTTCATCATTGCCAGCGCCTTTGCCGAGGCTGATCTACTGGTCGAGTTAGGACGGCTGCGAGAAGCCATCCACACTTATCGGCAGGCGATCCAATCGGCTGATGAGAACGGCCCTGAGGCGCAGGCCGTCACGGCCCACCACCATTTGGGTTTGGCGTTGATTTATCACGAGATGGGCGACGATGAATCCGCGGCAGTCCATCTGCAAACCGCAGCCGACCTCGACCAGCGCACCACTCTGGTTGACTGGCCGCACCGCTGGAGGATAGGACAAGCCCAATTGAAAGAATCTGCCGGGCAATGGGATGCCGCCCTGGAACTGCTCGACGAAGCCCGACGGGTGTACGCAAAAAATCCCGTCCCCGTCGTTCGCCCGGTCGAAGCCATGCAGGCGCGCATTCATCTCAAACAGGGACGGCGGGATAAAGCCGAGGCATGGGTGCGAGAACGGAGAATTTCGTTGTCTGATGAGGTTAGTAACCTGGCCGAGTACGAGCTACTCACCCTGGCCCGGCTCCGACTCGCCGATCCCGGCGTCCACGACTTGCTGGAACGCCTGCTGACCCTGGCCAAAGCGCAAAACCGCCAAGGCAGCGTTCTCAATATCCTGGTTACCCAGGCACTCGCCCACCAGGCGCAAGCCTGCCAATCCCAGGCTCTCACCTCCCTCGAACGCGCCCTGAAGCTGGCCGCGCCGCAAGGTTACATGCGAACCTTTGTGGACGAAGGCGAAAAAGTTCGGTTGATGATTGCTGATTATCGAGGCGGGATTGAGAGACATTCACATCCTCTTCTTCCTTACACGGATACGCTCTTGGCCGCCTTCCCGCAATTTGAAATCCAAAATCAACAATCCGAAATCCTTTCTTCCCGGGAACTCGAAATCTTGCAACTCGTTGCCCAAGGACTATCCAACACCGAAATCAGCCAACGGCTCTACCTGGCATTAAGCACCGTCAAAGGGCACAACCTGCGCATTTTTGCCAAATTACAATCCCAAAACCGCACCGAGGCGGTAGCCCGCGCCCGCGAGTTGGGCCTGCTCTAATTCACCAAACAATACTCCAGGTCAATACTTAAGTAGCTACCCGGCGTCTCTTGCTGGCAGTATAGTTGCGTTTATGCAACCAGAGCAAAAGCATTCCATCCATTACGAGATCCGAGTCGAAGGCTGCCTGCCGGAGCAATGGGCTGACTGGTTCGATGGACTGACCATCACCCACGAAGCCGGTGAGACTCTGCTCACCGGCCCGCTGACCGACCAGGCTGCCCTTTATGGCCTGCTCAAAAAAGTGCGCGATTTGGGACTGTCTTTGCTTTCGGTTAATCCTATCTCTATTATCCCGAAGGAATAAACTCATGAAAGCCATTGTTCAAACCGACTACGGTTCAGCGGATGTTCTCAGGCTGGCCGAAGTTCCACAACCAGCGATAAAAGATAACGAAGTGCTGGTGCTCGTCCAAGCCACTTCCCTCAATGCCGGAGATGTGTTCACCCTGCGCGGCAATCCCTGGCTGACTCGACTGATGGTCGGCTTTCCAAAGCCTAAAAACCACATCCTCGGCTGGGACATGGCCGGAGTGGTCAAGACAGTCGGTGCCAGTGTGACAAAGTTCAAGCCGGGCGACGAAGTGTTTGCCGCATGCAGCAGCACGCTGGCGGAATATGTCAGCGTGGCCGAGGACAAACTGGCCCTGAAACCTGTCAATCTGACCTTCGAGCAGGCAGCAGCTTTGCCGACTGCCGGTATCACTGCCCTGATTGGCCTGCGCGACGCCGGAAAATTGCAACCCGGCCAGAAGGTGCTGATTAACGGCGCGTCGGGCGGTGTAGGAACATTTGCCGTGCAGATTGCTAAAGCCATGGGCGCTGAAGTGACCGGTGTATGCAGCACGCGTAATGTCAAGATGGTGCGCTCCCTGGGCGCGGATCATGTGGTGGACTACTCTCGCGAAGACTTTACGAAAAATGACCACCGCTACGATTTGATCCTCGATAATGTCGCCAGTCGTTCGTTTGCCGACTTGCGCCGCGCCCTCACCCCACAGGGCAAGATTATTCCCAACAGTGGGCTTGGCGGCATGAGCTATGTAGCTAAATCCTTTTTACTCTCACTGTTTTTACCCCAACATGAGGGGATGTACTTGGCGACACCCAACAGCAAAGACCTGCTCGCGTTGAAAGAACTTACTGAGACGGGCAAGCTCA
>CAZMMI010000441.1:0-3342 GCA_964567255.1 uncultured Anaerolinea sp.
AACAATGAACAAGTGGATCAATGAATCGAATGTCGATCGCGGTATTCGCGTAGTGTTGGGCGTGGTGCTGCTGGCCTTGAGCCTGGGTGGCGTGGTCACCGGCGGACTGGGCGTGCTGTTCACGGTGCTGGGTGTCATCGCCTTGCTGACCGGCGCTCTTGGCATTTGCCCACTGTACATGCTGTTCAAGTTCCGCACCAACAAGGCTTGATGTGGCTGACAAGCTGACGACCAAAGAGCAGCTCCTGGAAAAGCTCAAAGACAACCCACGCCCGGTGATCGTGGAATTGTGGGCCCCCTGGTGCGGACCTTGCCGGGTCATGGCTCCCAGCCTCGAGAAAGCCGCCCGCGAGTACGAGGGCAGGGTGGACCTGCTGCGCATCAATTCAGACGAATCGCCTGCGCTGACCCAGGCCCTGGGCGTGATGGGCATTCCCACCCTGATCGGCTTCCACCAGGGGCAGGAAATATTCCGCAAGACGGGCGCGCAGTCGCTGCAAGGGCTGCAAGCCTTGTTCGCGGCTGCGCTGGCAGGCGAACCGGCTCGTCCTTCGCTCTCCACCTGGGAGCGGGTGCTGCGCCTGGGCATGGGCGCGGTGATCATTGCATTGGCTTTGATCAACGGTTCCACCTGGTGGTTGATCGCCGCGGGGGCTGTGGTCATGTTCACGGCGGTTTATGACCGCTGCCCGATCTATAATGCCATCGCCCCGCGCATCAAGGCCTTGTTTAAAATTCCTTCTTGACATTTCGTCCTGAAAGAGTACAATGCAAACCATTCTGAAAGGATTTTGCCTTATGCTTCGTTCCGCAAATAACTGGTTTTTTAGCTTTTATTTTTACGGCTCCCGGATACCGGTTGCCGGCGGCGGCGCTTAAGGGCAAAGAGAGAAACACTCGTACCCAAACTGCGGAAGCCAAAGGCTCCGCAGTTTTTTATTTTTTCAAGAGGAGAATAGTATGCTCATCGTTATGCGTGGAGACGCCAGCCAGCAAGAGATTACCGGGGTGGTCAGCCGGATTGAAGAATGTGGTTTGAACGCGCACCTGATTGAAGGCCGCGAGCGAGTCATCATCGGCGCGGTGGGTGAGGCCCGTCCGGTGGGGCATGACATTTTTCGGATCATGCCTGGCGTGGAACAAGTCATGGCCATTTCTCGGCCTTACAAGCTGGCTTCGCGGGAATTTTGCCCCGAAAATAGCCAATTTCCCGTGGGCGGCCTAACGGTGGGCTCGAATGAGATTGTCATCATGGCTGGGCCCTGTTCGGTGGAGAGCCGCAGCCAGTTGCTCGAGGTGGCTCAGGCGGTGAAGGAGGCCGGGGCCAACGTGCTGCGCGGCGGGGCCTTCAAGCCGCGCACCTCGCCTTACGCTTTCCAGGGTATGGGCGAGGCTGGGCTGGAGCTGTTGGCCGAGGCCCGCGAAATTACCGGGCTGCCGGTGGTGACCGAGGTCATGTCACCCGAGCAGACGCCCCTGGTGGCCAAGTACTGCGACATTTTGCAAATCGGGGCTCGCAACATGCAGAACTTCGCCCTGTTGCACGCGGCGGGGGCCAGCCAGCGCCCGGTCCTGCTCAAGCGCGGCATGAGCGCCACCATCGAAGAACTGCTCATGGCGGCGGAATACATCCTTTCGCATGGCAACCGCCGGGTGATGTTGTGCGAGCGCGGCATCCGCACCTATGAAACCGCCACCCGCAACACCACCGACATCAACGCCATCCCGGTGCTCAAGGCCCACAGCCACCTGCCGGTGTTCCTGGACCCCAGCCACAGCACAGGAAACTGGCAGTACGTGGCGGCGGTGGCCCGGGCGGGAATCGCCGCCGGGGCGGACGGGCTGATCATTGAGGTGCATGCTAACCCGGACCAGGCCCTTTCCGATGGCGCGCAGAGCCTTAAGCCGGAACGCTTTGCCGAGATGGTGGCCCAGGTGCGCATGATTGCCGCGGCGATGGGGCGCAATTTGGCCGGGCAAGCCATGCCCGTGTTCCCCACGGTACAGCCGGTTGCGTTGGATGCCCGGATGGGATGAAGCGTATTTGCGGTACCCAAATTTGAGGTGTTTATTTTCCCCCAGACAGCGCCACAGTGAACCATAAAGTGGGTATCGCGCCCTTTGGGCGCCTAAGAAAAAAGAGCGTCAGGGAGATTTCTGTAGCACGAAGTGCTACAGAAATCTCCCCGTTTCTTTTCTTTTTTTGAGGCGGGCGAAGCCCGCCATTCACAACCGAGCACGGTTCAGTGCAGTGCTACCTGCCCTCATAAACACCTCAATTTCGGACCTTTTCACCTTGAGTATGAGTAGATACGATAAAATAGCAGGCATGACTGAACTTCAATGCGAAATGTGGCTGGTGCGCCACGGCGAAACCGAATGGAACCGTCAAGGCCTATATCAGGGCCAGGTGGATACCCCCTTGAACGAGACGGGGCTGGCTCAAGCACGCAATACCGCCGAGAAACTGGCTGCGGCGGGCGTGGCCTTTGACGCGCTGTATGCTTCTCCGCTTTGCCGGGCACGGCAAACGGCCGAAATCAGCGCGGCCCGGTTGGGCATGGAAATTCGCTTCGACCCGCGCCTGATGGAGATCCACCAGGGAGCTTTCGAGGGCAAAAAATACGTTCACATCATGACGGATTTCCGCACTTTGTTCAAGAACTTATCGCTCCCTGCCGTTCACCGGCGCGCACCGGGCGGCGAATCGGTGGCTGAGGTGTCTTCGCGGATGGCTGAAGCAGCCAACGAGATCGTCCGGGCTCATCCCGGTGGGCGGGTGCTCATCTTTGCCCACGGTCTGGCCCTGGCGACCCTGTTGTGTAGGGCGCGAAGCCTGCCGTTGGAGAACGTGTTCCGTCACATCCAGGAGAACGCCGCGGTGGAGGTGATCCACTTTACTCCGGTCCTGGCGTAAAGGCGAGGCGGAATCGCAGATGGGAGATCCCCAGGCCTTCGTAACCTCGCCCTGATTCTTGCCGCAACAGACGCGGGTAAGAAACCCGCGCTAAGATTCTGCTTCCGCCGCGCAGGCGCCATACCCCCAAAGATGGATACATAAAAATTAACTACTCAGAGGGTGGGGAAAATTCAGGTTTCTTTCGCCTCTGCCTGAGTAGTAACCATAAAACATCCCGAAATCAGTTTTCGGGATGTTTTTTTGCTATTGAAGTGCTCTACCTGAGAATCTGGCGGTTTTCTAGAACTGGATCGGCAGCAAATAGGTGAAGATCACATAAGCTACGCCCAGGGCCAGCAACGTGTTGAACACGGTCACTCCCAGGAACACGGCCACCGGGCGCCAGCCCATGGCCTTGAACTCCTTAATCGACAGTTCCAGGC
>CAZMMI010000442.1:0-3340 GCA_964567255.1 uncultured Anaerolinea sp.
CCGGTTGATTCCAATTCAGTAAGAAATAACCGATCCAAATGATGGGAGGCTTTCTCAATGAGCAGCGCTTCTGTTTCAACGCGCCCCGGGCTTTGGTCAACCGCACAGGCTAAATTGGCGATTTTTTCTAACGCAACTATTCTGCTGTTTGCGGGGTCATTTTTGTTGCACCTGGTTATCGCATTGATCTTTATTCGATATCCAATTGCTCTGGATGATATGTACCAGTACGATATGCTGGCCCGCTCCATTCGGGATGGGCGTGGATATCGTTGGTATTCGCAAGCCGATCTAGAGGTTTTGTGGCCGTATTATGAGCCTATGATAGAGGTGGAACGGAGCGCGTTCCCTGATGAGGGCTTGCCGACAGCGCACCGCGCGCCGGGGTACCCCCTGTTTCTGGCGATGCTGTATGTTTTTACCCCGGATGCGGCTCGTTTTGGCGTGGCGCGAGTGGCTCAGGCTGGGCTGGCTGCCGCGCTGGCGCCTCTGACAGCATTGCTGGGCCGCCGGGTGGGATTCCGCCCGAAGGTGTGCCTCCTGGCAGGGATTGGGGTGGGTTTGTACCCGCTCCTGATGTTCTACCCGGTGGCGCTGGCTTCGGAGAATATGTACATTTTGTTGGGGCTGGCTAGTTTGATCGCCATCTACCGGCTTGGCGATAAGCGCTCACTGGGCGGGGCGGTGCTGGCCGGCTTGCTGGCAGGCCTGACGATGTTGACGCGCTCGGTGTTTGCCCCGTTTGTGCTGCTGGCGGGGCTGTGGCTGGCGCGTTTTAGCCCTGGTAAAAAGAAAATTGCGGTCTTCTTCCTGATCACTGCTTTTGGATTGTGCCTACCGTGGGCTGTCCGTAATTCTCTCCTGGCGGAAAAACCATCCTTTATCGAAGGCGGAGCCGGGTATAACCTGTATATCACCAACCACCCGCAGGGCGATGGGGGCTTCATCTCCTCTATAGCCATCCCCCCGTTGAATATTCTCAACGATGCGGACCGTGAACAGGTGTGTACGCAGCAAGCGATGAGTTTCATCCGCCAGAATCCGCTCGAAGCTGCTCGCCGGGCTGTGGTGCGGCTGGTGCGCTTCATGGGCATCGAGGGGCGCGAGTTCTTTTACTTTTATACCAACAATTTGCTTGGCCCAATTGCCCAGCCCTGGTTGGTAGGGCTGATCTTGCTTCTGATTCTGCCCTGGGCGTTTACGCTGATCTTAGGCGCGGCGGGTTTGTGGTTGACCTGGTTCAAGGAGCGCAAGCTGGTGTGGCTGGTGGTGCTGTATCTGGTTTTGTATTTGCTGCCGCACGTAGCGATTATCGCTGAGCCAAGATTTCACCTGGCCTGGGTGCCGGTGCTGATGCCTTTTGCTGTGGTTGGGTGGTCGGCGCGGAAGTTATTGCCAGGGCGAGGGTTGTTTTCTCACAAAAACATCGGTTTTACGCTGCTGATGGTCGGGGTGCTGGCCTTGATCTTGGGCAGTTTGATGAGCAACCTGCCGGTGCTATCTTTGATCCTCCAGCCGGGCGGAAACGAGCTGCGTTTTGCCTATTGATTGATTTTGTACGATTGGAGCAGGCTCTTTTCAATCACGTGACTGGATAGTTTGAGTAGATGATAAGCTAGTAGACTGAAGTTTTGGCAGGTTTCGTCTGGTTCTGTCACATCGGCCAACGTGACCTGGGCACCGGCGATTCGATCATCGGTATAGATGAGCACATAGCCGGGTTGATCTTCGGTAATAGGCCAACTGATGACGCCCGCGAAGCCCTTCCAAGCCCCGGATTTAATGAGCACCAGTTCTCCAAAAGAATAGTTGGTTTTCATCAGGTTATCCTCCTATCAGTCGGGCGCCTGAATGGAAAGTTAGGTTACTGCCAGGACACATAATTCGGCGGGGCTTGTCTGGAGGCCAGGAGTTTGGCCAGGACGACGCCCACAACAAAGCCGCCGATGTGCGCCCAGAAGGCTGTGCCGCCCACATCGGGGCCGCCGAAGGACATGACCCCGCTGAACAACTGCAGGACGAACCACAGGCCCAACACCACCACTGCCGGAACGACCGTGAGGCGCATGAAGAAACCGATGGGGATGAAGGTCACAATTTTGCTTTGGGGATAGAGCACCAGGTAGGCGCCCAGGACCGCAGCAATGGCGCCGCTGGCGCCCACGGTGGGAATCTGTGATACAGGGTTGGTGAGGAAGTGGACGAAGGATGCCACCGCGCCGCCGACCAGGTAAAAGATCAGGTATTTAACTGGGCCAAGGCGGTCTTCTACGTTATCGCCGAATATCCACAGGTAAAGCATATTCCCGGCAAGGTGGGCCAGCCCGGCATGCATGAACATACTGGTTAAAACATCCGAGAAATCCCCAAAATCCAGGCCACTGCTGATGTTGGCGGGAATGAGGGCGAAGTCATAGACGATTTTTTCCTGGGCCGAGCCCGCCAGCCACATGAGGATGAAGACCAAAATGTTGGCCGCGATGAGCAGGTAGTTTACGATGGGGAAGTGCCGGGTGGGGATTTGGTCTCGGATGGGGATCATGGTTTTCTCCTTATCAGGCGAAAGCTATTGGCGATCAGCTTTATAATCTATTCCAAGTATAGCTGATTCTAAAACGGTTCACAACAAATTTATCACAGGGTTGTTTCAAATAGGAGTTGGCAATATGCGAAAAAAGTCAGGCCGTCTTATTATCATTGTCTGGGCGTTATATTTTGTTGTAGGAATTATCTCCCTATTATGGGTTACTAACGAAAGCCGACAGATCCTTGCGAAGTATCAGGGGGCTTCCCAATGCAACTCGGAAAATTTTACGGCTATTCCTCAAAACTGCCGTACTATAATCAAAGTTCGAGTTTATGACAAATGGATAACGAACACCCCTGGTGGCGGGGTAAAAAGCGAAGGGCATTGGGACAAAATAAATTTTAACGTTAGTTTACCCAACGGAGACCGCAGGACTTTGAGTGTGCCCATTAACGACCTGGAGTTATCTGAACAGGGAGAGTTCAATTCGTTTTATATGAGCCGATTTCTTGAGATGGAACAAGGAAGTATTGCACAGGCGGAATATTGGGAAGATAGGGTTACAAGTGTCACGGTACCATTCCCCGTGCTATTGGGCAATCCTTCCGCTGAATATACAGAAAACACCTTTAACACAATTGATCATCCTGTTTATTATCGATCTCAAAATTTGTCGAAAGTGTTATCGTTGCTAGGGGCCTTTTTCTTTGCCATCGTGTTTTGGACAGCTTTTTTGTTACTTCGTAAATGAACTTCCCTCTTAAGAGTTTAACCATTTTAGCGAACGTATTGAACAAATGATCCACACAGAAA
>CAZMMI010000443.1:0-3319 GCA_964567255.1 uncultured Anaerolinea sp.
TTTTTTGGGAAGTGTGGACATTATGGACATTATCAACATCATGGGCTTATATAGGTAAAAAGTTTGTGCTACAATTGTACAGAGTGATGTACTCTATACAATTACTCAACAATATTTTCCAGGAGGTGTGCATGGTCGGATTGTAAAAACGGTTTGAAAACTGACAACTGCACATCATTTCGCCACTAACTAAGTCGGATTACCCAATAAAGTCAGTTGAACGGTCAACTGGCACTACTAAGAATACCATCGGCAAACTTTTAGAGCATCAGAAAAACAGATGCTCTCAGTGAGGCCGGTTTTGTTTTTTAAAACGCGGCCATCGGATATTTTTGAAGGAACGGAGGAACGGATGAACCAACAACCCAACGACTGGTTTGAAAGCAACGGCAAATTTCCGCGGCTGATGAAAGCCAGTGAAATTGCCAAAGTTATGCATGTATCTCGTGCGCAGGCCTATAAATTGCTGCAGACGGGCGCCATTCCCCGGTATGAATTCGGGGGCTGCATCCGGGCGCGCGAAGAGGATGTGCGCGAATACTTTCGCAAGCACTACCGGCGCGAGATTTTTAGCAATCCAAAGGCCGATGAATCGGACCTCTCGGCAGACTAGGCTGCTAGCCAGTTAGCTCGATTACAAAGGATCCCTGCTGTTGCTTTCCCTGCCCGTGCTTGTTACAATAATGTTCGGAACCTTAACAGCTCAATATGGTCGGAGCATTCGATTCTTACGATATGCCTGCTGTGCGACTTCACAGGAGGCAAATCGAAAATGAGCAGTGGAAAGCGACACAGGGGTCGAGGCGAGGGCACGGTTTATCACCTGTCAACCGGCAAGTGGCGAGCGATGCTCAGCATGCCGGATGGCAAACGCATCAGCGCGGTGTTTGATAGGAAGGTGGATTGTCAGAACTGGCTGACCGAACAGAAATTCGCGCAACTTACCCAATCGAAATCGCCAAAGCCAGTAGTTGTTGTCGAACCTGACGAGGAACCAAAGCAGACCTTGGGGGAATACCTGACTAGCTGGTTCAAGATTCATCAAAGCGGCCTAAAGCCAACGACCAAGTATGAATATCAGCGGATCATCGATAAGCACATCGTCCCAGGGCTTGGTGAACAGGAGATGGTCACTTTGCGGCGATCCGTCTTTGATGAGTTTTATGCTCGCCTGATCGAACAGGGCAGGGGCAAATCCTTTGTGGTCTATATCCATCGCGTTTTGCGTAAAGCGCTGGAAGACGCGGTGGATGACCGGGTGCTAACCTACAACCCGGCTAAAAAAGCAAAATTGCCCCGAGTAGAAAGGCGCAAGCACCGCAGATCGCCCCTCACAGTTGAAGAAACCAATCGTTTGGTGGAAACAGCGATGCAGACACCGATTGGACCGCTGGTGTTTGTGGCAGTAAAGACGGGAATGCGTCAGGGTGAGTTGTTTGCCCTGCAGTGGAGTGATATCGACTGGCAGCAAAGGCAAATTCATGTGCGGCGCAATGTGCATCGCGTGAAGGAGAATGGCCAGCCTGTTCTGGTGTTCACAAGCCCCAAAAGCGAAGCGGGTAACCGGGTGATCAGTGTGGGCTCGGGCACGTTGCAAATGCTTCAACAGCAAATGGGTATTGTGGCAGGGCAACGAGCAGTCATGGGAGATCGCTGGCAGGAATACCAACTGGTTTTCCCAAGCACAATCGGCACACCGCGAAACCCTTCCAACTTCCTCAAACTGTACCGCGAGGTGTTGGTGGCTGCGGGAGTACCGAAAATCACATTCCATGATTTGCGGCACATGGCGGCTTCAATCATGCTCAATAATGGCGTGCCAACGCTGGTTGTTAGTCACATGTTGGGGCATGCCAGTCCGAGCACTACCCTGAATATGTACGGGCATGAATTCTCGTTGCAAGAAATTCAAGCGGCAGAAATGATGGACCAGGTAATTCCACCGCCTGAGCAGGTTTATGCGGTGAACGTAGTTCTGGACACAGCCGTTACAATTCCCTTACACCAAAATTCCTGAATTGCACACAGTTGCACACGAAAAAGAGAGCTTAACTTGACGAAAAGCTCTCTTTTACCAGTACCTGTGGGGGTTGCGGCGTAGCACCCCGCCATATTTAGGTGATCCACCAGGGACTCGAACCCTGAACCTGCTGATTAAGAGTCAGTTGCTCTACCATTGAGCTAGTGGACCCTGGCGCACTTAACGCGCCCGCTATTTTAGCACACAAACGGCTTTTTGTTTAGGGTATCCGAAATTCTGTCAGCCAGGTATCGACCCAGTCCAGGCGTTTTTCGCCAACCCCTTCACGGGTGACGGGACGCATTTGCTGCATCACCTCCAGCGCGGCGGCCCGGTCCAGGCCGCGCAGGCGCAGCAGGGCGTAGGCGGCCATACCGGTGCGGTGCATTCCGGCGGCGCAGTGAATGAGCACCCAGCTCCCGCCGTCGATTTCGCGGTTCACATCCTGCAACAGGTGGAGCAAGTCAAAACGCTGCGGCGCGGGCAGATTTTTGCCATTGGCCTGCTCGAACCAGTGCCAGACCAGCCCGGCATTGTTCACAGCCGCGCCCACGCGCTGGGCTTCTTCGGCGGTAGACAGCAGGGTGAGAACGGTGGTGAGACCTTTTTCCTTCCACTCACCGAATTTGGACAGGTGTGGGCGCGCCCACAGCCCCAACCGGCCCGCGCCCAGCTCGACCAGCCGGGGGGCCTTTTGTTTTTCGGAGGAAGGGGTTTGGGAAAAGTCGATGATGGTCATGGCGAAATCCTACGGCCCATACGGAAACTGCCCCGCCCCGGCGTGATCCGCATCCTCCAGCAGCGGCACGCCGCTGTCGACTAACACATTGCCGTACACATCCGTGACCCGGAAGGTGAACGGCCCCGGGCCCATGCCGGGATTCTGCTGGACGAAGTAGTTGTAGCTGACGCGCGACACGTTCACCCACGTCCCGCTTCCGTTACGGAACTCGAATTTGGCGATGGGATTGCGGTGATTGCGGATTTGCACGGCTGTCCACCATTGGTTTGACCCGTCTTTGAAGTGGTAGATGATCGGCCCGCTGATTTCAGGGCTGACCAACTGCCAGGTGATGTTCACCCGACCCTTGTAGAGGTCATCGATGGCGGCAAAGGCCTGCTGGCTCAAATCCAGGTGCCCGGCCTTACACTCGGGACACAGGTCCACGATGCGCACGGTCACTTCGCCTTTGGCCCCTTTGACGCGGATGAACGATCCGCATACCGCCGAGCCGTTATATTCGGGGGCGTTCATGGCCGCCACCATCAAGTCGCCGGGCGAGGCCGCGAATCCGCATG
>CAZMMI010000444.1:0-3303 GCA_964567255.1 uncultured Anaerolinea sp.
TATACCTCAAATCCAAGGACTTTTTTCAATCCTGGCGGGGAGAGGGCAGAATGATGCCACCGGGGTTGGGGGCCGCTTCGCCGGCCTGGGCGGCCTGCCAGGCGCAGAACGCCGCCAGCCAGGCTTCTAACTCGCCCTGGGGCAGCACGTAGTTCATAGGGAGCTGGCCGCGCATAATTTTGAAGCGGGTGACTTCTTCAAAGAAAAGCATTCCATTGGGAACATCCAGCTTGAGATCTTCGAGGACGAACTGCCGCTGGATGCGGCCTTCGAGTGTGTCGGCGGGCAGGGGCTCGTGCCCGAGCAAGGCGGTGAAGCCTGCTTCGGATTGAGTCTCGAGCCATTGGCGCGGAGTATTTTCGTCTGGAAAAGGTCGGTAGCCCATGCCGGTCAACTGGCTGACCAGGCTGAAGCAGTGGCGCAACGCTGCCGGCGAACCGGAGGGAGGCGCAGGATGGGTTTCGCCGCTCAAATCAAGGGGCAGTTGCGTGTGCGCGGTGAGCACCGCGGCGGCGGCTTTGTTTCGCGCAGGGGCGCTGATGGCCAGGATGGCTGCGCTTTGCCCGGCAGCAAAGGAGAGCACATCTACCACACTGCCATCCCCAACTGCCAGCAAGCGGCAATCGCTGTCGAGGGCCGCGTAGGTGAGGTCTATTCGGTTGATGGCAGCGGAAACACCTACGAAGGTTGAAAAGGACATCATGCCTTGAGTGTAGCGCAAAATGGCAGGACACGCAACAAATCCAGGGCTGCGAGGATGTGATTTTACGCAAATTGATCGAAATACTTGGATATTGACACTTTCTTTATATTTACATAATTGACAAAGAATGGTATGATACACGCGTGACCCAGATGTTGCAGAGAGCTGTTGGGGGCCTGAGTTTTAACAAGTCGGTAGGCTATGGGCGAGCCCTAAGACCCGGTGTGATTCCCACGCGATGTATGTCAATAAAAATGACTGTCGGCATGGTGTTCAACACGGAACTCGGATGCCGGAAACATGCCTTAATCTGTACGATGGGGTAGATTTGAATTCGGTTTTTTTGTTTGGAAAGGATCTGTCTGTATGAACATCTATGTTGGGAATCTGCCGTTCACTACCGGTGAAGAAGAGCTTCGCGAGACTTTCGGAGCTTACGGCGACGTTGAGTCTGTGTCTGTGATCAAGGATCAATTCACTGGTCAGTCACGCGGGTTCGGTTTCGTGGTCATGCCCAATGACGCGGAAGGTAATGCTGCTATCAATGCTTTGAACGGGAAAGAACTCAAAGGTCGCCCGCTGAAGGTCAACGAAGCTCGCCCTCGCGAAAGCGGTGGTGGTGGTGAGCGCCGTGGTCCTGGTGGCATGGGCGGCGGCCAGGGCGGTTTCCGCCGTGGTCCTGGTGGCGGTGGTGATCGCCGCGGTGGTTCCGGTGGCGATCGTCGCAACAACTGGTAAACACCCCTCTTGTCTAAAAAAAACAACCCTCTCGCCCAGAGGGTTGTTTTTTTGATTGTTGGCCCAAAATTCTTGAGGAGGCTTCCTTCCGAATTTTCGGATAGGTTTAAATACTCACAGATCAGAGATATTTTCCGAGTACGAGAAAGATCACGGTGCCTTTCGCTCCCGTTCCTTCTGGAAAATCCTGCGCAGGACAGCCAGGGCTGTGGCGTAGGTGGAATCCATGCCGAAATAGCTGAGCGTGCCTGCACCCAGGTTTTTGCCTTTGCCCAACGGCGTATCCGAGGCGTAGTGCAGGAAGCCCAGGTCGAAGGGCAGGTGGTAGAGATGAACGATTTCGTCCAGAGGGTGGCGCTTGGGGCGAGACATTTCAAAGACAGCGGACAGATAAGGCCCGGCTTCCATCTCAATGTCGGCGTAGCCTTCAGTGTAAAACACGTCCATGACATGCACATTTTGCAGGAAGGTGCCCAGCACGCTGAGCGCTTTCTGGTTGTCCAGCACGGTGCCATACGTCAGGTAGGGCGTCACATCGTTCGCGCTAAAGCAGTTGTCGAAGAGGTAGGTGTTGTGCGAATGCTCGTCTTGCACAACGGTGGGGATCATCACATCGCCCCGGATGGCGTTGAGGGTAGCGGCTTTGCCCATCACGTAGACGCCCAGCACGGTAAAAACCTGCTCGGCGATCTTGGAGAGGATGTTGTAAGCAGCCAGACCCAGCGGGTAGTCGATGTTGAGGATGAGCGCGTCGGTTTTTTGGAGAAAATCGAAGTCGCCATTCAGCAGGCGGGGGTCCAGATGCTGCGGGTTGAGTCGTCGCAGATCAATCACCTGGGCTTCCACGTCAAAGGCGTGCTCGCTGGGCACGCGGACAATGCCGGCTTCTTCTTCTGCGGTGCGCTGCGCCTGGATGAGGGCATTTCCGGCAGGGGTTTGCTGGTATTTCTTGAGCACGTAGTAGAGGAAGTTCTCTTTGCTGGAAGGCACCTGTCCGCTCTGAATGTGCGCCCATTCGGTTTGCAGTTCGCTGCCGCCTTCGCGCTGGACGTAATCGATAATTTCATCGGCGTGGCGCAGAGCGAAGCCGGTGAGCAGATTGGGAAGGACGTGGGTGTTGCTGGAGACGAAATACACCGGACGAGAGCGCAGCGCGGGGGCTTGCCCGGCGACCGGCTCCCACCAGGCATGGGTGGCGCGCTGATAGGAGCTGAGCGAGCCTGCCAGCAGGCGCACGCCCAAGGAGCAGCGCCGCGAGCGGATGAGCTCGAGGTTGGCGGCAAAGGCATCGCCCCACACCGTGCGCAAGCGCTCCAAATCTTCGATGGGCAACTGAAGGGCAGCCGCGAGGCTGGTGAAGGCACTCGAGTCGGCAGTGGCAGAGGCGATTGGGCTTTCTGCGGGCCAGCCGGAATGGAGCAAGTAGTGCATCTTGTTCCATTCCATCTGATAGGCGGTGAGGGTGGGGATAATGTCTTCGATATCGGAACGCGAAGCGATGTAACAGGCCAAAACGGCTTGACCGTCAAAGAAGCAGCGCCGGCGGCGGGCGCGGGCCGGCGCGGGTTGCCAGGATTCGACTTGCGCATAGCCGTGATGAACAAAAACCTCGTCGCTTTGTCCCAGCACCACGGAGCGAACCTGGGGCATGCAATCGGGCAGACGCAACAGGCTGTAGATGAAGGCCGAGATATCGGGTTCGCTCTGGCGGGCGTTGGGATGCAGCAGTGAGTTCATCCCGGCGTGGATTTCTTCGAGCGTGCGGATTTGCACCTCGGTTGAGGAGCGCAGCAGCGAGTAGATGGTGCTGCGGTAGAGGCGAATTTCTTCGGATGTGGCACTGGGAACAGTTCTTTGCATAG
>CAZMMI010000445.1:0-3285 GCA_964567255.1 uncultured Anaerolinea sp.
ACATCCTCCTCAATCAATTAGATCGGTTACAGTACAAAAGATAAGGGCTAGGGTGGTGTCGATAGGTATTCTCCTTTAGCTCACGGCTACTCTATCTTGTTCGAGTGCGTGCTATTGAAAGGTTCGAATGCTCCGTCTTGATTTTCTAAGTCGATTTGGCTAGTAAACTCGCGTAAGTTCACGTATAATTCATAAAGGGAAGCAAAATGGTAACAATCACCGTTTAATACATTTTGCAAAGTCGCATGCCATTCGCCCCCCTGGCCATCTTTCCAAACACGCAATAGAAAAGATAAATGCTTGAAGTTGGGATCGCGGAGAAAGTTATCCAGGGTAACCATTAGTTTTATTCCTTCGAGGTTTTGCGTGACGATAAATATGTTGGCGAACCCCCTGAGAAATGCAAACGGATATGTCACTTCTATTATGATCAGTGGATGATGGGGGATTGTGAACCAAGCGTGAATTAAGCGTGAGTTAAGATTAGAATGCAGCGGCTTAAGATCTCCCTTCTCGGTGCATTTGCGGTCCAACTGGATGAGTTGGACATCACTGATTTGCTGCGCACAAAGAAGGAGCGGGCGATTTTGGCTTTCTTGGCCCAGGAAGGAGAGCGCGCCCACATGCGCCAGACGGTGGCGGAGTTCTTCTGGCCCGACAGGCCCGAAAATTACGCCAGAATGAACCTGCGACAGGCGTTGCTAGGCATTCGCCGGATGTTTGGAAACGAAGATACCGCCAACGGATTCCTCTTTGCTACCGAGGAGACGGTACAGGTGGAAAGAAAGAACGTTTGGCTAGATACTGATATTTTCGCCAACAATCTCATGGCAACGCACAGCCATTCTCATGCACATTTGCAGACCTGTCCGGAGTGCCTGATCGCTTTGGAAGAAACTGTTCGAATTTACCACGGGGATTTTTTGGAAGATCTGCTGCTAAATGATCTGACTGGTTTTCAGGAGTGGGTCTTTTTTCACCGGGAGCGCTATTTCCGTTATTTGTTGGACGCGCTGCACTCTCTTACGGAAATATATTATAAGAAAGCGGATTACGAGACGACTTACAAGCACGCCTGGCGGTATGTGAGCCTGGCTCCCTTGGAGGAGGCGGCGCATAGGATATTAATGCGTGTATTCGCCTTAACTGGACGGCGCAGCGCAGCGTTGCAGCAGTACCAGTTATGTAAATCTTTGATGGAGCGGGAATTACGTATAGAGCCTTCGCCAGAGACCAAGCGTCTGTATGAACACATCAGTTCGGGGTTGTCGCTAGAAAAAATAGATACAGGTAGTTTGTCCGACACGAATTTTCCGCCACGTCCGCCACAGCCGCGCCCGCGCCAAACCGGGCCGCTTTATGATCCATTCACGCATATCCCGATGCGAGCGCTTTTTATGGACAGGTTGCAGCATGCCGTCATTCGCATGCAGCGAGACCAGCAAAAGCTGGCTGTGTGCATCGTATCGGTCAGCTATCCTTTGAATCAAAATATGTTGCCTGAACTCAAGAAGTTCGTCGAACAGCATCTGGTTAGCCGGTTATTGGGCAGTGTACGCAAGGGGGATACCGTAGCGCGCCTGGAAGATGACAGGTACGCTTTGATCCTGGAGGCAATCCGCGATCCCCGCGACCTGGATACCATTACCCATAAAATTACTAATAATGTAGGCGCCCCTATCCTAACGCAGGGGCAACGGGTCGTTGTCAAGCTGGTACTGGGGGGAAGTGTTTTCCCGGAAGATGGCTTGGACCCGATGGCATTGTTGGATAAAGCTGAAACTGCCATGCGCGAAGCGCGAATTAAGCAAGCGGCCTTCTATTACTCGCCCTCTGAATGATCGGTTTGCTCGGGCAGTTTCACGGTTTCCAGCCAGTAGCTGCCGATCTTGCAGACCAGTTCGCGAAGGTTCTTGAAACTGTTGGGTTTGCTAACAAAGCTGCTGGCCCCCAGTGAATACGTGATGTCAATGTCTTCCTGGGCGCGTGAGGTGGTCAGGATGATGACTGGAATATTGTGAAGGTCGGGATCGGCCTTAATTTCCGCCAGGGCTTCACGCCCATCTTTGAGCGGCATGTTCAGATCGAGGAGGATAAGGTCGGGGCGCGGTGATTCTGCTGGTTCAGCGAATTCGTTTCGGTGATACAAGAAGTCTAGCAGGTCTTCGCCGTTTTCGACCATGAAGATGCGCGCTTCCATTCTGCATTCATCAATGGCTTCTGTAATGAGGTAGATGTCGTCTGCGTCATCTTCGGCCAATAAAATCACTTTCTGTTTGGGATTTGCAACCATGAGATGCCTTACCTTTCCGTTCGTTGTTTTTCGGGCAGATGGACGATGAATGTTGCGCCTTTGCCTGGGGCGCTGCGAACCGAGATACTGCCACCGTGGCGGTCAACGATTTTGCGGCAAATCGCCAGACCCATTCCTGTGCCTTCATATTCGCCCTGGGCATTCAGGCGTTGAAAGGGTTGGAAGATACGATCGACGAATTTCTCGTCCAGGCCGATGCCTTTGTCACTTACTAAAATATCCCAGAAAATAGCGCCATCTTTACCTGGTTGTGCTTGTAAAGCGGATATGTCGACAACTGGAGGGTGGCCGGATGGATGAAACTTGATCGCATTGGTAAGTAGATTCAAGAAGAGGTGACCCATCTGGACTGGGTCGGCTTCGATGACCGGCAGCGCGGAGACATTGATTTGAGCGTGGCTTAATTCGATCTGTAAATCCAGGTCTTTCAGGATTTGTTGAAGAATCTCTGCGAGATTCACCTGGGTGCGAGTTGTTGTCTTGGTGTTCACGCTGGCGTAAGAGCGCAGATCGGTGATCAAGGCTTGCATGCGGTTTGCGGACTCACGCATCCGGTGTAAATAGTCGTTTGCGCGATCGTCCAGGTTCGGGGCATAGCGCTCCTGAAGCATTTCTCCGAATGTTTGGATCTTGCGCAAAGGCTCTTGCAGGTCGTGGGCGGCAATGTTAGTGAAGTCACGCAGTTCCTGATTGGAATGTTCCAAATTGCGAGCATATTCGGTAAGCTCAGCTTTGCTCTGATTACGCTCGTCCTCGCGGCGGGCCAATTCCACGGCCATGTTGTCAAAAGATTGGGCTAACCTGCCAAGTTCGCCATGGGAGTAATTGACACCGGAAGTGACGGAAAAATCACCATTGGCCAGACGTGCAGTCGCTTGAACCAAGGTTTGAGCCTGCTTGACAATGAGCACATCCCCCAGATACCATGATAACCCGATCATGGCGGTTAGTACCAGCAACAGAATGCCCAT
>CAZMMI010000446.1:0-3280 GCA_964567255.1 uncultured Anaerolinea sp.
GGATTTCAATGGGACCCTATTCGCATTATTATCTGGCTTCCAGGCTTGAAGCTCATCTTCGCCCCGCACAAGCAGCGGAATACTATTGGGGCGCGGTTGCCCCCGATATCCGCTACCTGGCCCAAATGAGCCGTGACCAAACTCACCTGGCTCCAGAGATTTTGACAGAGCTTCCCAATCGGTACCCGCACCTGGCTTCTTTTGTGCTGGGGTATCAAGTGCATTGCCGCCTGGATCAAATCGATGTCGCTCAGTGGGTGAGCAGCGCCTTTCCCATGCGCTGGATGGGCAGGCAACTCTCTGCGCAGCGGGCCACTATGCTGGTAGAAATATTCTTCCTTCGGCAAGGCGTTACCGGGACCGCGCTTTCGGGCAGCCACAACGAATTGCTGGCAGATTTGGGCGTTGCGCCCGAACAAAGCACTGCCTTTACGACCGCCTTGAAAAGTTATATTGACTCTCACTCGCTGGATGGGGCCGTGTCTGCTTTTCAGCAAATCGGGATGATCGAAAACTCGCGAGTAGAAAAATATCAGCGGGCTTTTGAGGCTCTGCGCAGCAAGAAACTGCTCCTGGAAATTTTGTTGTGGGGCGTGCGGAACGCGCACATCGAGCAGCGCGCAATGGAGCATGTGTTAAAAAATTAGATCCTAAGGGTTTCGGAAAACCCTTAGGATCTGGTGTTGAACCAAAATTACGCCAGGTGGATTGTGATCGCGTTGCCCGCGGGCACGATCCTGACGCCCTGCGGGTCAGCCTGAGCTTTGCCGCCTTCGACCGAGCCCACCGAGATAATCCCGCGCAGCAGCAGGCTCCACTCACCCTTGCCCTCGGCCTCCACGCGGATAGTATTCCCCGCGCGAGTGGCTTTCACCGCCAGGGCCGTCTCTCCGCGCAGATTGGGTACGTTGGCTGCTGCCACCGCCCCGTCCTCCAACTCGAACAGGTGCAGGGTCACACCCTGGGCATACTCGTAGTCCGGTTTCTGATCGTTGTTACCCACCGCAATGATGGAGTTGGGCCGTGCCAGCAGCGGCAGGCTGAGATAATCGTGCTGTTCGCGCAGCCAACGCCCGCCCTCGATCACCTCGCCGGTGAGGAACTTGGTCCAGCGCCCGGCGGGCAGGTAGTAATCCACCACGCCATCGTAACGGAAAACTGGGGCCACCAGGAGTGAATCGCCCAGCATGTACTGGCGGTCGAGCATGTCGCAGCCGGGGTCGTCGGGGAACTCGATGACCATCGCGCGCATCATGGGCGTGCCGTGGTGGTGGGCTTGCAGCGCGCCCTCAAAGAGATAGGGCATCAACTTGCACTTCAAGTTGGTGAAGAAGCGCAGCACATCCACGGCCTCTTCGTCAAACAACCACGGCACGCGGTAAGAGGCGTTGCCGTGCAGGCGGCTGTGCGAGGACAGCAACCCGAAGGCGCACCAGCGCTTGTATACCTCGGCGGGAGCGGTCAATTCAAAGCCGCCCATGTCGTGGCTCCAAAAGCCAAAGCCCGACAGGCCTAGCGAGAGGCCCCCGCGCAGGCTTTCGGCCATCGACTCGAAGGTGGCGGTGCTGTCGCCGCCCCAGTGCACGGGGAACTGCTGCCCGCCCACCGTGGCTGAGCGGGCAAACACAGCCGCCTCGCCCTTGCCGCGCTTTTCCTCCAGCACCTGGAACACGGTCTGGTTATACAGGAAGGTGTAGTAGTTGTGCATCTTCACCGGGTCGGAGCCGTCGAAGTACACCACATCCTTGGTGGGAATACGCTCGCCGAAATCAGTCTTGAAGGTGTCCACACCCATGTCGGCCAGTTCGCGCAGCTTGCTTGCGTACCATTCGCGCGCAGCCGGGTTAGTGAAATCCACCAGGCCCATGCCGTACTGCCACTGATCCCACTGGAACACGCTGCCGTCCTTGCGCTTGAGCAGGTAGCCGTTGGCCATGCCTTCATCGAAGAGGGCCGAGCGCTGAGCGATGTAAGGGTTGATCCACACGCAGATGCGCAGCCCGCGATCTTTGAGGCGTTTGAGCATGGCGGCGGGGTCGGGGAAGCATTCCTTGTCCCACTCAAAGTTGCACCAGTGGAACTCCTTCATCCAGAAGCAGTCGAAGTGGAAGACGTGCAAAGGCAACTGCCGGTCGGCCATGCCCTGGATGAAGCTGGTCACCGTGCCCTCGTCGTAGCTGGTGACAAAGGAGGTGGTCAGCCACAGGCCAAAGGACCAGGCCGGGGGCAGGGCCGGGCGCCCGGTGAGGGCGGTATAGCGGTCGAGAATGTCCTTGGGTGAGGGGCCGTAGATGACGAAGTAATCCAGAGTCTCGCCGGGCACGCTGAACTGGACGCGCTCCACCTTCTCGGAAGCCACCTCAAAGGAAACCTGTTCGGGGTGGTTCACCAGCACGCCGTAGCCGCGATTGGTCAGGTAGAAGGGGATGGCCTTATACGATATTTCGCTGCTGGTGCCGCCATCCTCGTTCCAGATATCCACCACCTGCCCGTTTTTGACAAAGGGGGTGAAATGCTCGCCTAAACCGTAGACACATTCGCCCACGCTCAAATCTAACTGCTCGTGGAAGAAGCGCCCATCGGGCGTATCCACAAAGCCCAGCGCGCGCCAACCGCTGTGAGTCAGGGGTTGGCCGCCGCCCAGAAAGTCCAGCCGCCAACCTTCGCCCTTCTCCACGCGGGCCGTCAGGCGGCCACTGGTCAAGAAGGCCGCCTCAGCGCCATCGTTCACTTCCACCACCCCGCCGGGTGCGTTGATCGAAAACTCGGGGCGGGGAGGGTTGCCCCCCTTGAGGTGAACGGCCTGGACGCGGATCACATCAGGCATGGGGGAAGAGAGCTTCACCGTGATGAGGCTGTGGCCAATGGTGTCGCCGCGGTGCGCCAGGCGGCGCGTCGAGCAGTAGATGGTGAGCGAATCTTTCGCTGCCTGCACTTCGTGAGCCTGTGCCGCGTAAAAGGGGTTGTTCCCCGGGCGCATTTGCCAATATCCGGCTGTGAATTTCATGGGGACCTCGTTTGGGTTGGAATACCTTTAATTTTACCGCTTTTCACAATTTCAGACATCCATCGCATGCCATCACACCTCACTCTCCAAACGCCGAACCAACCACGGCAACTCCCGAAGAGCCCATATTGCCTCCGGCTTAAAGATAGGCTATCATGATAGCATTAGAATTTGAGTAACTACTCAGGCCCTGGTAGAAACACCACAAATTCGGCCTATTTCCCAAAAGGGCTGAGTAGTTACGAATTTGAGAACTTTCCCTCAGGAGAGAAG
>CAZMMI010000447.1:0-3276 GCA_964567255.1 uncultured Anaerolinea sp.
ACCGGCATACCCCAAGACCAGCAGATTAACTTCTTCTACTGGTACATGGACATCGCCTGGTGGGGCCTGTACATGGGCTCCACCGTCGTGTTCCTGTCCGTCTACGCCACGCGCATCGGCGCCACTGCCCAGCAAATCGGCTGGCTCAACGCCGCTCCCGCCATCGTCAGCCTCATCCTGGTCATCCCCTTTGGCCTGTGGGCCCGGCGCATTGAAACCCAGCGCGGTGTGTGGATCTCGGCTTTCATCGCCCGCCTCCTGCTCCTGGCCTATGTCTTCGTGCCTTTCATCAAAGACCCGGTCCTCCAGGTCCAGGCCATCCTGCTCATCGCCACCCTGTGCGCCGCCCCCAACATCATGGTCGGCATCCTTTTTGGCCCGCTCATGCTCTCGTCCATTCCCTCCGAATGGCGCGCCACGGTCGTCGGCAACCGCAACGCCATCCTCGCGGTCATCACCTTCGTCTTCACCCTGCTTTCCGGCCAATTGCTCGCCCGTTACCCCTCCCCCACCGGCTACCAAATCGTCTTTTTCATCGGCTTCCTGGGAGCTGTCTTCACCGCTTACTGCCTCTCCAAAGTCAAAGTGAATTTCCCCGCAGAAGCCGTCTCTTCTGCCGCCGGTCGCGTCCCAAGCGGAAGCTGGCTGCCCAAGATGAATCCCGCCGGGCGGAAATATATTCGGGTCGTTATCTTGCTCCTGCTTTTTAACACCGCCGGCTTCATGTTTGCCCCGCTTGCCCCGCTCTTCGCCATCAATGACCTTCGGCTGAACGACGGCACCATCGCCCTGGCCAGCGCTCTGGGCAACATGCTGGTCTTCCTGGTCTCAATTTACATTCCCAAAACCATTCGCCGCCTGGGAAACCGCAACAGCACCGCCATCGGCGCGGCCCTCATCGCCCTGCAAATGCTCCTCCTCGCCTTCACCCGCGACACCGCTCTGTACATGGTCACCGCGGTGGTAGGCGGGATCGCCTCCGGCGTTCTCGGCATCGCCCAATTCAA
Source organism: uncultured Anaerolinea sp. (assembly GCA_964567255.1). Lineage (GTDB taxonomy): Bacteria > Chloroflexota > Anaerolineae > Anaerolineales > Anaerolineaceae > Anaerolinea. The sequence continues at coordinate 1,008 of CAZMMI010000447.1, forward strand.
CTACCACCTCGAAAACCTGCCCCTCGAAGACCGCACCGTGTGGATGTCCTGGAACGCCCTCTTCGGCAATCTGGCCACCCTGCTCGGCTCGGTAGCCGGGCCGCTCCTCGCCGGTTGGACGGGCATGCCCGTCGCCTTTGCCATCCTGGCCGCCCTGCGCCTGCTCATCGCCGGCGCCATTTGGAAACGCGGGTAGCTTTTTCGGCCCATTCCTCTTTTTCATCATCCCAACTTCAATCTGTCCAAATAATCATTGACTATCTCGATTCACTTACTATAATAATAATTGCTGGCCTTACAGCGAATTTTACAGATATGGTGCATCAGGATTCCTTACGGCGATGAACCTTATCTGGTAGTACCCACCCTTAGAAATAAACAAACTCATCTCATGGGGTTTCCTCAACCGTCGATTTCTGCCGAAAGCGGTATTATCGACGGGTGATTGTTGTGTCTTGATCACAGGAGGTTTCTCATGAAAAAGACACCGATCATCGAGTTATTCGGCATCGGCGCGCTCATCCTGGCGTCTTGCAGCGTTCTTCAGCCCGGAGGGGCCGCTGTCAAGGCCCCACTCCCCAACCAGCCCGGTCCGTACAAAGCTGGATTCACCTTTAATATCTTCTATGATACCGACCGCACCTCTCCCAACACACCTAAAGGCGGAATGCCAGTCCTCGGCTACATCTTCTATCCAGCAAATCCCGCCGATGGCGAGACCTTGCCCACTGCGCTGTACCCGACGGATCCGCTCGGATTGAAGGGAGGCCTCCCACCAGACCCTTCCACCGATTGGGAGCAATATGGACTGGACCCGGCCTATCAGGAAATACCCCCTGCTGAAGACGGCCCGTTCCCGCTGCTCGTCTTTTCCACGGGATTAACCAGCCCCGCTGAGATTTGTTACCAAATAGGAGCCCGCTTGGCCAGCTATGGCTTTGTGGTCGTCATCCTACCCAACTACGGCGATGGAGCCTATGGAGAGCCACAACTGTCCGAGGATGATTTCTATTCTTACTGGACAGCCATCGATCGGGTTCTCAATATCCAATATATGATCACTCAGATGCTGAAAGTAAACGACGACCCTGCCGCCCTGTTGTATCAACACATTCAACCCAATCAAATAGCCGTTTCCGGGCACTCGTGGGGCGGATACGCAGCCCTGGCAGCGGTCAGCGGCGATCAATGGTTTTGCAGCGGCGAATTCCAATACCCATGCATGACCCTCCAACCAGACCCACGCATCATGGTGACTTTGCCGATCGATGGAGGCAGTTTTCTCCTATCATTCGAATCTTTGGAGAAGATCAAAATCCCTCACATGACCATCAACCGAGAATGGGACACCCCCATAAAGGATGCCCCTTGGATAGAAAAATCGAATTTTGCCCGTCAGCATGCCGCCATCCAGGGACAACCCAATTACCGGGTGGACATATCCGAAGCGTTACACCTTTCGTTTACGAACGCATGCGCCAGTTGGACCCGCGACCATGACCTTGGCAAGATCGATGAGGAAACTTACAACGCGTATAAAGATGAATTCTGCTATCCTTCTCCAGAACATACCAAGATGGTGGGTGACCTCACCTCCATGTACATGATTGCCTTCTTGAAAGCCAACCTGGCCGGCGACCACAGCTACGATTACATCCTCACCCCAGACTACGCGATCAAAGACCAGCCGTTGGTGGAATTCTTTGACACAGAGAAGCTTAGTGGAAAACCCAAAGCGACGGAAATGCCGTATTACTTCTCGTATTTGAAGCACCAACCTTCCGACCAGCTAGACCAGGCTTTGAAGAATCCAATGGGAAAGCCTTGAAAGTATGAATTTCCGTTTTCGCCAACCAAATCAATCTGTTGTGCCGAATAATCGTTGACTATCTACATTCGCTTACCACAATAATTATTGTCAGACTTACAACGAATCTTACCGATATGGTTCATCTGGAATCCCATTCGATGATGTGCCTTATCTGGTGGTATCACCCTTAGAGTTTTTGATGTTTTCAACCCATGGGATCCCCTCAACCGTCGACTTCCGCCAGGAACGGTTTGTCGACGGGCGCTGGTTGTGTCTTAATCACTGGAGGTTTCTCATGAAAAAGACACGGATTATCGAATGGTTGTGCATCACAGCATTGCTGATTGCATCGTTGGGCGTTTCCCAGCCCGTTCAAGCCGGGGCCAATGACCCGCCACCTGACCATCCCGGACCCTACAAGGTCGGATTCACCTTCAAGCTGCTAATTGACACGGAGCG
>CAZMMI010000448.1:0-3265 GCA_964567255.1 uncultured Anaerolinea sp.
CCACCTTCACCGTCATTGAATTGGACCATCCCCGCTGCGCCTGCGCCAGGGTGGTCATTGAGAACGCCGAAACCTTAATTGAAAACACTTCAGGGGGTTCGCGTGACCTTAATGCTCGATTCATCCTCGACCCTCAGTTCACCGCCGCCCCTGGCAAACGCATCCAAACCGCCCAGGCTTTAATCTACCGGGATGGGAATAAAGAACAGATGGAATCGCTTGGGCCGCTCTCAGTAAGCGACAACGGGGAGATGCGCGGAAGCTTCAGCGCGCCCGGCGAGGACGAGGCAGAACTGCGCCTCATTGTGCGCGTGATGCTTTTGGATGGCACAATCCTTGATTCAGACCCGGTTGCATTGAACGAAAAACCCTGCAAACCACACCCCGGTTCTATTATTAATATTTGCTTTTGCAACGACGGGACCAAATGCTGGTGGAACGGTGTAGAGGCCATGTGCAGCGACTCCGAACCGCCCCGAGAATGGTACTGCGCCCCCTAGTGGGGTCAATTCGCACAAAAATAGGCATTTACTGTTTCGTGATCAACCCTTATCTGTGACAGGATAGCCACGTGATGCCCACTATGGCATCACGCCACGGGGACGGGCGTAAGGGTTCGTCCATTAAAATGTTGTCTGGGACGTATTATTCATTAGGAAAAGTGTGCTAAATTACGCGATGATCGTTGAAATAATTGTGATGGCGTACTACATTCAACGCGTGAGGTGATTTGGCATGTATAGAACCGCCCTTGAAGATTTGCACAAATGGAAAGCCAACCCATCTAAAAAGCCGCTTTACTGTGCGACTTGCCCCGTTTTATGCAAAAAGGATTTCACAACGCCAATTTCTGATACACCTTGAAATATCGGATATAAACTCCGATATTTCAAGGTATAATGATGGTATGATCGAGAGAAACTACTACCTTCACCGATTAGAAACAGCTATTGGCCGCGCGCCGGTAACAGCTTTGCTGGGTCCGCGACAGTGTGGAAAAACGACCCTGGCGCGCCAGATCGCCGGGCAAACTGAATCGGTCATCTTCGACCTTGAATCGGTCCCTGACCAGCGCCGATTGCAAAACCCGGAGTTGATGTTGGGCGGCCTGACAGGCCTGGTTGTTTTGGATGAAATTCAAACCATGCCAGAGCTATTCCAGGTGTTGCGCGTACTGGTGGATCGCCCTGAAAACCAGGCGCGTTTTCTAATCCTGGGCAGCGCTTCTCCGGAAATCATCAAGTCGGCATCCGAAACATTGGCCGGCAGGGTAGAGTTTGTTGAGTTGCAAGGGTTTGATCTTTCGGAAACTGGTGCGGACACCTGGGAAACGCTGTGGCTGCGAGGCGGGTATCCGCGCGCTTTTCTTGCCAAGTTGGATGAGGACAGTCTCACCTGGCGTGAGGGCTTTATCCGAACCTTCCTGGAGCGCGACATTCCGCAGTTGGGAATTAACATCCCCTCCACCACCATGCGTCGTTTTTGGACCATGTTAGCCCACTATCATGGCCAAATCTGGAACGCTGCTGAGATAGGCCGCTCAATGGGCCTTTCCGATAAAACGGTGCGCTCTTATCTGGATATTCTGACAGGGACCTTTATGATTCGCCAGCTTCAGCCCTGGTTCGAGAACCTGGGCAAACGGCAGGTGAAATCTCCCAAGATCTATTTTCGAGATACCGGATTGCTGCACAGCCTACTGGACATACCTGACACCCATACCTTGCTAGGGCACCCAAAGGTAGGCGCGTCCTGGGAGGGCTTTGCCGTAGAGCAGGCACTTCAGATTCTCCATCCGAACACGGCGTATTTTTGGGGTACTCATGGTGGCGCGGAAATTGATCTGGTCTTCCAATTGAAAGGGCGCCGGTACGGCATGGAAATCAAGTTTAACGAAGCGCCGGCGTTGACACCTTCCATGAGAATCGCATCTTCTGAATTGTCTCTGGATCATCTCTGGATCATCTATCCTGGGAATGAGATCTATCCGATCAAGGAGAACATCACTGCTCTTCCACTGAAGAACCTGGAAGCGATCAGGGATCGGTTTGATTAACTTGTGCCGAAGCAGGTAGGGTACGATCCTTGCGTGCTGGTCGCGCAGTGACTGCGTATAGATGCTTTTCTTGACACGCCGGTCCCATCCGGAGTACATTTGAGTCGAGTTGGTGCTGTTCTACGGAAAGGAATATCGCCGTGACGCAAAGAACCTTGCGCCGCCTGACCCTCCCCATACGCGCTACCGCCCGGGCCGCCACCTTCTTCCTGAAAGTCTTCCCCATGCTCCCCTCGCGCCCGGTGGACTGGGTGACCCCCACCCCAGTGATCGACAAAATCCGCTACCCCACTCAAGACGGTTTTGCGGAGGGCGACCTCTACCGCCCGAATACCCCAGGCCCGCACCCCGGCATCCTCGTCTGCCTGGGCGTGGTCCCCTTTGAAGTGGATCATCCTCAGGTGCCCGTGCTCGGCAATGCCCTGGCCCGCGCCGGTTTCGCCGCCCTGCTGTATTGGTCCCCCGCCATGCGCGATTTCCGCCTCGACCCACTGGATAACGAGAACCTGCCTCTGGCCTACCGCTGGCTCATCGACCAGCCCAACATTGACCCCGCCCGCAGCGGCCTGCTGGGCACCTGCGTGGGCGGCTCCTTTGCCCTCATAGCCGCCGCCCACCCGCTCATCCAGGATCAGGTCGCCTTTGTCGGCGCATACGCGCCTTTCTCCTCGATGTGGACCTTTGCCGCCGATATCGCCTCCCAGACCCGTGACATCAGTGGGACACGCCAGCCGTGGCCCGTGGACCAGCTCACCCGCCGCGTCTTCGTTCACTCTCTCACCGCCTTGCTCGACCCTGCCGAAGCGGACTGGTTCCGCTCCGCTGAGCGCCGCGCCCTGGCAGAAGGCGGCGCCCAAAGCCGGATTCTGCCCCCCGGCCCACCTCCCACGCCGCTTTCCCCGCAGGGCCAACTGCTCTACGACCTGCTCGCAGCCCCCACCTACGCCGCCGCCGTCGCCGCCCTGCGGTGCCTGCCCCCCGACTTTCAGCAGCGCCTCACCGCCATGTCGCCCCTCACGTACCTTTCTGACGCCAGCCGCGGAATATGCGCTCCCCTCATTACCCTGCTGCACGATCGCGGCGACAACCTCATCCCCATCAGCGAGTCGCGCCAGCTCGTTGCTGCGCTCAAGAACCATCCCGGCATCCACTACACCGAGATGAACTTCTCCCACCTGGACCCCACCAAAGGCAGGCTGCCCCTTGGCC
>CAZMMI010000449.1:0-3251 GCA_964567255.1 uncultured Anaerolinea sp.
TAGCCTCAATCCTCATCACCGCAGTTTTCTTTGCACTCGGAATGCTGCGCTCAAATACAGATAACACTTTTTATGGTCGCATCCAAATTGGACAAACAATACCGATTGTAACCGCTGCGCTTACTTTAAAGCCGATTTTCCCCAATTTTCGCCTTCAAAGAATACTTTCGATAACATTTATCGAAAGTATAAGTTTTTTTCGCCACAGCCTTCGCTCCCCCATTCCTACTCACGACCACAACGGGGTTTGCGCCGGCTGCATATATCGACGCAATTGCACTAAAGTGAGAGGACCTTTAAGAAATAGTTTTCATCCCAGTCACATTGCAAGCGTTCGGCCTGAATGCCACTCATAGCAGTTTTCTCCTTGCGTAACAGATTGAGGGCAATCCGTCGTATCACAATTAGTATTGGATCACCGTTTTGAAGCTCCCCACCTGACTTAAGAAGGCTGCTTCTCTGACCAAAAGTGTAACTTTACCAAGGCGCCTTATAACATTAAATGTACGAAAAGGCCGAATAGAGAGAACTTTTTTCCAATTATAATAACTTAAAATGTACCCGGTATTGGAAAAAATTTACGGGGGAGAATAATTTGTCATGCGTCTCAACTCAATGTCCAGTCTTTTGAGAGTCTTTGTATTCCTCATCCTTTTAAGCACCAGATTAACCACCCCAGCACATCAGACCGTTAAGGCGGATGATACTGGAAAAACCGATATCCCTGCCCCCCAATTGCTTAAAGATATTAATTCAATCACTTTTCCCAGCACACCGGGAGGTTTGTATCCACTCGATGGGTATGTTTACTTCGCTGCAGAGAGTGAGTCTGGGCGAGAGGTTTGGCGAACCGATGGCACCCAGCTCGGTACGCAATTGGTGTGCGATATCAACCCAGGCAATGGCGATGGAGTGATAGGGGAACTACATGATGGTGATTTCTTTGGCCATTTGGGCTCTACTTTGTTTTTCCCCGCTAATGATGGTTCTGGTAACGGCATTGAATTATGGAAAACGAATGGCACGGCTACCGGAACTGTGCTGGTAAAAGATATCAACCCGAGTGGCGATTCGCGACCAAATGGTTTTATCGGCGCAGCCGGGCTATTATTTTTCGTCGCTGATGACGGTAGTGGTCAAAAATTGTGGCGGTCTGACGGAACGCCGGATGGAACGTTCTCCAGTGATATCCTGTCTCAAGCTTATGATGAAAACACATCCATGGCTGCCTATGGAGGAATGATCTATTTTCGGGGCAGCGATACGACAAATGGCTCCGAATTGTGGCGATGGAATGGACAGGCCGGGCAGGCCGAGATGGTCGTTGACATCAATCCATCCGGGGATTCGGCTCCGGACCATCTGAGGGTGGTTGGCGACGCCCTGTTCTTTTCGGCTGATGATGGCGTGAACGGCGTAGAGTTGTGGAAAACATCTGCCGGTGGCACGGAAATGGTTCTTGACATCAATCCTGGAGTCGGTTCATCTTCTCCTTCTAACCTGACCCCTTATAACGGCCTGGCTTACTTCGCTGCATCAACCATCTCCGCAGGATGGGAGCTTTGGCGCTCTGATGGCACCGCGGGGGGGACGATCCTGGTCGCCGACACCAATCCAGGGATGGACAGTGGTATAGATTCCTATACGGGAATGGTCGAGATGGGGGGAACCCTGTATTTTGTGGGCGGAGATAACCCGACCGGCTCTGAATTGTGGAAAACCGATGGATCAAACACTTCCCTGGTAAAAGACATCAACCCCGGCGCTTACTATTCAAATATCTCGTCGATGGTAGTTATGGGAGAGAGCATCTATTTTTCAGCCAAAAACCTGCCGGAAGAGTTGATCACAGAGGCGAATTATGAGTTGTGGCGCAGCGATGGTACCGCGGCGGGCACGCAAATTGTGAAAGATCTCAGCCCAGGTGCGGGGAGTGCATTCAATTCCAACCCGATTGTGACCACGAACGGGAAATTGCTATTTGCTGCGTCCGACCGCCTTTCTCATTGGGACCTGTGGGTGAGTGATGGCTCCGAGGTTGGCACATTGCAATTGACGGTCAACCCCTTGACCGCCGGTGCTTCGATCGACTGGGTAATCCCATTTGGATCACGTTTATTCTTTGCCGCAGACGATGGCGTACATGGGCTAGAACCCTGGATTAGCGATGGCACACCTGCCGGTACACACATAATCAAAGACCTTGTCCCTGGGAAAGGCGGCGGAGTCTTTACCGGTCAGTTAGCATCGTTTGGCATGCGGATCGTAGGTCAGAAACTGTATTTCAGCGGATATGAGTTAGATGGACAGCAAAACCGGTGGGATGCGTTGTGGGTAACGGATGGCAGCGAATCGGGCACGCAGATGGTGCTGCGCAACCGCCCACAGACGATGGCCGCAATCGGGAGCATGGTGTATTTCCTTTGCGGTGTCGATGATAACGTAAGCCTGTATAAATCAGACGGTACCCCACAGGGAACCGTAAAGATTATGCATTGGGGGGCAGGATTTGACCATAATAACTGGAGTGTAGGCCTGGATGGCCGTTATTATTTCTATCTACGGAACTCAAACATCCCAGAATTATGGGAGAGCGATGGCACACCGGCGGGTACACGCCTGGCGACAATCACGCCAAGGGTAGATCTGTTAATTTTAAAGGGCGGTGTGGAATTGACAGACGAGTTGATTCTTTACGCGGATGGGGGGAAAATCTGGCAGTCCAGCAACATTCCAGGCAGCGAGCAAGTGGTTCCTGGCGATTATCATTATTCCAGTCGGATTCAGACTGTCGCGGGAGGCTGGCTTTATTTTATTGCCACGAACGAGGCTGGAACCTCGTCTAGTAACCTCTACCGCACCAATGGTGTTGGCAGTGGCATTGAACTGGTTGCGGAAGATGTCCGATGGATTGAAGAAACCATCGAAGACCAGGTATATTTTGGCTATCGGCGCCAGATCAACGGATCTTGGTTCAGACACCTTGGTCGCGCCGGTGGTGAGCCAATGGTAGTTGAACGCTTGGAACCGGCTTCAGGCGATTATACCTATGAATGGTCACCGGATAGCCCGCGTATCGCCCACATTGGCAACCAGGTCTATTTTTACGGGAAAGACAACATGAATGGATCAGAGCTTTGGACTTCGGACGGAACGGCTGCAGGTACCCACGTAATTGATCTGTATGCCGGCTCCAATTCTTCGAACCCGGGCAACATGTATTTTGTCCACGGCCACCTGTTTTTTACAGC
>CAZMMI010000450.1:0-3250 GCA_964567255.1 uncultured Anaerolinea sp.
GACTGTGTATGGTATTCGTCTCCCCGAACAGGTGGCCCGCCATCTTGAGGTCACTGATGTCACAGATCGTTTAATGTCACGGGGTGATCCTCCTTGGCAACACTGCGAGGTTGCACTCCGCTTGCCCGCGGACTCTCGCATGCCGACGATTGGCGGACTCATGTGCCGCTTGCCGGATGGCAGCATCGAGGCTGGTTACAGCGTGGATCAGTTGGCGATGGCGTTGTCCATCTTTCTGGAAAAAAACGTGGATGTCACGAAGATCGCCGAATCTTCGATCAGCCAACTGCATGAGCGCTTGGTGGCTGTCACTGGTGGGAAAATCCTACACATCCGCCTGCCTGAGCAGGCCAAGGATGCCGGTGATGAGCAGTGAAAGCAGCGGCGATCCCTACGCGACACTCATGTTGGCGGTTATCCTCCAGGCTGCCGTGGATCTCCGCAGCAGTAATCCCTCTCGCTCTGCCGAGGCACGGGCCTGGCTCAAGGAGGACGGTTTGAGTTGGTGCCAGGCGTTAGGAATATCTGAAAAAGTCCTCGATGCCTGGGTGTCTAGTGGTTTCAAATTGCAGTCCAGTGCGCATCGTAACTGGCGTTATGGTCCCGCTGACCGGGTCGCCTCGCAAACCCGGTTTAGACCAAAGAAGTGATTGTTCGATTTTTTGTTCTATGCTAGAATGGAACAAATCATATAAAACGGTTCGTGCAGATGTAGCGAGCACCTACACGAACCTAACCCCGACCACCGACACAACCGGCAGTAGGGGCTGGTCCAATTATAGTCGATCAGCCAAGATTCGCCTTCGGTGGGGATGTACTAAATTCTAGGAGGTGAAACTTGACTGATCTTCTATTTACGACTCGTCTGCGGGAGATCCTCTCGGAGGTTGAAACCAACTTCACCGATGGGGTTGCCGCCATCGCTCCCTGGATTACGCCGCTGCCCAGCGCCGCATTGGTGGCCAACGCGGTTGTCCAGGATTTACACTGGACGCCGGCTTTGGGCTGGATCACGGCTGCGATCATCGAGAGCCTGGGGTTGACCACGGTCAGTACCAGCCTGCAGTTGTGGGATTACAACAACGGCAAACGCAAAACCGATCCAGATGCGCCGTTCTTTCTGGCTGCCTCACTGGTGGGGGTGTATCTCTTTTCCACCATCGGGCTGACGGTGCTGTTGGATATCTACCCGGAAATGGGGCGCTTTGCGCCGGCCCTGTTCCCGATGCTGGCATTGGTGGGCGCTGTCAACCTGGCGCTGCGCTCTGGACATCGGCGGCGGCTGGCGGGCATTGCCCAAGAGCGCGCGGATCGTAAAGCGGAACGTCAATCTATCCGTCCAGGCACGGAGCGCCTGCCCGAACAGGTTGAGTCCAATACAGCGTCCAATGTTGTCCATCCAGTCAATTCTTTGGTCAAGGCACGTCAAGTAAAAACTGTCAGGCAGGGCAACCGCATGGACAATCTTTTGACACTGTATCGTGACAATCCCACCATTGGGGTGACAGACGCTTCGCGGGCATTGAGCATGTCCAGGCAGACAATTTACACCTATTTGGGCCGCCTGGAGCAGGACGGCCGACTTCGTCGCAACGGCAACGGCGTGGAAATTATCGAGGAGTAAAAAATGAACGAAAAACGGGCAATTATCTATGTTCGGGTGAGTACGGATGAGCAGACGCGCGGCTATAGCTTGAAGACCCAGATCGAGGGCTGCGAAAGTTACGCGGCTGAGTTGGGCTACTCAGTTGTGGCCACATTCCAGGAGGACTATACCGGTACTGTTCTGGATCGTCCCACGCTGAACGAAATGCGTCAATTTATCGCCGAGGATGGTGGAGTTAACGCCATGATTGTGTATGATCTGGACCGCATGGCCAGGAAAAGCGTCCACCAGATGATTTTGGAGGAAGAGCTAAATCGGCTTGGGATTATAGTGGAGTATGTCATTGGACGCTACGAGGACTCCGATGAGGGCCGGTTGCAAAAGCAGATCCGCGCCTCGATCGCGGAATATGAGAAGGCCAAGATCCTTGAGCGCAGTAAACGCGGGAAAAGAGGAAAGGCGAAAAGCGGCTTTGTGCTGGTTGGAGCTCGCCCTCCGTATGGTTACACATCCCGTTCGGAGCCTCACAAGAACTGGCTGGTTGTGGATGAAGAAGAGGCAAAGGTTGTCCGGATGGTGTATGACTGGTATGTGTATGGGAATGGTGACGAAAAGCCATTGACGATCCGGGGAATTGCGCGAAAACTAACCGAGCTGGGCATTCCTACGAGAGGGGATAAAGCGAAGCATGTAGCCAAGAAGTTTGGTCATGGTGTTTGGCAGCCGGCGATGGTCACGCACATCTTGAAAAATGAAACATACACCGGAATTTGGCACTTCGGCAAAACGAAGATGGTCAATGATGGCAAAGAGTCAACCCGCAAGCTGAAATCCAAGCGGGGGTTGGGCCGGCAAGTGGCTCGCTCGAAAGATGAGTGGATCTCAGTGCCTGTTCCGGCGATCATCGACCTGGCCACCTATAAAATGACGCAACGTCAGTTTGAGGTGAATAAAAGTCATGCTCGCGGCCCCAAGCCGGAGCACCAATACCTGATGGGTAAACGGTTGAAGTGCCAGCGCTGTAAATATGGGTGCCGGGGTCAGTATCGCCGCAGTGGGAATTATTATTACCTGTGTAATGGACGCCGTCAGATGGTCTCCCAGTGTAATATGCCCACTTTCTCAGGCCGGATTGTCGATGAAAGTGTATGGGAATGGGTGACGAACAAGTTGCTTCACGCGGATAACTATTCCAATGGCATGGTTTATTATTGTGAGGAACAAAACAAAAACGCGTCCCGATCTGAGGAAATGCTCCGTTCGATTGATGCGCAGATTGCGGCTGTACAGACGCAGTTGGATCGGCTGATTGACCTCTACCTCAACGGAGATGTTCCAAAAGATAACTACACTTATCGGAAGATGAAGTTTGAGGAATCCATTGCCAAATTGGAAGATGAAAGAAAGCTTGTTGTCGAGCAGCAGCCTTCTGCGCCATTACAGTCTGACTTGATCCAACAGCTTAAGCAGTACTTCGAGAAAATCCGGAATCGCCTGCGGGATGCAACTTTCGAAGCGAAAAGAAAGGTGATTGAACTGCTGAACGTTCGTGGTACACTTGCGATAGAAAACGGATTGAAGGTGATTTACGTCGTATGTCAAATTTTTCCGCAACAGCGGTTGCAAATGCAAACATCGCATTTA
>CAZMMI010000451.1:0-3235 GCA_964567255.1 uncultured Anaerolinea sp.
GATCCAGATGGCGACCCCACCAACGATCCGGTTCTTCCCCCTACCTGCCCTGGCGCAACGGTGAGTATAGGGTCTCCGGTGATCAAGGTGTACTCGGTGGCGCCGGCGAGCCCGTTGGTAGTGGGACAGGACCCGGACAAACGGGGCGCGGACGTGCAGTTGGAAGTGATGATCCCGCCGACGATTTACGATTACTACATTCCGGTTCCAGTTTGGGAGGAAGTGGAAACGTGCAACCTGCCCGATGGCGGGTACACGGGCACCTTGGATTGCAAGACCGATACTATCCTGCCTGCCAACAACGGATACTGGACGAGCACGATGGAGTTGGTGCGGATTGATTGCGAACATCATGTCGACGTGTATCCTGAACAGATCGTCGACGTGCAAGCGCAGGCGTTGTTGACGGAAGCGAGCAAGGAATGGATCGTGAATGACCTGGGCGCGTACTATTACGGAGCGAAGGTGTATGAGTCCAGCTACAACCTGGTGCCTGGAATGAGACAGGCGAATGTGGGCTGCGATGGCGGCGGGACGTGTACCGCGAACACGTTGGTTGAAAAGATTCAATTCCGCGACCCGGGGTACTATGCCTTGAACGTGCGAGTGCAGACGGCTGGAACGCCGGTAACGAGCCCGCGCTTGCTGACCGGGGGTGGGCAAATGTCGGTGTCGATGATCTCGGCGCGGCTGATCGAAGCCGGCAACTAGGGCCAGACGCAGCAGTGATGAGTGGCGTTGATGTGAATGGGCAGCATGGAGGATGCGGAGTCGGGTTCGAGCCCCGACTGCCCTTTATGGAAATACGGAGCGGGTGCTTTGCCAATGGGATATAGGGATCGGCGGAATCAGCTGGTGCTTGTTGGACTGCTGGCTGCGCTGGTCATGCAGATCGCTCTGCCGTACCTGCCGATAGAGTGGATATTTGGGGATTTGCCGCCGCAGGTTGTGGTGCGGGTGCAGGCATTCCCGACGGAAGTGGCCAGGACGGAGCCTTCTAAGACTCCTGAGCCGACTGCGACTCCAGTGCCGACGGCTGAGACTCCACCGGAGGATGTACCGGATGTCGCTAATCAAACCGTGGTCTCGACAGTAGAAACGGTCGATCTGGTACGGGCATGCCAGTGGGTGGACAGGCTGGAGGGAGCGGAGCGAACCCTGGCTTTATCGCAACTAGAGTGGGAGCCCGACTATGCAGGGGCGAAGGTGATCTCTTCCTGCAACCTGGTTGCGGGAAACAAGCCGAAAGCGGTGGTGCTGCACCATACGGGCGGGGAGTTGTCGGGCTCAATCGCGCGTTTCCAGGCGAAAGATGAGGCGTCGGCGCATTATATTGTGGATCGAGACGGGACGGTGTACCAAATGGTGCCGGAGTCGTTTGGCGCAAAGCATGTCAACTGCTATAACCAGCGCAGTTTCTGCCTGGCAACATGCCCGATCTGCGAGGATGAAGAGGGACGGCTGTTGGAACCCTATTACCAGAGTATAGGGATTGAGATCGTGAACCAGGGCGCAGTGAATGCAACTGTTTTCACCGGCACGGTGTACGAAGACTACCAGATGGCTTTTGGTCACCGCTATTGGGAGGATTACTCGCTGGCCCAGGTGGAGTCATTGAAGGTGTTGGTAGAGGACATTTGCAATCGGTGGGGGATACCATTGGACGCGGAGCATGTGATCGGACATTCGTTGATCAACCAGAAGTCCGATCCGGGGCCGGCGTTGAATTTGTTTTGGCGGCGGTATGGGGAGCCGGCGAGAGAAGCGATCTGGCCGTAGGGCGGGAGGGTGGGAGTCGGACTGCTTTGCTCCGACATCAGGCGTTGGTTCACGATCCTTGCGACTGCGATGAGGCGCTATTCGCTAATTCCTCCAAGGCGGGGCGGTATTGTTGAATAAAATCATCTACCTGCCGCGCGAATTCTTCATTAACTTTTGCAACTTCAGTCGTTCTTTCTACTGAAGTAATGATGACCCGGTGTCGTTTGTGGTCCAGTTCCAGATTTACGCTGTCGCCGTCTTTTAGACCCAGACTATTTAACACTTTTTTGGGTAGAGAAAGCACGACGCTGTTGCCCGTTCGAAATAGTCGTCTGATCATAGTGCCTCTCGTGCTTACAGTGCCAGCACTTCTCAGTTTAACATTCTCAAGCTGGAATCCAAAAAACGCACGTTGATCAACCAGAAGTCTGATCCGGGGCCGGCGTTGAATTTGTTTTGGCGGCGGTATGGGGAGCCGGCACGGAAAGCGCGATCTGGCCGTAGGAGACACTAATGGCAGCTATTCTTCCTCATCGTTTCTCTGGGAGAGCAAGTCGGCATCAATCAAGTCTTGTGGACGGCCCGAAGCTTTTTTGGCCATAATCAAGTCGTCTCGTGAGATAAACTTCACGCTGAGGCCATCAAAATCTACTTCTACCCGCCGCTGCCAGGCTTTTTCAAAATCCACACCTGGGATGCCCATCAAAATATCTACTCTCATGGGGGGGCGGCCAATCTGATAGAAGTAACCCTCTTCAGAGAAGTCGGCCTCACTCATCGCTGTTAGCGGCGCGCCAAATTCTTTCAGAGCATTATAAACGGCTAGTGCGTTTTCTTTATCGACACTGATCCAGATATCCAAATCTTTTGTATAGCGCGGCTCAGCATACTGGATCACCGCATATCCGCCAATAACCAGGTATCTAACGTTTTTGGCGTTGAAAACACTCAATAGATCGGTGAAGTCGGAGTTGACGAACATCGTGACCTTTGACTTTCCAGGCGTGTTGAACAAGCTCCCATGCAGCCTGAAAGCGCTCAGCAGCGGATTGAGATTGCCAGAACCCTAGGTCAAATGACCGGTCAAGATTGGCTAATTTGCCTTTGCGTTCGGAAAATGTTTTTAGCATAGCCTAATTATACCAGCGGCAGGCGATTTTTTTGGCAGTCCCCGGGTTTAACTGAAATCTTTAGTGTGGTTCTCACTGGGGCGCACTTCCGTTCGAAGGGATGAGTTCGAACCCCTGTTCGCGAAAATGTGGGTCAAAGGTGAATGCTTTATCCATTCCAAATTAGCGCATGATTTCGAAGCTGGTGCAATCTACCAGTGATAACGCGCGACGATTGGCTGCGAGCAGCGCGCTCATGGCTCGTTTGTGGAGCAGATCATCAATCCAATGTACCTCAAGTACCGGCAAGATATCGCTTTCAAACAGTCGTACAGCTTCAATTCCAAAACGGTGCTGTAGTAGGG
>CAZMMI010000452.1:0-3216 GCA_964567255.1 uncultured Anaerolinea sp.
GTTTGAGTTTATGATTGGTTTGAAGGATTGGGCGAGCCCAGCAGTCCTGACTCGCCTTTTTTATTTAAAATTGGAGTGCTTAATGATCGAAGCTGAAGGGTTGACCAAGTATTTTGACGACTTCCTGGCCGTCGATCACATCGACCTCAAGGTGCCTCAAGGGCAGGTGCTGGCGCTGCTGGGAAAAAACGGCGCTGGAAAAACTACCACCGTGCGCATGTTGACTTCTATTCTGCGTCCCAGCTCGGGGTGGGCCAAGGTGGCAGGTTTTGACGTGGTGGAAGACGCCGCCAAAGTTCGCGGGGCGGTGGGAGTCTTGACCGAGCATCACGGCCTGTATGCGCGGATGAATTCGGTTGAATACCTGGAGTTTTTCGGCAACCTATACCGGATGAAATCGGCAGCGGCCCGCAAAAGAGGGGATGATCTGCTGGAAATGTTCGGGCTGGCTGAGGCGCGCAAAAAGCGTTTGGGTGAGTACTCAAAGGGCATGCGCCAGAAGCTGGCGCTGGTGCGGGCCTTGCTGCACGACCCGGCTGTGCTGCTGCTGGACGAACCGACCTCGGCGATGGACCCCGAGAGCGCGCGCCTGGTACGCGATGCAATTTTAACGCTGCGCTCGAGCGGGCGGACGATTTTACTATGTACGCATAACCTGGCGGAAGGCGAGGAACTGGCCGACCAGGTGGCGATCATCCAAAACGGGCGGATCATTTTGCACAACACGTTAGAAAACGTCAAAAAGACGCTGCTTGGCCCGGCGGAATATGAGGCGCGCCTGGCGGGCGCTTTGAACGGCTGGCAACCCAATTTGCCGGCGGGGGTGACCCTGCAAGAACGAGGCGAAAACTGGCTGCGCTTCCGTGTGGAAGACCCTCAAACGGCGAATCCCATTTTGCTGCGCGGCCTGATCGAGCAAAACTTAGAGGTGGTGACCTTTCAGGAAATTGAGCGCAGCCTGGAAATGGTGTTCCTGGGGGCTGTCCGCCAGGGCGAGGAGGTGCAGTCATGATCTCAGCTTTATACCCTGCCTGGATTGTGGCGCGCCGGGAAGTGCGCGATCAATTCCGAGATTGGCGCATCATTTTCCCGATTTTGGGCTTGACCCTGGTGTTCCCGTTCATCATGAATTGGACCGCCCGGCAAATGCTGGATTTCACCGCCGATTACGGGGCGACCATCATTGCCGACCGCATGGTGCCTTTCTTGCTGATGATTGTGGGTTTCTTCCCCATCTCCGTCTCACTGGTGATCGCGTTGGAATCCTTTGTGGGCGAGAAAGAACGCAGCAGTATCGAGCCCTTGCTGAATACGCCGATGCAAGATTGGCAGCTTTATTTGGGCAAGTTGGTTTCATCCACCATCCCCTTGCTGTTTTCGAGCTACCTGGGCATGGGGGTGTACCTGGCGGGATTGGTGATGAACAGAGTGGCTCTGCCGGATTTTGAGATTTTGGTCCAGGTGTTTGTGCTGACCACCGTTCAAGCGCTGATGATGGTTGCCGGAGCGGTGGTCGTTTCCACGCAGGCAACCTCGGTGCGTGCGGCCAACCTGCTGTCAAGCTTTATCGTGATCCCTTCGGCTTTTTTGATCCAATGGGAAAGCCTGACGATGTTCTGGGGGGATAATAGCACGCTTTGGTGGGTGGTGGCGACCGTGGTAGTGGTGACCACCCTGCTGGTGCGAGTGGGTGTAGCCCACTTCCAACGGGAAGAATTACTGGGGAACGAAATCGACGTGCTCAAGGTGCGTTGGATGTTACGCACCTTTGTGCGCGCTTTCCGGGGTGATGCCCATTCGGTGGGGGAATGGTACCGGCGGATTGTGGGAGCCACGTTGAAGCGACTGGTGCTGCCGCTTGTAATCACCTTGCTGGTGGTTGTGCTTGGAACGGTGATTGGGAGCAACATGGTTGACCAATTCCCGTTGTTGATCCCTGAAGAGCAAATTCAAAACCTGGACGAGAATCTAACCCAACTGCTGTCTGTCAACACAGTTTTTTCAGTGGGGGCTATTCCACTGATTTTTTGGCAGAACTTCCGCGTGCTGCTGCTGGCTTTAATCGTGGGCATTTTTAGCTTTGGCGTGTTGGGCGTGCTGCCGGTGATGGCCACGATGGCGGTGGGAGGATACCTGGTGACGCTGCTATCGATGAACGGCATTCCGGTGCTCGACGTGCTGATGATCCTGCTGCCCCACGGGGTTGTAGAAATCCCGGCGGCGGTGCTGGCGACGGCTGCGGTGTTGCAGATGGGCGCGGTGCTGGCAACGCCCACGCCTGGGAAGACCTTCGGCGAGGTGTGGCTGGAAGCGCTGGCCGATTGGGCCAAAGTGATGGTTGGGATTGTTCTCCCGATGCTGGTGGTAGCCGCATTGATTGAGGTGCTGGTGACGCCACGGATCGCCTTGATGGTTTTCGGGTAAGAAAATTGCTCGAAAGGCAAAGAATGAATGCGATGGGGGTGCTTTTGCACCCCCATCGCATTATAGACGAGCGTTTTCGGGACAAGCGGTTTACCAGCCGGCCAGAAAATCTTCCCACTCGCGGTTTTCGTACAGGTGACGGCCAAAGATGTAATGGGCAGAACTGGGCGGTTCAACCGGGGGATGGAGCAGGTGCATGCCGGAATCTTCCAGGCGGCGCCCGCCTTTGCGATGATTGCAAGCCGGACAAGCCGCAACCACATTATTCCAGACGTGCTGCCCGCCGAGATGGCGCGGAATGACGTGGTCGATGGTCAGGTCGGGGGTGTGTTTACCGCAGTACTGGCAGGCGAACCCGTCGCGACGGAAAATTTCACGGCGCGTTAGTTTGAGCTGCGGCCGGGGGCGCGAGACCATCTTTTGGAGGCGAATGACGGATGGGCGGGGAACGATGCGAGAAACGGTGCGGACTTCACCCCGCCCGTTGAGAACAAGAGCTGCCTTTTCGCTCAAGAGAAGCCCCAGAGCTCGCCGGGTATCGCAGACGTTGATCGGTTCGAAGTTTGCATTCAGAACAAGAACCGGGGCCTGCATAAGGGTACTCCAATGGATGGATTATAGCACGAGTCGCCGGAAGTGGAGTGCACTCCAGACGGGGCCTTGCGCATTGTTGTGAGGAAATTCCTATTCGCAAGAAAGCACAAACATGGCGAGGCTACCACAACTGGGTGGATTATCTTGCTGAATCTCGCCTCGCCACTACAAGGAGGAGATGTTGGAGCGCTTATTTTC
>CAZMMI010000453.1:0-3205 GCA_964567255.1 uncultured Anaerolinea sp.
CGGGTGTTTATGAACTGTACCACATGGCTGAAGAGCAGCCAAAGAGTGCGCGTGGATGGTTCCAGATTTGAGTGAGGCGCAATTGATTTGGGTGTGTTCCATTTGAGTTGAAGATCAGGCTTCAACCTGGTAAAGTGAGTTTTAAATAAACTTCTTTAAAAAAACACCTGATGGGTATCCAATCAGTTCAAGGCGGATTTACAGCTTAGTCACCACAGGAAACGGCTGGTCATACGCAAGTCTCACCAACAGTGCCATGGATAATGGCGTGTCAGTCACCTAAGGAAGAGAGAAGTCCACGTTGACGAGCCAGGTTGACCATCTGGGCCAGGCGTTCAGCTTCGAGACGAACAACTTGCTGTCCAAGGGCAGTCAGGCGGTAATAGCGGCGGCGCGCATCATCAATTTGAGGGTCGGGGCGTTCGCCGGATTCCTCGATCCATCCGTCCTCGAGCATACGCCGGACCAGGTTATAGAGCGTGCCTGGCAGCAGGCGGACTGCATCCTGGGTCGTCTCGTTAACCTCACGCAGGATGGCGTAGCCGTGTTTTTCACCATCTCGCAAGGCGAGCAGGATGGCAAATGCGGAAGGTGAGAGAGGGAATGATTGTTGATGTTTTGTCATCGTTTGGACCTCACTTTTCCAGGAGAGGGAGATTGAAAAGACCATCCCATTGAACCGGAAGAAGCGCAGTTTTTCCGTCCGGCGAGAGTTTCAGCCAGGGGAATTGATCTCGCCCGGATCCGGTTTGCCAAAAGTGAAGCAGATCACCGGAAGGGACACTGACCAAAGAGGCCCCATTGGAGGAGGCTAACAGCAGCCGGGATGGATCGGAGAGAAAGCGCACATCGAGCATCGGGTAACCACGCGGCTGGTGCCCGGTGATTGGAATGGTCACCGGCGCGCGGTCGCTGTCGATCCAAAAAATCTCCACCAAGTCGGAGGCAGTGGTATCTTCTGCCCATCCGTACATCCTCTCCCATTTTCCATCGGGGAAGACCAGAACTGATAAAGATTTCGGCGTGTATACGGACAACTGTTGCGTTTCGGAATGGAAGATATACATCTGTTTGTTATCGGGCAGGTTGACCCACAGACAAATGTGGTAGTTATTGCCATCCTTCGAACGGATCACTGCCATCGAGAAAACCTGCTCAGAATAAGCCAGGTTGCTGTGAAACATCTCGCGGATCACATCCACCTGGCGCGCGGGAGATGTGGAAAGATCAACCGAAATCATCTTACCAGATCCGTGGATCAGGACCTGATCTTCCGATAACCATTCGACAAATGGCAAGCCCGACTCGGCCCGGAAATCCAACTGGAAGGAACCGGTAAGCCCACCGGAATCGCCATCGACAATATGTAGACTGATCCCGTCCTCAGGTTCGCGGCTGTTGGGCTGGGCAACGGCCAGCCTGGAGCCTCCCGGCGACCAGGTGGCCCTGTCTGATTGCAGCCCGAATTGAGTTGGTTGGATGCCAGGGATAGGCTGAACGGCAATTTTTCCGGGCTGGACGAGGTAATAGGCCGATTTAGTCTGGAGGAGCAAGTGCTTAATGGACTCGGAGCCTGGCAGCACCTGGGAAATGGTCAGGTTTGCGACGCCTTCCAATGTCCCAACCTGCTCGCCGCAGGGCTCGTAAATGGCGAGAACAGCCGGTTCAGATGCGTCCGACCCAGCGGAAGAAGTGGAGTCAAGGGCGGGGCCGCCGACAAACAACAGTTTGCCTTCTGGGAGCCATGCAGCAGGGGGCAGATCATATTTCAGATTGACGGGCTCTTCAAAGCGCATAGAGCAAACTGTACCTTGCGTCGAATCGAATATATAAAGCTGGTACTCATCTGAGCCGGTAACAGCACGGAACCACCAGTATCGTCCATCGGAGGACCATCCTCCCGGAAGGATCTGGTTTTCATGGGGGAAGATCGGAGCGAGCTTCTCCCTCACCTGCCCCTCCAGGAGCGGGACTGGGGTAGTTGGCGGTCCTGGTTCGATGTTTATTTGCCCTCCGGTCCAGTCGTAGCGAGCCTGCATTTCGGCCAAACGTTCTGCACAGGGCAAGGGGCGGTTATCCAGACTGCCGGCGGATTGGTAGACTGTCAATGAGACGGGCAGGCCAAAGTACTCGTGGGAGAACGCCGCCAGGCGGTAGGCGCTGCCATCAGCTTGGTAGCACCAGTCTTCCCCACGGAACATGACCGGAGCAGGGACGAAGACCAAGTCGCGGGGAACAAGATCGGAGAGCCGGGCGGGGTAGCCACCTTCGCGCTCAAAATAGCGTTCGAGTGCATTTCCAATGCGCTCGGCCCGATCCTCTGTCATTTGGGGGAAGGACACGTCCCAACCATACCTGAAGCCAACACTGACCAGAATGGGTACCAGGACGGCAAAGCCCAACCCAATCAGGCGCTGCCGCGCTGGTCCTTTCAGGGCGATGACCATGCCGCAGGCGATCGCCACCGGGATGGCGACCATGTTGAGCGTGAGCCCGCCCAACCCATCCGTGGTCTGGTCCCAGATCGAAGCCCAGGCAGTCGCATAGGCTAAGTAGCCCATCGAGAGGAAGCTCCCTGCCACTCGCAAGCTCCCTTCTACGCGTTCCGGCAAGGTTAGTTTTTCGCCTGCGGGTGCAAACGCCGAGCTGGCGAGGCGCAAACCGGTGACCAGGAGCAGCGCCGCGGCAGCGACCAGCAGAGCTGGCGCAGCAAGATAGAAGATGCCGAACAAGGGCTTTAGGAAACGAGGTAGGAAATTCAACGGAGAGGCAACGTTGTTTTGGATAACTGCCATCAAGAGCAACGCGGCAGCGGCGAAGAACCATACCCAGCGCGATGGGCGGCGATTGAGCAGCCAGGCGCCGGCGAGAGTCGCCGCCATGGGAGCGAGAACCATCAGGATGGTCGAAAGATCGCGGAGACTGACAATTCCGGCGGCCAGGATGAGCACGGTCAGGAAATACACGAGCACTTTTTGCCTGCGCCGCAGCCCGGCAACCTGTTTTCGGGAAGATATGAGAATCACCAACAGACCGAAGATCGTCGGCACAAGAAAGGCGCCTAATAGCCGGACTGGGTATTGGCTCGAAATGGACGGAAGCGATATGAGGGCTACCAGTCCGAGAAGCACTCCGGCAGTAATCTGAAAAAAGAGGAACATCCGCTGTGAAGCGGCTTCTATTGGGCTGCGCCGTTGAAGGTAAA
>CAZMMI010000454.1:0-3195 GCA_964567255.1 uncultured Anaerolinea sp.
ATCGGGTAGTCAAGAAGGGTGGTTCATCAATAGGATTCAAAAAGAGGGTTGCAGCACTTTTTCCGCCACAATCCTCTTGCTAATTATTCAGCCAGGATTAGAAGTTTTGAATTTAAATCAACCGCAAGTCTCTTGCCCGCTGGGTGGCTTGGGTGCGGTTATGGGTCTCCAACTTGGCAAAGATGCTCTTCACATGCGCCTTGACTGTATTCAGTGAGACATATAATTCCCCGGCAATTTCAGGGTTGGATCGGCCGGCCGCCAGCATGCGTAGCACTTCAAGTTCACGCTCGCTCAAGGGTTCAACCAGCGCAAATTCCTGACCAGCAGAAACGGCCGGATGCTTTCCTGAAAATGCCGATAGCAATCTGTCGAGGTAGGCGTTTGAAAGCCTGGATTCCTTGCGGTATTTCAGCAGCAGGCCGCGCATGGCCTCGCCTTCGTCGAGGAAAATACGCTGGTAGCCTTCCGATCTCGCCAGGGCCAATGCTTTTCCAAGGGCCTCAAACGCCACCTGGGTATCGGCACGCGCCTCAAAATTCAACGCCTGAAGGATGTATATCTCAATCAAACTTCCTGATCGGCCGGACCCCTCGGCTTCCTGCCGCAAACGTTCAAGAATAGCGACAATCTGGTCATGCTGCCTCTGTGCCATGCGGATACGAGCCAGGGTTAACAAACCCTGTTCGCGATGAAATGAGGCGGGCTCTTCGATGGAATAACCACCAGTTTGGCTCCAAAGGATGGCAGACTCTAGGTCGCCTTTCGCCAACCAGACTCGAGCTTGCAGTATCTGGATCGTATCCAGGGACCATGCGGATATTTCACTGGCTACCCGCCGAGCCTCCTCCAAAGTATCCAGAGCCGCATCGAATTCCCTGCGCGCACACAGAACTCGCGCCAGGGAAGTATATGCTGTCATCAATATCTCAGCCTGGCCGATTAATTTACATAATTCAACGCTTTGTGAAGCGTATTGCAGGGCAGTATCCATTTCATTCCGCTCACACAATACATTGGCCAGCCCGGCATAGGTATAACCGGGAGCCAGAAAGGCCGACTTTCCGGCGACGCGAAGTCCATCCTGGTAGATCTGGTAGGCATCTCTCAACCGACCTTGCACCACCGCGATCTGCGCTAATGCCGACCCAGCGACCATCGCATTGAATTGGTTGCCGCCCGCCAGACTGACCGATCTGGCTTTTTCGAAGGCCACGACAGCAGAACTAAAATCGGCGATGTAAGCATAGCCTGCCCCCAGGATGGTAGCTGTTGTTGCACCGATCACATGATCTTCGCCGCTCAGGCGATTCAAGGCAGATTTGGCAAATTCAATCGCCGCAGGGGCTCCTCCTTGAATAAAGCTCACCTGAGCTCGGATGGCGGAAATGTAGGCTCTGATTCGATCGGTCTGCGCGGGTGGCAATCCTACGGTTTGGATAGCTGATTCCGTATCTTGAAGTCGGATTTCGATCGCCTCAGCCTGGCCCGTCAGGATCAACATCCAGGCATCCAAAACGCACAACCAGGGGCGAGTGCGCACAGTTTCGGCGGGAAGGAGGCGCAGCCACGCAACCAAAGTACCGATCTCGCCGCGGTCAAGCAGGTCGAATGCGACCCGTTCGATAAGCCGTGCAGCCCGGTCGAAATCCTTAATAACCAGCAGATGTTGAACGGCCTCTTCAAAATTCCCATTCGGCTCATACCATTCGGCGGCTTTCCGATGTAAGGCAGCGAAAGTTTCTGGATTCGTCCTTTCCATCTGGATCCGTAGAAGTTCTCCAAAGAGCGGGTGATAACGGTACCAGTGACGCTCGTAATCAAGGGGAACAATAAACAGGTTGGCGTTCTCAAGATGCTCGAGCAACCTCTGCCCTCCCTGCTTACCGGTAACAGCCTCACACAAGTCTGAACACAGCCGATCCAGGATGGATGTCTCCAGCAGGAACGTCTGGACTTCATCCGGCTCGCGCTGCAGAACTTCATCCAGTAAATATTCAAGGATATAGCGATTGCTTCCTGTAAAAAGTCGAATGAATTCCGTCGTGTCAGGTGCGTTTTGCATTGACAGAGCTGCCATCTGTACACCGGCGATCCAGCCTTCTGTGCGCGCTTCAAGGATGTCGATATCGGCTTCTGAAAGATTCAATCCCATGCACTGGTTCAAGAAGGCAGCTGTTTCAACAGATGTGAAACGTAATTCATCTGTGCGGATTTCAATTAACTGATGGCGGGCGCGTAACCTAGGTAACGGAAGGGACGGATCGACGCGCGTGGTCGCAACCAGGTGCAGTCCCGCCGGGAGGTGTTCCAGCAAGAAAGTAAACGCAGTTAGAATTTGTGGAGTGGTAACGACATGAAAGTCGTCGAACACTAAGAAGAATGAGTCCTCCTTGGCAAGGGCGGCAATCTCGTTCACCAGCACCGTCAGGATTGCTTCAATCGGCACGGGCTGGGCAGATTTGAACATGGACATCGCTTCCTGTCCGACGCCCGGCCAGACAGACTGTAAAGCCAAGACCACCCCATTCCAGAAACGGGCCGGATCATTGTCGCTCTCATCCAGAGCAAACCAGGCAATTCGCTTCCCCTCACCTTTCTCTATTAAGGTCTGCAACCATGCCAACACGAGGGTAGTTTTCCCAAATCCCGCCGAGGCCGAAATAAGAGTCAGTTTCGCATCGATGCTGTGATTCAGTTTCTCGAGCAGGCGCAAGCGGGAAACTGCCCCCTTTCGTAGAGGGGGAAGCGAAAACTTTGTGGCAATCAAAGGTACTTGCATCAAGAAAATTATAGCAGTCTTTGTTTGGCTTGCTTTCAAATAGGCTATGACTCCTGCGTATTTCTATCTTGGCTGACTGCAAAAAACGGCACCAGCCGATTTTTTTTGGGGCCGGCGACAGCTTGCGGGTGGATGGCGGCAACGGTCTTGTTAAATTCCTCTCCTGAGCCGGTTTTGCTTTTGTGCTGCGGGTCTTAGAAACTGTCCAGATCCGAAAAGGTGGGGGCGCCTTTCTCCAGGGCCTCATCCACGCCGATCGCATCGATCATCGATGGTTCGGGCTGAATTCGCCCAGAACAAGTCCGACTCTGACGGGCTGAAGCCCAAAAGAGGTAAAATGGAAGCTATGCACCCGAGAAGCGATCGCCGCCCGACCATTGGCTTCCTGTCAACCTGGTCTGTTTATGAAGGCA
>CAZMMI010000455.1:0-3170 GCA_964567255.1 uncultured Anaerolinea sp.
CTGAGCATGTTGCTGCTTACTCGCTGTCTACATCAATAACATGCTCAATGTCGGGGAAAAACTGGCGCACGGTGCCTGCGACCCAACCGTTGAGTGTGGATGGGGATAGTGGGCAGCCGGTGCAGGCGCCGCCCAGGCGCACCTTGAGGGTTTTTCCGTCAAAATCAACAAGCTCCACGGACCCGCCGTGGTAATGATTGATGTATGCGTCCAGGGTCTCGATTAAGGCTTCCAGGCGTTCTTTTGTTGAAAACTCAAGATTGAAGTCTGTCATCGTTCTCGCTCCTGTTAGAACATTTGCCGGAGGGATCCATCCCTTCAGAGAGGATCTGCAGGATTTGCGGGTGGGTATTGCGCACCCGTTCGGCGACCACGCGGGCCAACCGCTCTAAAAGTATACCACCTGTATCGGGGCTGCAATCGCAAAGGTTGTGCAGGCGAGAGCCGAGCAGACGGTAAGCGGTCACTGCGGTAATCGAAATTGCAGCCGAGTTGTATACCTCTCTGCGCAAGGCTGCCGACCAGCCAAAAACGCCGCCAGGCAGAATGCGCGCCACGGTGAGGGGAGGCCCGTCATAAGGCTTGTAGCGAACGTGCACTTCACCTTCCAGGAGGATATACAAGTTGGTAGCATCTTGCCCCTGTTCAAAGATGACACGATCGGCTGGAAAATGGACCTCTTCGAATAACGGTAAAATGGCCTGGAGTTGATCTGGTTCCAGACCCTGAAAAATGGACAGGGTAGCGTATTCTTGCTTGAACATTGACAATATGTTAACGAAAGTAATTCCGGATTTATAGTGGCATTTTTCCCGGTTGAACCGACAATGATCATCCAGTTTTTGATGATTTTTGAGGAAGAAGGCGTGCATTTTTGATTTTTCCAGAATTGGGGCTTGTGTAGCTCGAAAAAACAGCCTTGACAGGCCAGGAATGTTAGATTATTATCTAATGTATTAGACGGATGTCTAATGCGTCTTCCAGAAACACCCCTCCTATGCCAACACTCCACTGGGATATCGCCACTGCCTACGATCTGTTTGTGAGTCAGTATGTTCTTGCTCACCCAGACCAATTCGGGGTCAGGCCTTCTTGGGCAGCCGGGGTGCGCTCCAGACTGCCCGCGGGGCAGCGAGAGTTTTTGGAAAACGCCAGCACCTTTCTACCAGTCCCCTTGCGCTGGATATACCTCCTGCCGGCTGGACGTCGCACCGCTGCCGACGCTCTCATTGCCCTGGCGCAGATCCCCACTGCCGAGCGACTTTACACGCTGCTGCCAACATCAGAGATTACACCGGAGCTCATCACTACACTCAAAGACATCAGCCTGCGCCAGTCGTGGCGTCCAGCCGAGCTGGAGGTTGTTCGTTCTTTCTTACAGCGCAAGGGGAAAAATTTTATTAAACTCCCCGACTTGCCTAAATTATTAGATGCGTTTGCACATGCCGCCGAATTTGGCGATGGCTACTTGCAAGCGCTCAATACCTATCAGGAAGTGTTTTTTGCCGAGGAAGAGCGCCGCCTGCAGCCCATGTTGGAAAGCGGGCTGGCACACGCGCAAGCCCTGGCGCAAGACCTGAGTGTGGAAGATTTATTGATCCACCTTTCGCGCGGTGTGCATTTTACCCAGCTTCCAGAACGCAAGGCCGTAATCCTGGCTCCTTCTTATTGGGCAAACCCGTTGATTTTTTACCAGAATGTGAGCCGTGATAAGCTCCTGGTGGTATTTGGCAGCCGCCCGGTTGGGGCGAATGTTTCGGCAGGCGAGTCTGCTCCCGATGAATTGGTGGCGGCTTTGAAGGCCATCTCGGACTCGTCGCGGCTGGTGATCCTGCGGGCGCTGGCTGAAGAACCCCAAACGCCCAGCCAACTGGCTCGCCGGCTGCATCTGCGCCCGCCCACGGTCATTCATCACTTGAATGCGCTGCGGCTGGCGGGGCTGGTAGAGATCACCTTGCAGCACGAAGCCGAGCGGGCCTACACCCTGCGGCGCACGGCCCTGGCGGCGGTGATGGGTGATTTGCGCGCATTTCTAGAGAACCCGGCCGCTCGCCCGGCAGACGATTAATGAAGCAGTTTACCCGCGCACTGGGTGTGATCCGTACCTACGGAGGCAATTTGGCGGCGTTCCAACCGAATGCGCGCCTGTACCTGTCGGCGCAGGTTTTGAGTGGCGCGGCGATGGGGGTCTACCGCCTGCTGTTCAACTTCTACGTCCTCAGCCTGGGGTATGATGAAACCCTGCTGGGCATCCTGGTGACGGCCAACAGCTTGACGGCGCTGCTGGTGGCTCTGCCGATGGGCTACCTGGCGGATGCCATTGGGCGCAAAGCTTCTTTGGTGTTGGGCGGCGTGATCAATAGTCTGGCGCTTCTTTCGGCGGTGCTCTTCCCGCAAGCCTGGGTGCTGGTGGCGGCCAATGTGCTGAGCGGCGCGGCGCAGGGTTTGATGGGCGCTACGGGCGGTCCGTTCTTGATGGAAAACAGCTCGGAGCGAGAGCGAACTTACCTGTTCAGCTTTGCCCAGGGATTGTTGATGACTTCGGTGTTCGTAGGCAACTGGGTGGGTGGCTATCTGCCGACCTGGATGGCGAATCGACAGGGTATTTTGCCTACCAGCGCAGAGGCGTACCGGCTTTCATTGGGCTTGGTGGTGGTAGTCATCGGATTGGCGGCGGTACCGTACCTGCTGCTCCGCGCGCCAAAACGAACCTCTCAGCGCAGCTCCTTTGCTTCACCGGCTTTCTTCATTCAGGAGCGGGGGCTGCTGGCCCGCTTGATCACGCCGTTGCTGGCGACCTCGTTGGGGGCGGGAATGATCATGCCCTTCTTGAACGTGTTTTACCGCCAGGTGCATGTTCTGCCGGACGCGACCATCGGGACGTTGTTTGCCTGGGGCTCGCTGGCTATGGCCATCGGCTTGATGATCGCCCCGCCGCTGGCCGATCGGTACGGCAAGATCCAACTGGTGGTCGTTTCACAGGCGTTATCGATCCCCTTCCTGGCAGTGATGGGCTACGCGCCGTATGCGCTCAGCGCGGGCGCGTACCTGATCCGGCTGGCGTTGATGAACATGAGCGGGCCGGTGTACCAGACTTTTGTCATGGAAAAAGTTGCTCCAGAACGGCGAGCCACCGTGGCCAGCCTGTCGAGCATGGCCTTCAACTTTGG
>CAZMMI010000456.1:0-3169 GCA_964567255.1 uncultured Anaerolinea sp.
TCTCGGGCTTCATCCCCATCGTTTACGGCTGCTCGCACGCCTGCACCTACTGCATCATCCCCTACCGCCGCGGCATTGAACGCAGTCGCCCGCCGGAAGATATCCTGGCAGAAGCCCGCTCGCTAGTGCGCCAGGGCGTCAAAGAGATCACCCTGCTGGGGCAGATCGTTGACCGCTACGGCAAGGATAATGAAGCCTACCCTAATCTGTCCGGGCTGCTCATCCGCCTGAATGAGATCGACGGGTTGGAGCGCATCCGCTTCCTCACCTCGCATCCCAACTACATGACCGATGACCTCTTCGACGCGGTGGCCAACCTGCCCAAGGTCATGCCGCACATCGAAGTGCCCATCCAGGCGGGGAACGACGAGGTGCTGGCGAACATGAAGCGCGGCTACACCGCCGAGGATTATCGCAAACTGGTCGCGCGGCTGCGCGAGCGCATTCCCGGCGTATCCATCGCCACCGACATCATCGTGGGCTTCCCCGGTGAAACCGACGAGCAGTTTATGGACACCTACCGCCTGCTGGACGAGCTGCGCCTGGACGTGGCTCACCTGGCGCGCTACTCCACCCGCCCCGGTACGGTGGCGGCCCGCCGGCTGGGCGATGACGTGCCCGAAGCCGAGAAGATGCGCCGCTTCCGCTTGCTGGAGGATCTGCAAGAACAGGTGATTGGTGAGATCAACGCGCGCTACCTGGGGCAGCACACCCCGGTGCTGTTCGAGGAAAAGGTCAAGAACCGCTGGAAGGGTCGCACCCCCACCAATAAGCTGGTCTTTGTGGAGAGCCAGGAAGATTTACGCGGGCAGTTATTGCCTGTCGAGATCACCTGGACTGGCCCCTGGTCGATGATTGGAAAACTCTAGCCCCGCTTCGCCCCACGCTTCACAGGAGTTTCAGGGATGACCGACTTTCGCTTTGCCAACCTGAAAGTATCGCTTACCCGGCGGCAGATGTTCTTTGTGCTGGTGGGCGGGCTGGTATTTATGGCCCTTGTGGCCGCCGGGGCGGTGTGGTTCATTCGCCGTTCAACCTTTGGCAGCACCTTGCGCGATCAACGCCTGATTGCCTACTTGAACCATCCCGAGGAGCATCAGGATTGGGTGGTGGAGGCCGGGCAGCGCTGCGGTGACGCGCCTTTCATCATGCCCACGCGTGGCTACATCGGCTACCTGCGGAACGATTCGTTCCGCCCCTTCCACCGTCATTCCGGCCTGGACATCTTCGCCGGAACTGACCCGGGTCTTACCCCTGTCTATGCAGCCGTGGACAGCTATCTGACCCGCAAGGAAGATTGGAAATCCACGGTTATTCTACGCGTGCCGGATGACCCACTACAAGCTGGACGCACCATCTGGTTGTATTACACCCACATGGCCGATTTGATGGGCGAGCCGCTCATCGACCCGGCCTTCCCTCCTGGCAGCAGCGAGGTGTTTGTGCCAGCCGGAACGCTGTTGGGCTACCAGGGCAACTTTTCTGGTTCTCCGGGCACGCCCACCGGTGTGCACCTGCATTTTTCCATCGTGCTGGATGACGGTGAGGGTAATTTCTTGGACGAGCGGAAAGTCCAAAACACGCTGGACCCGTCGCCTTACCTGGGTCTGGCGCTGGATGCGGGCAGCAACAAAGACGGTTTTGGCCTTTGCGCTCCGGAGGCAATTCGCTATGAACCTCTCCTCGTCCATTGATTTATCTGGCAAGATTGTTCTGCTCACCGGGGCCGGGCGCGAACCTGTGCGCAGCCTGGCGGTAGCATTGGCCCAACGGGGAGCGCGCCTGTCACTCAGCGACCTGACCCCCTACAATCTGGAAGAGACCGCGGCAGCGGTGCGGGCCGCAGGCGGGCAGGCAGCCTGCCACGTGGCCGATCCGGTCAAGGGTCTGGCGGCGCGAGCACTTTTCGAGGAAGTGCTGGACACCTGGGAGGGTCTGGACGCGCTGGTGCTGTGCCCGCGCGCCGAGCCGGTCACCCCGCTGCTGCGCCTGGATGAATGGGATTGGCAGCGAACGTTGGAAGCCAACCTGAGCGCGCCTTTCTTGCTGATGCAAACAACCGCAGCCTGGATGCGCGCCGAAAACCGCTCCGGGTTGTTCATCAACCTCATCTCCACCGGCCCCGATGATCCACCCGACGCCCGCCGCTTTGCTTTCCAAACCGCGCAAGCCGGGCTGGCAGCCTTTACGCGCAGTACGGCCCAGGAGCTTTGGGCGTATAATATCCGTACATACGGCTTTTACCTGGGCGAACAGCCCGACCCGGTTTGCTTGATTGAAAGCGTTTTGCCGCTCTTTGATCCTGCTGCGCCGGGACCGGTTGGTTCGCTTTGGAAGGTGACGCAGCGCAGGAGGGAAGAATGATCTCGTATCGCGAGTTGGTGCAGGGTTTTCGGCTGGCAGGGGTCACTCCCAACCGCCGGTTAATCGTCCACGCGGCCATGTCCTCGTTTGGCGATGAAATCCGCGGGGGCGCCGAGGCCTTGCTGGGTGCTTTACTGTCTGTATCGGGCGGAGTCATGGCGCCTACGTTCACCTACAAACCCATGCTAATTCCAGAGGAAGGGCCGCAAGGCAATGCCATGACCTATGGTACCGGTGGAGACGCCAACCGCATGGCCGAGTTCTTTACACCCGAAATGCCCGCCGACGTCACCATGGGCGCGCTTCCTGAGGCGATTCGCCGCCATCCCGAGTCATTGCGCTCGCTGCATCCGCTGCTGTCCTTCGCTGGGGTAGGCGTGGATTCGGCTGTCGATTCGCAGACGATCGCCGAACCTCTGGCTCCGATTGGCGAACTGACCCGCCTGGGCGGTGGGGTGCTGTTGATTGGGGTCGATCACACCGTGAACACCAGCATTCATTACGCCGAAGCGCTGGCGGGCCGCAAGCAATTTGTGCGCTGGGCGCTCACTCCGCGCGGCGTGCGAGAATGCCCCGGCTTTCCCGGTTGCTCGGACGGTTTTTTGCAGGCTGGGCCGTATTTGGAAGATATCACCACCCGCGCGCAGATCGGTCAGGCCGTGCTGCGCTTCATCCCCCTCGAACCGATGATGGTTACCCTGGTGAGCCTGTTGCGGGAGCAGCCGGGGGCGTTATTGTGCGATCGCGAGGATTGCGGGCGCTGTAATGCCGTGCGTGAGAGCCTCAGCGCAACGATAGAATAAAG
>CAZMMI010000457.1:0-3160 GCA_964567255.1 uncultured Anaerolinea sp.
CCGCGAAGGCTCTACACCCAACTGGTCAACCATGAATTGGCGCATTCTCCTGTACTGGCTAGAAAAAGCACTCCACTGCTCATCCAACGCATACAGGCGCATCACCTGTAGGTGAGTTGTTTCATCCCAAGGTGTGATCTGGAGAATCTTTTGCGCCGCTAACCGGGCCAAACTAAATTCTCTGCGGATTTCATGGTATCGCGCTAATAAGCCAAGCCCTTCCACTGCGCGGTGATTAAAATCCTCACGGATCAAACACGACCATTCATCGAACAAAGGAGCTCCTGAAATCGAAAAATGTTCCAGAAAATCCCCCTTCTTCATACCTAAAGCCTTGCACAAACGGCGAATATTCAAGTGCTGCAACATGTCTTGACGCTGGAAATGCTCCATCGCTGCCACCAGCTCTTCCTGAAAAGCTAGCGCATCCACCCACACGGACACCTGCGGATTGACTTGCAGCAGATCCCGATCACTTATGATCAGCGATTTATGGGGCGGAAAATCGCCCAATGTACGCCGCAAGACAGTGAGCGTCTGGCGCAAACTGTGCAAGGCCCGCTGTTCAGGAATTTCTGACCACAACAAACCGGCTAGATGGGAACGGGAAACCGGCCTTGCCCGTTCAATGACCAGATAAACCAATAAAGCCCGAGATTTATCAGTATCAAATTGTTTAATGACCCGACCGTCTTTCTCAACGACCAGGTTCCCAAAACACCATATTTTCAAGTTTGACATGGGTATTTTCTTGCTGTGTTGCAATCGTGTGTTTTTGTGACGGTTTTATAACGCCTACTCCGTACATTATATAAAGGAATTCAGAATTCAGGCAACCCGTCAGCCACAATTAGGGTGAACTGCGTCAATGAAACAATCTACTAGCTATCATTCCTTCATGCTCCGCCTCTGGCAGCCTCCCCAGCTTGCCCCTGGTGATTTCTATGCCTCGCTTGAGGATCCAAAATCTCACCAGATGCTCTTTTTCAAAGGGATTGATGAATTAACGACCTATCTTAGAAGCTTACCTTCCATAGAAGATTCTCGCTCCACTCAGATATCGCCAAAGGGAAAAACACAGTTATGAAAAACCAGTTTTCACTCATCACGCGCTTGATCATTGCCCTATGCCTGGCAATTAGCTTAGGGGGAATCCCTGAAAATACAGTTCAGGCCGCAACCTACACCTTCAACATATCCATCCCTCCCCCACCCGATTCAGTTGACATCAACCCCGGCGATAAGATCTGCCTGGATGCAGCCGGAAAATGCTCGCTGCGAGCCGCCTTGCAGGAATCAAACGCAGGCAATGGAACAGATATATATATCATCCAATTATCTTCGGGAGTCCATCAGCTTTCATCATCCAACCCAAATTTAAACATAGACAAAAGCGTGACTATTAACAATGATACCGGCGCTCTAGCAATGATCAAAGGCTATAACGAAACCGGAACAATCAACATCAATAACCGCTTCCCCGGCAGCCATGTACGAATAAACAATGTAACCCTTTCTGACTTTAACACAGCCATCACCCACAAGCAGATTAACTTCACCTGCACAAACTGCAGAATCGAATATAACAAACGCGGCATATCCGTAGAAAATGGAACAGCGACCCTCCAATCTTCTTTGGTGACCGAAAACGAAGGCAGCCACTGCCCAGGCGCAAACATTTCCGGCGGGGAACTATACACTTACGCCTCTGCCTTTACCCATAACAACACGAACTCAACCCTGGAAACCGACCGGGGCGGAACAGTATGCAACAAAAACGGGAGCCTCTATCTACTCGAGTCTTCTTCGATTGCCTACAACGGCGCAACCAGTACCAATGCCCGCAAAAATGGCGGAGGACTCTATCACAGTAGTCCTTACGTAACCAGCATCACCGACTCATCGATCTTTGAAAACGAAGGGGTTCTTGGCGGCGGAATATATGCAATCAATGGCACGCTGTATATCCGAAGCGCCTCAGAGATATATAACAATCAGGCAGCAGTGGACGGAGGAGGAGCGTATATCTCCGGTGCGATTGTGACCATAGAAGAGGATTCTGAAATATCAACTAACACAGCCGCCGGTTACGGAGGTGGGATCTTCGCCGACGGGGATGTGCGCATCAACAGAGGCATCATCAGCGGCAACCAGGCGCTGTTTGGCGGGGGAATCTACCACCAAGATATTTATCTGACAATTGACAACAGCGTTATCAAAAATAATTCCTCGGTGGCAACTATGACCGGCGGAGGCGGCGGATTGTATGTGGAATCGAGTTACAATCTTTACATTACCAACACAACTATCAGTGGCAACCAGGCCAAATTTCATGGCGGCGGAGCCTACCTGGCAAATGGATATGTCGACCTATCCAATGTAACTGTCACCAACAACACCTGCGATTCAGACCTGAACTCACCAGCAGCCATCGGCGGTGGAGTGTATGTAGGCGGCACGACTCAATTCTATGCGCGAAACAGCATCCTGGCTGCCAACACCGATCCCACCGGCACAAGTAATGAGCCTGACATAGCCGGCATCTTGAAATCGCAAGGCTACAACTTGATCGGCGCATGCGGCACAACCTGCGGCATCACGTCTGTAACCACAGGAAATATTCGGGGCTCAACTGGCTCTCCCGTTGATCCCCTATTAGAGCCCCTCACCATGTACGACGTTCCGCCACTCTTCTCTCACTACCATCCCTTGCGTGAAACCAGCCCTGCCGTGAATGCCGGCAACCCGGCAGGATGTAAAGATTCAACCGGTACTTCGCTAGCATTCGATCAACTAGGTCAAGCCCGCACGCAGAACGGTCGCTGTGACATGGGCGCGGCGGAATCGCCTTACAGCACCCCAATATACTCGGTTTTCCTGCCTCTACTCAAGAGATAATCGACTTGAGCAGACCGGGATCTTGTGGATTCCACCCGGCGCGCAATAGTTCTAGTTTGGCTGTACAATTGATGTATGGAGACTGTACTATTTAGCGTCGCAGTGATTCTGGAGCTGATCTACATTTTTCTTTTTCTGGCAAGCATCAAGCAACCCGGTTTCCGCTTCTGGCCGCCGCCTTCCTGGCACTCCTGGCAATTCTTCACCGCCTGGGTTCTTGCACTCATTGTGGTTAGCATCGGCCTATACTTGGGATTGCTGG
>CAZMMI010000458.1:0-3160 GCA_964567255.1 uncultured Anaerolinea sp.
CAAAGCCTGCCTGGATAGGTAAGAAGGTTTCCGAATTTAAGACAATTGCGGGTGCGAAGCACCCGCAATTGTCTTAAATTCGGAAATATTGCAGATGTTTATTTTCTGGGTTCGTGATCGGTTGTGTCGAGCGAGGGGTTTTGGAAGGGCAGCAGCAGCAGGAAACCAATGGCAATGAAGGCCTGCCCAATCTGCACGCCGCGGGCCTGCCATTCTCCAAAATAGGGCACACCGGTCAGCGGGTGGCTGCCCATGCCAAACACGTCTGCCATACCGGCAAACACGGCAATCACATAGCCGGTGGCGACCAGACGCTGACCGATGTCGGCAGCGATGCTGGTGGGGTGACCCTGCCACAAGGCCTTCAGGCTGGTGTAACCACCCAGGCAGATGATGGCCAGGCCGACCAGGAAAACCGCAATCTGCACAAAGCCAATCACCGGGCTGCGGTCCAGGCCAAACATGCTGGGCTGTGCGCCGATGAGGAAGACAATTAACCCGATCAGGGTGACGACCATCCCGGTGCGGGCGCGTTTACGCCATCCGTTTCGCGGGCGGGTGTTGCTTTCGATATTGGGCAGTGGGGATGGTACGGATGGTGCTGCGGTCATGCCGGGGGCAGGTTCCTTTCGAGCGCGGCGCGCCAGTTTTCACCCAGGATCAAACCAATCTCACTTTCATTATAGCCCGAAGCAGCCAGGCGGGGCGCCAGTTTTTGGAAATCGGCAATGGAGTTGAGTTCAACGGTTGCATGAGGCCAGCCCCAGCCCCCATCAAAATCGCTGCCCAGCCCCACATGGTGGGCGTCGCCGGAAATCTGGCAAATGTGGTCGATGTGGGCCACGATGTGATCAAAGGTGGTCAGAGCGGCGGCATCCTGCGAGGTCCATCCCGGGCGCAAGAACTTGCCAAAGGGCAGAATACCGATGACGGCCTCCCGCTCGATCAGGCGGCGAATGCACAGGTCAGAGAGGTGGCGCTCGTCTTCGGGGCGTTTGAGCAGGGCGCGAGCATTGGCGTGCGTGGCGACGATGTTGCCTTCATAGGCGTCGACGGCTTGCAGCACGGCCTTCTCGCTCATGTGCGAGACATCCAGGGTCATCCCCAACCCGGCCATCACCTCCAGTAGTTCCAACCCTTCGCGGGTGAAGCCGCCCGGCTCCATGTTGCTGCCGCAGAAGCGGCTGCCCGACCACACCGGCCCGACGATGCGCACGCCGGCTTCCCACCAACGCTCGATCTGTTTGGGTTCCTTCAGGCCGCCCGCGCCTTCCATGAGCAGCACCAGCCCCACCGGGTGTGTCACGCGTTGGGCAGGCTCCTGCCCTTCTGGCGCGGGTGGGGGCAGTTCGGCGGGTTCGGCCATCCAGGGGGCCAGGGTGTCGGCCAATTCGGTGCGGTTGGTCACCAGTCGAAAGTGGTCGGGGTGATCGCCCGCCAGCCTGCGGTAGTAATCCAATTGGCCCTGCCAGAGCGTTTCGGCCTGGCGCGCGTCGCGGTACACCTGCGTTTCCCAGGATCCGCCGCCCGAGCCTTGCGGGGCGATGAACAGGGTGGCGCAGATGAGGGCCACCTGCCCGCGCTGGAATTCTGGCCAGCCCAGCATGGTGTGCCCGTTGCGCTCAACGATGGGAGTGTTGTGTTCCAGGCGGCGCGTTTCGGCAGCCGAAAGAAGATAATCGCGCCCAAAGCTGAGCGCGTTATACGCCATATCCTGATGTGCGTCGATGATCCAGTAAGGGGGCATTTTGGAATAGGGGGATTAAGAAAAGAAAAGAGCGCACCAGCCGGTGCGCTCTTTATTTCTTTGTTGACTAAGCGGCCGGCTCGTCGTCGGTCAGGTCGTCCATGACCTGCTCGAGCGATTGCCAGTCCAGGTCGGCGTAGGCCTGAGAGTCCACGCGGCGCAGGCTGAGGCCGATGCGGTGGTTGGCCGGGTCGATCTTGATGATGCGCAGGGTGACGGTATCGCCTTCCTTGAGGACTTCCTTGGGATGGTCGATGCGTTTTTCGCTGATCTCAGAGATGTGGATCAAACCTTCCAGGTCCTTCTCCAGACGGGCAAACGCGCCGAACTTGGTCAGGCGGGTGATGGTTGCTTCCACCAGCATACCGATCTGGAAGCGCGTGGTGCGGTCCACCCAGGGGTCGTCCTGCAGTTGGCGAATGGACAGGCCGATGCGTTTCTTGTCACGGTCGATGCTGATGACCTTGACCTTGACATCCTGTCCAACCTTGAGCACTTCGCTGGGATGGTTGATGCGGTCCCAGGAGATTTCAGAAAGATGCACCAGGCCGTCGGCTCCGTTGATGTTGACGAAAGCGCCGAACTCTGCCAGGCTGGTAACGCGCCCGTTGCGCACTTCGCCTTCCTTCAGCTCTTCGATCACGCGTTCCTTGAGGGTTTCGCGGGTTTCGGTGCTGGCGGCGCGCTCAGAGAGGATCAAGCGGCGGCGTTCGCGATCGACTTCGATGACACACACGTCGATCTCTTCGCCAACCATCTTGCTCCAGCGCTGTTCGGGGGTCTCGCCGCTCATCCCCGCGCGGCGGGAAAGGCTAATTTGCGAGGCGGGAACAAATCCCCGCAGACCCTCGACGGGCACGATCAATCCGCCCTTGTTGTATCCAACGATCTTGCTGTGGCAAGAGTCTTTGGAGGCCAGCATTTCTTCGATCTTCTGCCAGCTCACTTCTTCGCGGGCGCGGGTATAGGAGAGCACCAGGTTGCCGTTCGAGTCTTCCGGGTTGATCACGTATACCGGGATCTCCTGGTTGACCTGCAGCGCAGCCAGTTCTTCCGAGGGAATCGCTTCGAGCTCGCGCCCGCTGATTACACCTTCGGACTTAGTGCCCACGCTAACCAAAATTTGGTTGGGGCTGATGCTTGCTACAACGCCGGTCCGAATTTCACCCTGTTGGGGGAAATCCAATCCCAGGCCTTCCTTCTCTAGCAAGGATGCCATGTTGTGGTTGTCGGCATTATTTTCAGGGTTTTCGGCCGTCATTCCCTGCTCGAGTTGGGCGTCGTTCTGATCCATAACAGCTTCTTCTCTCCGGTGGTTAAGATTACTCCACATTATATATGTGAATCACTTTATTGGCAACCCTTGTTAAAACCGGCTCTTTAAGAGTTGCCGTGGTTGGTAGCACGCCGATT
>CAZMMI010000459.1:0-3158 GCA_964567255.1 uncultured Anaerolinea sp.
CGGAACCGTCTTTTACGCGCCGCTCTCCATCGGCGGGCACGTTGATCACCGCCTGGCCTTCCGCCTGGGCGAGCTGCTCCTGTCCGCGGGCTTTCCGGTCTGGTTTTACGAGGACTTTCCCCACTCTGAAGACCCCGACATCTTCACCGCCTACTTTACCCAGTCACCGCACAAGAATTGGCGCGCCCAATCTTTAGGAATTGACCTGGAAGCCAAACTTGTCGCCATGCGCGGATACGCCACCCAAACCCCCTGGATTTTTGTCGACGAGCAGCAGCTTCGCCAACGGGTCCAGGCCTACACCGCCGAGCGCGCCAGGGAAATTCACCCCGGCGAGCGGCTGCGTTCTGCCCTGGCGGGCAGCGGCGGTCGCCGTGAGCGTGCCTGGCGTGAAATCTTTGGCTATCACGCCCACGCCGAGCGCTACTGGAGCCTGTCGTGAGCGATTTGTTTGCCCCCAGCGTCTCGATCGTCATCCCCGTCTATAACGGCACGCGTACCGTGCGCCACTGTCTGGATGCCATCTTCCGCCAGGATTATCCCCGCGAGCAGATGGAAGTCATCGTGGTAGACAACAACTCCACCGACGGCACCCCCGATGTGGTCCAGGCCTACCCCGTCAAACTGCTCTACGAGCGCGACATCCAGGGGCCGCATGCCGCCACCAACACCGGCGTGCTGGCTGCCCAGGGTGACATCCTGGTTTTCACCGACTCAGACTGCGTGCCCGAGCCGGACTGGCTGCGCAAGCTGGTGGCCCCCTTTGCCGACGAGAGCGTGGTGGGCACGGGCGGGGCCATCGAGGCTTACCAGCCCTCCACCCGCGTCGAGCGCTTCCTGGACGCCATGAAGCCCTTCAAGAACGCCTATCGCGGCTCCGAGGCTTTCCCCGCCGCGCTGGTCACCGGCAACTGCGCCATCCGCCGCGCCGATTTTCTCAAGGCCGGGCTGTTTAACCCCAACATGTACACCGGGGCCGAAACAGATTTGAGCTACCGCGTGCAGTTGCAGAGCGGCAAGCGCGCCGTGCCCGTGCCCGATGCGGTCGTCTACCACATGTTCAGCCCCAACATGAAGCGCCTGGGGCGGCACTTCTACATCTATGGCTACTCCGAAATCCTTCTGGGCACCATTTACAAAGACCATCCCGGCTATCCCTGGCCGCCCCGCGCCCAGGCTCGCATGATGCTGCGCCAGGTGGGCGCGCTGTTCACCTACGTCGCCTCGCTGGTCTACCGCACCCTCACCTATCCCTTCCGCAAGGGCCTTGATCGCGACTACCTGTGGTGGCCCATCTTGTGGATGGTGGTGGAAAGCAACAGCCTGCGCGGCAAGGTCGAAGGCTTGTTCATGACCCGCTTCTACCGGCGCAAGTTCTGGGAGAAAGGCGTGCGGGTGATCTAGCATGGCGCGCATCGCGGTCTTCCACAATCTGCCCTCCGGCGGGGCCAAGCGCGCCCTGCATGAATGGGTCAAGCGCCTGGCGGAGCGCCACACTCTGGACGTCTACTCGCTCTCCACCGCCGATCACGACTACTGCGATCTGCGCCCCTATGCTGCCCATCACACCGTGCTGCCTTTCGAGGCCCTGGGGTTGTTCCAAAGTCCTTTCGGGCGTCTCAACCAGCTCCAGCGCCGCCGCGACCTGGGCCGCCTGCAAACCCTCTACCGCGGGCTGGCCGAACAAATCGACGCTGCCGGGTACGATTTGGTCTTTTCCAACCCTTGCAGCTTCACCTTCATCCCCCTGCTGCACCTCTCGCTTAAAACCCCTGCCGTGTATTACCTCCACGAGCATTTCCCTAACCGCGTCGAGCGCAGCATCCCGCGCCTTTATGAGCGTAACAGCCCGCTTCGCGCCGCCGCCGACCGCCTGGACCCCTTGATCCCGCTGTACTACGCTCGCCTGGCAAACCTTCAGCGCCGGGCCGCCGCGCGGGTGGCTTGCCTGCTCTCCAACTCTGCTTTCACCAGCGGGCAGTTGCGCGAGGACTTTGGCCTGCCCTCCCAGGTGGTCTACCTGGGCGTGGACAGCCAGGGTTTTCAGCCCCTGCCCGAAACGCAGCGCGGCGGGCACGTTCTTTCGGTGGGTGAGCTTTCACCGCGCAAAGGCTTCGACTTTGTCATTGAAAGTCTGGCGCTGCTGCCGCAAGAACAGCGCCCCGCCCTGCGCCTGGCATGCAATCGCCAGCTCCCCGAAGAGCGAGCGTACATCGAAGCGTTGGCCCGCGAGCGCGGCGTGCAGTTGGAAATCCTTTCCAACCTCAACAGCGCGCAGTTGAATCTGGAATACAACAGCGCTGCTGCCCTGGTCTATACGCCGTACCTGGAGCCCTTTGGGCTGGTGCCCCTCGAAGCGATGGCCTGCGCCGCGCCGGTGGTGGCGGTAGCCGAAGGCGGCGTGCCCGAGTCGGTGGTGGATGGCTTCACCGGGCGGTTAACATCCCGCGACCCGCAGGCTTTTGCTGCCGCCGTGGCTGAAGTGTTAGCTAACCCTGCCACTGCCCGCGCCTGGGGCCAAAATGGACGCGCGCGGGTGCTGGAGCGCTGGACCTGGGAGCGCTCGACGGACGAGCTGGAGCGCTATCTGCTCGACCCGCAAGGAGGGGCTGC
The DNA here is from genome assembly GCA_964567255.1 of uncultured Anaerolinea sp. Classification (GTDB taxonomy): domain Bacteria; phylum Chloroflexota; class Anaerolineae; order Anaerolineales; family Anaerolineaceae; genus Anaerolinea. The sequence continues at coordinate 2,614 of CAZMMI010000459.1, forward strand.
CCAATGACCTCTCCTTCGGTGTGCGCCATCATCCTCAACTGGAACCGTTCTAGCGAGACCCTGGCCTGCCTGGATGCCCTGGGCCCGGACGTGCCCGTGGTGGTGGTTGACAACGGCTCGCAAGCCGAAGCCCTCGAGCAACTGCGCGTCGCCCGCCCGGACGTGCCCTTGCTGGCCCTGGGGCGCAACCTGGGCTACGCCGGGGGCAACAACGCCGGAATCCAGTGGGCCCTCGAGCGTAGCTACGAGTGGATCCTCCTGCTCAACGACGATGCCATCCTGGCACCCGGCGCACTGGAGGCCCTCCTGGAGGCGGCGCAATCCGACCCGCGCGTGGGCTTCGCCGGGCCGCTGGTTCTGCACGCCGAGCCCCAAGGCATGATCCAGAGCGCGGGCGGCTTGATCGATTCCCGCTGGCGTTCTTCTCACCGCGCCCAGAACGAGCCCGACCGGGGTCAATTCACCGCCGCCGAACCCGTCGATTGGATCACCGGCTGCGCCATTCTGGCCCGCGCCGAAATGATCCGCCAGGTTGGCATGCTCGA
>CAZMMI010000460.1:0-3158 GCA_964567255.1 uncultured Anaerolinea sp.
TGGCGCCAACGGTGCCTGCCGAAATGCTGCTCAACGGCTCGGGCTGGGATGGCACAGTCCGTGCTGAACAGGGGCCCAATGCCACCGCTCAATTCTCCGGCATAATGGTCCTGCCCGGGCAAGCGCAACAGTCCTACCGGCTCGAATGGAGCCTGCCCTCTCGAGTAGCGACCCAGACGGCCACGGGATGGTCGTACACGCTCAAACTGCAGAAGCAGGGAGGCGCTGTTGAGCTGCCTGTTACTGTCGAAATCCAGGCTCCGCCCGGAACGACCCTCTCTGCGCAGGGTTGGAGCGAGCAAGCTGCTGGGCTTTGGCGGTGGCAGGGCGCCGTCAACGAACCTCTCAGCTTTGAACTGTCCTTTGAGACCGCGCCTTAATGGAGGTCGGACCTCCTTGACCCCTGAAATCTCCGGTGATAAGATCATTTCATTACTTCGTTTAACCAAGCTAATTTTCCACCTTTTACAGACAACTGAACAGTGAGGAGATTTCCGATGAGTATCATCGAAGTGAATCATCTGACCAAGTATTATGGAAAATCCCGCGGGATCGTGGATGTATCCTTCAATGTGGAAGATGGTGAAATTTTTGGATTCATCGGTCCCAACGGGGCCGGAAAATCTACCACCATACGGCTATTCCTTTCCTTGATTTTCCCAACCAAAGGAGACGCGAAAATTTTTGGCAAGGATTGCATCCAGTTTGGGCCGGAACTACGGCAGGAGATTGGTTACCTGCCCTCCGAAGTCTTCTACTACGAGGGCATGAAGGTGCTTGACCTGCTCAAGTATTCAGCCAGTTTCTTCAACAAGGACTGCACGAAGCGTTTGTTCGAACTCGCCGATGTGATGGAATTGGATTTAAACAGAAGGATCAGCGATCTTTCTTACGGCAACAAGAAGAAGGTTGGCATCGTTCAGGGTTTACTCCACCAGCCCAAACTGATCATTCTGGATGAGCCCACAGCCGGCCTTGATCCGTTGATGCAGCACAAATTCTTCAACCTGATCCGCGAAGAGAGCAAACGCGGTGCGACCATCTTTTTCTCATCCCACATCCTGGGTGAAGTGCAGCGGATGTGTAACCGCGTAGCAATTATCAAGGAAGGCAGCATCATCGAAATCAAAGACATGAAAACCCTGCAAAAGGACCAATACAAAAAGATCAGGATTACTGCGGACGGCCTGGACGAAAGCCGTTTTCAGGTAGAAGGCGTCAGCAAACTAGAAAGAGATAACGGAACAATCAGTTTCTTCTACAAGGGCGACATCAACGCGATCACAAAATTGGTCAGCAACGAAACACTTTCCGATTTGGCCATTGAAGACCTCACCCTCGAAGAGATTTTCATGCACTACTACGAATAGGCCCCAAAGATGAACATCTACCTGCATGAATTCAGAACAAAACTGCCTTCCATTCTAATATGGTCGGTTTCGCTGTGCGTCTTGATTTTGGTCTTCATGTCCCTGTTCCAGGCGTTTTCTGCCGACACGGCCATGGTCAACGAGTTAATGGCGAGCTTTCCCGAGGAGTTACTGATCGCCTTTGGGATGACTAACATGGATTGGTCGACCATCTTGGGCTTCTTCGGACTCGTCTTCACGTTTTGCCAAATCTGCCTGGCGGTTCAAGCAGCAAATTATGGCGTGGGTTTAGTATCGATTGAAGAAACCGAATGGACAGCCGACTTCCTGCTCTCTAAACCAGTCGGTCGCGCTCAGATCATGACCAGAAAAATCCTGGCTGCGATCACTGGACTGGTCATTACTCAGGCGGTCGTTTGGGGTAGTAGCTTTATGTTTCTCAACATCTTCCGTGAAGGTCAGGAATTGCAGGTAAAACCAGTCGTTCTGCTGCTTCTCAGCATGACTGTCTTCCAATTGTTCTTCCTCACGGTCGGAATGGCAATTTCGCTTTTGGTGAAGCGGGTGCGGAATGTTCTGCCCTTCTCAATGGCATTGGTCTTTGGTCTCTACATCCTGAATGCCTTTGGCAATATGATCGGCGAAAAGAGTCTGGAAATTCTCTCGCCATTCAAACATTTCACCCCCAGCTTTATCATTAAAAATGTAGCCTGGGACTGGCCGCTGGTGATGATCAGCATAGCCTTAATTGTTATCTCATTGGTCGCCGGCTATATCCTCTACGCGCGTCGGAACATTTCCTCGGCGGTGTAAGGAAAAAGACATGAATATCATCCTCAGAGAACTGCGCGCTAACCTGAAATCCCTGCTCATCTGGAGCGGCATCATTATATTGTTCAACCTGGTCGGCTTTTCGAAATTCTCGGCCTTTTATGGAAACCCCGATCTCCTGGCCATTCTGGACAGCATGCCACCGGCAATGATTTCTGCGCTCAACATGAATGCTTTCAACCTGACCACCGTGACGGGGTTCTTTGGCATCATGATCATGTACTTCAGCCTGATCCTTGCCATTGCTGCGGTCATGTGGGGCAGCGACATTATTTCCAAAGAAGAACGCGACCGGACCGTTGAGTTTTCACTAACCCTCCCGGTCACCCGTGGCAAGCTTGTGTTTTCAAAAGCCATAGCAGCAGCGGTGAACTGTGTTGCCTTGTTGCTCGTTACATGGGTCTCCGCTCTGGTTTTCGCGCAGAATTACCAGCCAGACGGAAAATATTATAAGTTTGTGTCAATCGCCATGCTGGCATTTTTCATCATCCAGATGATTTTCCTGGCCTTGGGTATCTTCCTGGGTTGCGCATTAAAGCGCCACAAGCTGGCCGGCTCTGCGGCAATGGGAATCCTGCTGGGAACCTATTTCCTTTCGATCATTTCGGGTCTAACCAAGGATTTGGAGTTTTTGAAATATTTCTCGCCTTTCAAGTACTTCGATGCCGCGTTTTTACTACGCGAGTCCCGCTTAGAAATCCTGTTTGTGCTGCTATCGTTAGGGATCGTGATTGTATTTTTGGCCGGCGCCTACCTGACTTACTCGAAGCGGGACCTTTACATCTAGATTTCCAAACAAAACTTATAGATGCGCCTCAGATTTCAAGACCTTGGAACAGAAAACCCCTCCCCAGTCAGGGAGCGGATTGTTCTTATGTGAGCTTCTCAGCGCAGCTACCTATCGCAAGACCAACGGCAGATGGATGTAATATCCCAGGACCAACACGCTGTCTTCTG
>CAZMMI010000461.1:0-3154 GCA_964567255.1 uncultured Anaerolinea sp.
TGGACAAGGGGCAAACCTTGCTGGCGGTGGCGGGGGAGAAGGCAACGGCCTATCTATATGGGTTGGGGAGGATTGGAGAGCAGACCGACGCTTGGTCCTACAGCCTGCCGGACGGGAGCAACACGCCTCGGCAGCTTCTGGATGGCACCGGCGTAGTAACCCTGAACGCTGCGTACACTCCGTGGGGCGATACGCTCGAAGTGAATGGTCAGGGCAGCTTGACCTCCGGATATTACGGTGGGATGCTCGATGCGGCCACCGGGTTGATCTATGTGGGCGGTGGACAGTATTACGACCCGGCCACCGGGCGGTTCCTGACGCGGGGAGTGAACCCCGACCAGGGCAATCCGTACGTGCCGTGGCGGAGCGATCCGTTGGGGGTGATGTTTGCTCCGCTGGCGCTGCTGGGGATGGTGTATGGCGGGAAGAAGAAGCGGGGGAAGTGGGATCAGTGGGTGATTCTGCTGGTGCTGTGCGGGGCGGTGGGAATGAGTCTGTCGGCGTGCGGTGGAGGTCAAGATACGATTTCTCCAACTGAACAGGTAATAACTCCTGAATTTTCAGCGACGATTGATTATCAACCTGCTGCTGTCACTATAACGGTTATTCCAACAGAAAATCCAGGCCCTGGGGTTCAAACTCCTACCTTTGCCTGCATTGTTAGCCCAACCATCGAACCAGGGGCCGCTGATCCAATTGATCCAAATCATATGTGGGATGTTCTGGATAAGCCAGAAGATAGGCACATGTATTATAAACAGTCATTATTTAGACATGCAAAGGACCTGCCGCAAGAAATTCCAGTTGAGCTCTTCATTGCAATAGGGTGGGCTGAGACAGGAGAAAACTATTTTTGGAATAATGACTATATCCCCGAGATTGACCTACGAGACGGCATTATGCAAGTTACAGATGCCAGTGGTTATCATGAAAAATGGGCTCGCGAAAACCAGAATGGAGCATTTTACAACAACACTCCGATGGGTATCGAATCTAACGTTATTGATGCTATTTCATACATGAATGACTTAAGCACTAATATCGATAACTATCGAGTGGGTTATGGAAATGCATTTGATGACATTTGCGAATCAAGATCGATTCGAATTGTGTTGCACTACAATGGAGGGCCTGATCCTATAGGTATTTATAAATCAGGGCTAGGGGCCCCTAAGTATTTAGAACGAGTTGCCAATACATTGCTAACGCAAGTCCCATCTGATATTGGTTCTGAATACGCCAATCCTTCACTTGTAGAGCATTTGTTACAAGGACAGCAAGTTGTGGATACTCTGTTAGGCTGGTAAAAGGATGCCTCAATGATCACTTCTCAGCTGCGTGCTTTGAAAGTCATTTTTGTTTGTTTAATTCCTATGGTCGTCTTCTCGGGCTGTAAGGCGGCAAAGCAGCCATACGCCTTAGTTTTCACGGCGAACATTGATGGGAATTATGAAATTTACCGCATCAAAGACAATGAGAAAACCATAGAAAGATTAACCTTTACCCCCGATTCGGAAGAACACTCTCTTCGAGTGTCGAAAGATGGAACGAGAATTCTCTTTGAGATCATGGATAACCATTCCCCGGTTCTTCTTCCTAGAAGAGTGTATCTTCTTCGCACAAATATGCATAAAGTCGAGACTCTTACTGAAAAACTCAATTTGGAGAGTCTTCCGGGCGCTTGGTCACCAGATGAGCAACAGATTGCTTTTTTGGTTCGGGAAGGTAAATCAGCTTTGATGATTATGGATGCGGATGGTTCTAGGTATAAGGAAATTCCACTGTCTATCAGCGCTTCACCTCAATTGCAATTTCCTTCGCCATATCTTGATTGGACTCTTGATGGCCAGCATATCTATTTCTCGGCGGGTAATTACCTTACCCAGCCACCTTTACTAGAAAATGTCTATCTTGTTGATGTGAAAAACTTCCATCTCGAAAAAATTACAGATGATACTCTTGGCCAATGTGTGAAACCTGCTAGATCGCCGATAAGCGATCAAGTGATCGTGACATGTAATCGGGAGCAGCAAGTTGCCTTACCATCACGGTTCATGATTTACGTCTTTGATAACGCTAAACCTGCCACCCAAAAACTGGCAAGAATAAGCCCCGAGGAGGAAGATTCCTGTTACGACCCCGCTTGGTCCCCAGATGGCTCGGAAATTGCATATTTTTGCAAAGGTCAGGCCACGTTATATCTTGCCAGACTTGATGGCACAAAGGCACAAGTGGTGGATCTAAAACCTCTGAAAGATATTAGTTATTTATCTCAACCCGTGTGGGTTCCATCTGGCCGTGAAATTGCCTTCATCGCTGGCCCGGACTCAAACCACTGCAAGATCTACCTAATCGATCTGGAAACTAGGCACATACGCGAGATTGTGAACACACCAGCAAACTATGATCAGCTCTTCGCGCATATTATACTGAAATAATCGTAAGGGATGAATTTGCGTCAAAGAATTGCTTTATGCCTTCCGTTACACTTATGATTCGGCGGGGAACGTGCTGGAGTATGTGGCTACCCTTCAGGGGGTTGTGACCACCACAACATACGGCTATGATGCCGCCAACCAGCTATCCACCGCCACACAGGGGAGCACCGTCTGGCATTACGCCTACGATGGCAACGGCAGCCTGATTCAATCCTCGCCTGGGGAGGGAGTCTCGAATGGCGCGAAACGCTACACCTACAGCGTGGCAGGTTACCTGACGAAAGTGGAAAGCTACACCAACGGCTGGGAGCCGCAAGCCGAGATGGTCTATGACGGCCTGGGCAACCGGTTGGCAATGACCGCATATACGGATGGGCAGAGCGTCACCACGCAGTACACGCTGGACAAGGGGCAAACCTTGCTGGCGGTGGCGGGGGAGAAGGCAACGGCCTATCTATATGGGTTGGGGAGGATTGGAGAGCAGACCGACGCTTGGTCCTACAGCCTGCCGGACGGGAGCAACACGCCTCGGCAGCTTCTGGATGATGCGGGGGTGGTGACCCTGAGCGCTGCGTACACTCCATGGGGTGATACACTCGAAGTGAATGGCCAGGGCAGCTTGATCTCCGGATATTTTGGTGGGATGCTCGATGCGGCCACCGGGTTGATCTATGTGGGCGGTGGACAGTATTACGACCCGGCCACCGGGCGGTTCC
>CAZMMI010000462.1:0-3132 GCA_964567255.1 uncultured Anaerolinea sp.
TTTGTGGTATCGACACTAATCAGTTTATTTCTGAGTGTCGCCAGTTTTGTGTACCGGCGCACACAAACTACCTATTCCGGTTTTGGCAATTGGGTGATCGCAAATATCTGTGTGTTGTTCGTCTATTTGCTCTTCGCCCTGCGCGGACACATCCCCGATCTACTCTCCATTCCTCTGCCGCTGGCTCTGAGCATCTTTGCGGCACTCTACCGCTGGCGCGGGCTGCAAAAGTTCTTCGGGCAAACCGGGTCCACGAGCAAATTGATCTTTTGGACGGCTTTAACCTTTGTGCTGCTCTCGTTTTTTACGTTCCAGTACGATAGCCCCCTCATTCGCAATTGCATCTACTCCGCCATTCTCACCTACGTGGTAGCCGGCACGATTTACACCCTGTACAAAGTGCCCGAACGCCGTTACCGGCCGCTCATCCGCTTCTTCGCCTACGTTTACGTGTTTGCCGGGCTGGTACTGCTCGTCCGGGCGGTGCTTTGGCTTCTCTACCCCGACGGGCAATCGCTGCTGGCCCCCAACTTCATGAACGTTCTGTTTTTCACCGCCGCTCCATTGATGGAAATCGGTTGGGCAGCCACCTTTTTCATGCTCAACAGCCGGCGGCTGGAATGGGATATGGCAGAACTGCACGCCCAGATGGAAAAGCTGGCCTCCACCGACCCGCTCACCGGGGTCTTCAACCGGCGGCGCTTCTTTGAGATCGGCGAGAAAGAAGTCGAGCGCGCCCGCCGCTACAACCGCCCCCTCTCTGTGCTGATGATGGACCTTAACGGGTTCAAGCTGCTCAATGACGACATGGGGCACTGCGCCGGAGATCACGCCTTGTGCGAATTGACTCGCATTTGCCAGGAGAACTTGCGCAAGCCCGAAACCATTGCTCGCCTGGGCGGGGACGAATTTGCCGTCATCTTACCCGAAACCGACCTGACCGGGGCTCGCGAAGTAGCCAGGCGGCTTCACAATGCCATCTTGCACTCGCCCGCTCACATTCGCGATCAGGAAATTTTTCTTTCTCTGAGCATTGGCGCAGCGCAATATGAGCCGGGCGACCGGACGATGGAGCAAATTCTGCAGCGCGCGGATGTTTCCATGTTCCAGATGAAGAAGACGATTCGCACGCTCAAAAGCCCGCCTTTTGAATCCGTCAACCCGGTGCCCGGACAAATCCCCGAGCCGTTCTAGGCCCGCACCCAAACACAACCAGGGCAAGCCGGGACACGGCAGCTTCTTTATTCGTCCCGCACGGGCAGCCAAAAGCGGATTACAGCCCCCTGTCCCGCCTCGCTCTCGGCCCAAATCTCCCCGCCGTGCGCATGCACCAACTCACGGGCAATCGCCAATCCCAGCCCCATACCGGTCGAATCGCTGGCTTTGTAAAAGCGCTCGAAGATGTGCGGCAAATCATCGGCTGGGATGCCCGGCCCGCTGTCCGCCACCCAAAAAGCCACCTTCTCCGCGTCGGTCTCATCCCGCCTACAGCCCGCGCGCACTTGCCCGCCCGAAGGTGTGTAGCGCAGCGCGTTGTTGATCAAATTCGCCAGCACCTCCCGCACGCGCAGCGGGTCAACCTCGACCTGTGGCAAATCCTCCGCCGCCTCGACCAATAATTCCACACCCGCGGCAACGGCTCTTGGCTCGAAGGCCGCAACACAATCGCGCAGCAGGTCTGCCGGGTGAACCGGCTCCAGTTGCAATTGAAGCGAGCCGCTTTCGGCCAGAGCCAGCGTGCGCAAATCGTCGATCACCCGCGAAAGCACTTTTGTCTCATCCAGCACCGTCTCGATATGTTCCCGGTCAGCCGGATAAATGCCGTCCAGCATCCCCTCCAAATTTCCCTGAATGACCGTCAGCGGCGTGCGCAGTTCATGGGTCACGTCCGCCAGCATATTGCGGCGGTGCTGGTCGTTCTTCTCCAGCCGCGCGGCCATGTTGTTAAATGCGTTGGCCAACCGGCGCACTTCTCGCGGGCCTACAGCGGGGATTCGCACCGAGAAATCACCATTGGCAATGCGTTCCACCGCTTCCATCACATTGCTAAAAGATAGAACCGTCCTGCGCAGGCTCCAGCCCAATGCCGCCAACACGGCCACACCGGCAGCGAACAAACCCACCAGCACCCAGCGCGCCGTCGAAAGCAGCGGGTCGGGGATTTGCTCCACGCCCACCACATTGGTGAGAAGCCAGTAACCGACCGAAAAACCGGCCACGCCGATCACCAGCACGAACAGGAAACCGCAGCCAATCCGCTGGAATAAATTCCGGCGCATCTTGCGAAAATGACGCATGTTGGGTGGGTAAGGCGGCGGCCAGGCCTCATCGGGCGGCCACCAGGAGGGGCGGTGTCGGGGCAGGTGATGTGGTTTCAACGCGCTACTCCGCCAGCTTATAACCCACGCCGTACACTGAGAGAATGGTTCGCGGGTGGCGCGGATCGTCTTCAATTTTGCGGCGCAAGTTCTTTATGTGCGCGTCGATGGCCCGCTCGAAGGACTCGAAAGCCACCCCATGCAGCACATCCAGCAGTTGCGCGCGGGTGAAGATACGTCCCGGTTGGCGCGCCAGGGCCGCCAACAATTCAAACTCGGTGGGGGTCACTTCCACCACCCGCCCCGCCACGGTCAGCTTCATCCGCAGCACGTCCAATTCCAAGTCTCCGGCGCAGATGATTTCGTCGGGCACAGGCGGGGCCTCGCTGCGGCGCAGCACCGTGCGCACGCGGGCCACCAGCTCCTTGGGGCTGAACGGCTTGGTGATGTAGTCATCGGCGCCCAACTCCAAACCCACCAGCTTGTCGCTTTCTTCGGCCCGCGCGGTGAGCATGATGACCGGCAGGTTGGATTCTTTGCGCAGCGCGCGGGTCACGTCCAGGCCATCCATGTGGGGCAGACCCAAATCCAGAACCACCAGGTCGGGTTTGCGCCCTCGCACAGCTTCCAGGGCAGCCGGGCCGTTGGCGGCTTCCATGACGCGGAAACCGGCGTGCTCCAGATAATCGCGGGCTAACTGCACAATTTTCGGCTCGTCATCCACCACCAGGATTGTTTTCATCGTTTCACCAGTATAGCATGGGAGAATAAAACCCTAAGGGTCTTCCTCGACCCTTAGGGTTTGTAAATGTGG
>CAZMMI010000463.1:0-3131 GCA_964567255.1 uncultured Anaerolinea sp.
CGGCTCTTTTCCGGGTACAATCGTTCCCGTGGACATCCTTGCAAATCTCAACCCCCAACAACAACAGGCCGTGACTGCCGGCGGCGGCCCTGTGCTGGTGCTGGCTGGCCCCGGATCTGGAAAGACGCGCGTGCTAACTCAGCGCGTGGCGTATTTGATCAACCGCATGGGCGTGCCGCCCTACCGTATTTTGGCGGTGACCTTCACCAACAAGGCCGCTCGGGAGATGCAGGCCCGCCTGGAGCGGTCTCTGGAGCAGAGCGTACAGGGCATGTGGTTGGGCACTTTTCACGCTGTGTGCGCGCGCATCCTGCGCCGCGAGCAGCAGTACCTTCCCTTCACCTCCAGCTTTGTGATCTTTGACGACGACGACCAGACCAGCTTGATCCGCCGGGCGTTGAAAGACCTGAAGCTGGATGAGAAGAGTTTCCGGCCCAACAGCGTGCACAGCGCCATCTCCAATGCCAAGAACAACCTGATCCTGGCGGATGATTACCCGGCGGGCACCTATCGCGATGAGGTTGTCGCTCGGGTATATAAGCGCTACCAGGAGCTGCTGCTGGCCAGCAATGCCGTCGATTTTGACGACCTGCTGCTGTATACCTGGAAGTTGATGAATGACAACCCCGACCTGCGCGAGCAGTATCAGCGGCGTTTCGAGCATATCCTGGTGGATGAATTCCAGGATACCAACCTGGTGCAGTACAGCCTGCTGCGGCTGATCACCGGAGCGCACGGCAATTTATTCGCCGTGGGGGACGAAGACCAGTCCATTTACCGCTGGCGCGGGGCGGATTACCGCAACGTGCTGCGCTTTGAGGAAGATTACCCGGCGGTTCAAAAGATCCTGCTGGAGCAGAATTACCGCTCGACGCAAAACGTGTTGGACGCGGCCCAGGCGGTGATTGACAAGAATCGCTACCGTACCCGCAAGAAGCTGAAATCGATGCCTGACAAGGGGGCGGGGGAGCGGCTCTCGCTCTACGAAGCCGTGGACGATTACGGCGAGGCGGCTTTCGTGGTCGACACCGTCCAGCAGTTAATTGCCAGACACCAGGCCAAGGGTGGCGATGTGGCGGTGATGTACCGCACCAACGCACAATCACGCCTGCTGGAAGAGGCCTTCCTGCGCGCGGGCATGCCCTACCGGCTGGTGGGGGCCCAGCGCTTCTACGGGCGCAAAGAGATCAAGGACGTGATCGCCTACCTGCGTCTGGTGCAGAACCCCTTTGACGAGGTGAGCCTGGCGCGGGTGATCAACGTGCCGGCGCGGGGCATCGGCGACAAGGCGCAGTTGAATTTGCAACTGGCAGCGCAGGGCGCCGGGATCAGCGCGGGCGAGGTGCTGCTGCGCCTGGCCCAAGAGGGCAAACAGTCGCCTTTCTGGGAGAAGTTGGGCCGCTCGGTGACCCTGCTGGCCGATTTTGGCGCCTTGCTGGCAGGCTGGCGCGCACAAGCCGACGTGATGCCGCTGCCCAACCTGTTCGACCGGGTGTTGGATGAAGTAACCTACGAAAATTTTGTCAAAGACGGCAGCGAGGAAGGCGACGGGCGCTGGGAGAACGTGCAAGAGCTGCGCCGGCTGGCGTTTGAGTACGAAGAACGCGGGTTGACGGCCTTCCTGGAGAATCTGGCCCTGGTTTCCGACCAGGACACCGTGCAGGAGGGGGCCGAAGCCCCAACGTTGCTCACGCTGCATGCGGCCAAAGGGCTGGAATTCCCGATCGTGTTCATCACCGGATTAGATGACGGGGTGCTGCCGCACAACCGTTCGTTGGACGACCCCGAAGAGATGGCCGAGGAGCGGCGCCTGTTTTACGTGGGGCTGACGCGCGCCAAGCAGCGCGTGTATCTGGTGCGGGCGGCACAGCGCAACGTGTACGGCAATTTTCAGGACTCGATCGCTTCGCGCTTTTTGGATGATATCCCCGCGAATTTGTTGCAAGAGCAGGCGGGAGGTTTTCGGGCGCGGGGCGGCGGGAGAGCCCAGAAGCAAGACCAGGCCACCTGGGAAAGCCGCGCCCTGCGCACCCAAATCGGCGCGGCTGCTCGCCAGCAGCCCGCTGCGCCGGTCATTCAGCAGCAGTTCCGTCCAGGGATGCGTGTGCGCCATTCGGCCTGGGAAGAAGGAATTGTGCTGGAGAGCAAAATCCTGGATGGCGACGAGACCGTGGATGTGTTCTTCGAGTCGGTGGGCTTCAAGCGCGTGGTGGCGTCGCTGGCCAAGCTGGAGATTATCAAGAAGTAAGCGATGGAACCACCCCACCCCCCGGCCCCGCTCCTCAAGGGGCGGGGAGAATTCCAAAAATTCATATTATTGGCGAGCTTTGCTCGCCAATAATATGAATTTTTGGGAATTGTCAATCATTCACGATTTATAGAATTAAACAACTACGCTCCCGGTGCGGTCGGGAGCGTAGTTGTTTGTTGATTAATCCCCGGTGGGGATGAAGCCTTTCCGGGGAAAATTGCTTATTCCGGAAGAGGCCACGACCAGCCGGTAAAAGAACCGGCTATGCAATTGGGTTGATCTGAGCTGAGATCAGGCATCCTGACGTTCGTTCTCCATGCTGGTGAAGCTGATAGCGCCAAACACGACCCCGATGACAGCGACCACTACGTATACAATCCACATAGGGCACCTCTCTTCTCACCACGGATAAAAATAACGACCGGATCAGCGGCACCGGCGTGTGCAGCGATGATCCTTGCCATGCAAGGGTGGTCCTTGCATCTATATTAATTAACGTACAACTCGCAGAAAAGTTTCAGCGAATCCCTTACGAGTTTGTAAGGAACGACACAAAAGATCAGGTTGTTGTTTTGTCTCTCTGCATGCACACCCCCGTGTTCATGAATATACGATTTGTTGAATATAGTGTAGCACATTCGTTCTTTTTTGAACCTTGCAATTGGATTGCAAAGTGGTGTGCTATTTATCAGACGCGGAAGATGACGCAAGGTTAACAGAGCAGGGCGGGCCGTGCGGCCCGCCCTGCTGCAGCGTGCATGTCGAAAGGTTATCTGGTGATGACGGGCAAGAAAATCGATTGCGGTTGGGTGATGACTAAATCAAACTCGTCATACACTTTCCCTCCGCTGCCATCGGAAGCCGTGACGCGGATGGTGAT
>CAZMMI010000464.1:0-3124 GCA_964567255.1 uncultured Anaerolinea sp.
CGTCGGATGGCAAGTGATGGATCACCAGACTGGCCGTGACCACATCGAAAGATGCGTTTGGAAATGGCAGCGCCTCAACCACGCCCACGCGGAAATCGACCTCCAAACCCTTGCGTTCTGCTTTCCGTTGAGCCACCGCGATCATCTCCGGCGAGGGATCAACACCGGCTGCACTTCCCCCCAACCCCACCCGCTGCTTGCCCGGGATGGTCACCCCGCCTGTGCCGCATCCCACATCCAGCAGGCTGTCGCCAACTTTCACCCGAGATAGGTCAAGCGTCATCTTGCGCAAGCGTCCCGCCTGCCCGAAGGTCAACAGGTTGGTTAGAAAATCATAAGCGGATGCCCAACGAATCAAGATCCCCTCCGTCCTGGCTGGAGCGGTTTGTGGATGGGCGTGAGACATTATGAACCTCCCATATGAGCCTGCAGCATCTGTATCAGGTTACTGCCGCCGAAGTAGATCCCGATGGCGATCAGAACCAATACAATCAATACAAAACCGGCGATGATCCATTTTTTCTTTTTCATTCTCGTTTCTCCTTGTGTTCCGAAATTCGACAAACTCGTTGGTTTATTCATACGCCAGCGTCTGGCGTACGGTCATTTGGGCAGCATTCCAGGCCGGGTAAAGGCTGGCGAGAGCCGCCAACAACAAAGCGATGCCCAGCCACAACACCATCCCCAGCGGTGAAACAGCAAATTGCAGGGGCGCCTCAAAAAAAGTCGTGCCGAAGGTGGTGGCTACAAAGCGGCTGATCGGCCAGGCCAGCACAACCGCCAGCCCCCAACTCAAGGCGCCAATCATCATTCCCTCGGCCACGATGATCCGTAACACCGCCGCGGTCGAAGCGCCAATGGCCCGCAGCACGCCGATCTCGCGCCGGCGCTCCAGCACATTCATGCTCATGGTCGAGGCCAGTCCCAATCCCCCCACCATCAAAACCAGGATCGACATCATGATTAAGAACGATGCCAGGATGAGCAAATGCTCTTCGATTGCCTGGCGCACCTGGGCCAATTGCTGGCTGGCGCTCACGTCCAGCCCTGCGGCAGTCAATGCGGCTTCTAATCGACGGGTCACCTCTGCCACGGTTTCAGGCGACCGGTCGTCCGCTACGACCACCACATTTTGCGTCACCCCCTCCAAACCAGTGGCGGCAACAAAAGCATCCTGGTTGACATAAACAGTTGGCAAAGCCATGATTTCTTGGACCACGCCCACCACCTGCCAGGTTTGCTCAGCGCCTCCCATGCGCAGCGTCACCTGGCTGCCAATCTGCAAGTCGGGTTCTTTGGCTAGCAAGGCATGGTTGATTACCAGCGCGTTCGTATCATCCGGCCTCAACCAACGCCCCGCGACGATGGGAAGATCAGACATCAATTGGGTGGTAGCGGGTGGGGCGACCAGATTGTAGAGGTTGCTGCGCGTACCGTCGGCATAGACCAGCGCCGCCTTCGCCCCGCCCCAACTTTCTGCCATTTGCACCCCATTTACAGAACGAATAGCTTCATCTACCTGCTCGTCTAGATAGGGTTGGCTGAAAGAGAATTGCACATCATAGCGAGCTGCATCGTAACGAGCTGCTACCGTTGAATCCATCGAAGCCAGCACATTCATCGCCACAATAAAGCCTGCCCCGCCGGCTGCCAGCGTGATCAGCGTCAGCGCCAGGCGCGCCCGGCGGCGGAACGTGTTGCGCAAGGACAGCAAGAAGGGTCGCGAGAAGAGCGTGGATTGCAGGTCACTATTGAAATCCTGCTTGCCAGATGTGCCCGCGATGCCGTAATCGTTGATTGCCTGCCGCACGGTGACCCGACTGCCGCGCAGGATAGGGAAGATCGCTGCAACCAGCGGGATAAGCAGCCCCACCCCGGCCTGCAGGATGAACGCCCAGGCAGGAATAGCATTATTAAAGACCTGGAAGTTCAGCATCCCGGAGGCGAACTCCGAGTAACCCCGCCCGGCCAGAACAGCCAGGGGCATTCCCACCGCTAAACCGAGCAAGCCCAACAACAGAACCATCCCAAAGTAAATGACAGCCACCTGACTGCCTCGCCCACCTACGGCTTTCATCACGCCAATCTGCCGGATTTGCTGCGCCATCAAGGCGGAGATCATATTGGCGGTCAGTACGCCGCTCATGCCCAAAGCCAGCAATCCGAACGCTTCCAGAAGAAAAAGAAGAGTTGCCATCTGGCTGGCGTGCGGGTGTTTACCCGGTTCGGGGATTTCGATGCGGCTGACGGCCTGTCCGTTTTGTTCCAGCCAGGCCTTGGTTTCATACGCTGTGCTGCGGATTGCGGTTTTGTCGAGCGGGTTTTCTGCCACAAGGATCTTCAACTCGTTAAAATAGGGGTCTCCGCCCAATTTGGCAAAGGTCTCCCGGGTGATATACCCATAAGCAAAGCCCTCCATCCAGGCGGGGGGCAGCCCTGGCGCGTGGACGGTGCCCGTCATCTGGAGATCAACCGGCTCGCCGTCGGGGATCTTTACCGCGGCAGTGTCACCCAACTTCATCTTCACCAGGCGCAGCGCAGCGCGCTCGAGCAGGATTTCCCCGGTTTGCGGAGGGTATTGGCCCTCATCAGGATCAAAGCGGTCCAAGCGAACCTGATCGAAGTCGTCGATCAAATACAGCCAAATATTCAGCCATTCATCCGGCGCAACCTGAATCCGCCCGACCACCATACGGCGGGCTTCAGCCTCGGCAATTTGCGGCAGATTGCCGATTGCCTGCACGGTTGTATTGTCTAACGGCTCGGTATACAGAGTCGCCGAAGCCGGGTTGGTGCGCACGTAATTCTCATTCATCTCCCGGGTCAGGATGGCATAAGCATCCAAAACCAACCCCAGGCCAAAGACACCCGTTGCAATCGCCAGGATCACCAGAATCGTGCGCGCCTTATTCAACCACAAATCCCTCAATGCTTTACGCCAGGGAGTACTAAGCGGCGGCATAAGCCACCTCCCGCGCTGCCAATTGTCCATCCACGACCCGGCCATCGGCCAGACGCACGCTGCGGGTAACATGCTGGGCAATCTCCCGCTCATGCGTCACCACCAGCACGGTCTTTCCCTCGGCAGACAGTTCTTTAAAAAGCTGCCAGACCCGATCTGCAT
>CAZMMI010000465.1:0-3120 GCA_964567255.1 uncultured Anaerolinea sp.
ATTCTTTCCCTCCCCCGGCAAAACGCTTGAATGATTGGGCACTTTGGCTGCCGGGTCGCGCAGCAGGTAGGGTGGGGGCAACACCCGAGCCTAAAGGTTGTGATCTTTTAATGTGACCTTGTCAAAGTACTTACCGAAAAGGCACTACCAGTATACCAAAACCGCCCAATTGGAACATGGATTTAAGATATGGTAAACTTTGGATGAATATCCTGAAAAACCATTTTTCATCGAAAGAGAGGGCTCACTTTGTCCCCATTTATCCAACTGACCCTCATCATGGCCATTATCATCTTATTTGCCAAAGCTGCCGGCTATTTGAGCACCCGCATCGGTCAGCCATCGGTTTTCGGTGAATTATTGGTCGGCGTTCTACTAGGCCCCACCCTGCTCGACCTGACTCACCTATACTTTGTAACCGATACTCACCTGGGCGAGGTGGTGCATGAATTCGCCGAGTTGGGCGTCTTGATGCTAATGTTCCTGGCCGGGCTCGAGCTGGAATTCCACGAACTGGCCAAAAACACTCGCGTATCGGCTTATTCGGGCGTTTTGGGTGTTCTGGTTCCCGTAACGTTTGGCATTCTCATAGGGAATGCCAGCGGCATGCCCTTCAACCAGTCTGCTTTCCTGGGCCTCACCCTGGGAGCCACCAGCGTGAGCATCTCTGCACAAACTTTAATGGAACTCAAGGTCTTACGCAGTCGGGTTGGACTTGGATTACTGGGCGCAGCCGTCTTCGATGATGTTCTGGTCATCTTATTGCTGTCTGCTTTCAGCGCTGTCGGTTCGGGTGGCGGCCTGGGTGAAATTGGTATCGCCTTGCTAAAAATGGTGGCATTCATTTCCCTCTCCGGCGCCTTTGGCTTTTACGTGCTGCCAAAACTCACCATCTTGCTATCCAAACTGCCTATCAGCCAGGGGGTGATTGCCTTCGCGCTGGTTATCATGCTAATTTATGGCATTTCCGCCGAACTGTTGGGCGGCATGGCCGCCATCACCGGCACCTTCATGGCCGGCATGATGTTTGGCCGGACAACCGAAAAGCGGAGAATCGAACAAGGTTTTGGCGTCCTGGCCTATGGGCTGTTCGTTCCTATCTTCTTCGTAGACATCGGCTTGCGCGTCGATATCGGCGAATTGCCGCTCAGCTCTTTGTGGATGTTCTTGATCATCTGCGCTGCCGCCATCTTGGGCAAGCTCATCGGCGCGGGCCTGGGAGCCAAGCTGGGCGGCTTCAGTTGGCGCGAATCGACTCAGGTGGGCATCGGCATGATCTCGCGCGGCGAAGTCGGCCTGATTGTAGCCACCGTTGGAATCAGCGAGGGCTTCCTGCCCACGGCTGCTTTCACCTTAATCGTTGGAATGGTTTTGGTGACCACCCTGGTCACCCCGCCGCTCTTGCGAGCGTCGTTTTCTGCCAAGAAATCTGCTCCACAGGAGGCCTAACAACCATGTTCATGATCTTTTACGTTCTCCATGATGAAGGGCGGTTGGATGAAATCTTGACCGCCTGGGATGACGCCGGCGTTTCGGGTGTTACCATCCTGCCCAGCACCGGCATGGGCCGCCTGCGCAAATACACCGCCCTCCGCGAGGATATTCCGCTCATTCCGAGTCTCTCCGATCTGATTGAAAACCACGAAGAGGTGTTGAACCGCACGCTCATCACCCTGGTCGATTCGCAAGCCCTGGTAGACAGGGTGGTGAAAGCTACGGAAGAAGTGGTTGGGCCTTTGATCAACGACAACAACGGTATCCTGGCTGTGCTTCCGGTCCTTCAAATCTATGGGCGGCGCCCTGCGAATTAAGAAGCGATGCAAATTCTTGCTGTAGATATTGGCACCGGGACGCAAGACATTCTGTTATTCGATGCGCGTTTGAACGTCGAAAACAGTTTTAAACTGGTGCTGCCTTCGCCCACCATGATCGTGCGCCACAAGATCGAATCTGCAACCCGGCGCGGCGTAACCATTGCCTTACACGGTGTGACCATGGGCGGGGGCCCGTGCGCCTGGGCCATCGAGGCGCACCTCAAAGCCGGGTTCAAAGTTTTTGCCACCCCTGCCGCCGCTCGCACCCTCAACGACGATCTGGACGCCGTTCAGGAAACCGGCATTCAAGTACTGGGTGAAACCGAACTGGCTGGACTCAGCTCTTCCGTCGAACGCATCGAAATGCGCGACTTTGACTTTCACGCCATCCGCCGGGCTTTCGCCGAATTTGGTGTGTCCCTGGATGGTCTCTCAGCCGTTGCGGTGGCCGTTTTTGATCACGGGGCTGCCCCGTCGGATGTGTCTGATCGCCAGTTTCGCTTTGATTATCTTGATGATCGCATTCGCGCCGAAAATCGCCTGAGCGCTTTTGCTTTCCCCGCAGAGCGCATCCCAGCCATCATGACTCGCCTGCAAGCCGTAGCCGACTCCGCCGGAGCGCTGCCTGCACCCTTGATCGTCATGGACACCGCCCCCGCCGCCGTCCTGGGCGCCGCCCTCGACCCATTCGTGGCTGCCCAGCCTCAGACGGTGATCGCCAACGTGGGCAACTTCCACACCCTGGCCTTCCGCCTGGGCTCCGCGGGCATCGAAGGCGTTTTCGAACACCACACCGGCCTTCTCGACCGCCCCGCCCTGGAGAAACTCCTGCGCGGGCTGGCCGCGGGCACGCTCACCCACGCCGAGGTCTTCAACCACCACGGGCACGGCGCGTTGCTTTACCAACACCACCCCCTCCAGCTCGGACTGCACGACACGCCCCTGGTAGTGACCGGCCCGCGTCGCTCGCTTCTCAGAGGATCATCCCTGCAACCCTATTTTGCCTCCCCTTACGGCGACATGATGATTGCGGGTTGCTTTGGCCTGGTCTCAGCCGCCGCCGACCATTTACCCCATCTGCGCGAGCCCATCCTGGAAGCGCTACAGTCCAGCCGGGACATCGCCCCCTGGGATATTGCTTGAGATCGGTCAATCATCTTTGACGCTGCCACCTTTCACATTTTAGTTAGGCACCCTACCCCACCTGCTGCGCGACCCGCTGCCAAACAACTCGGAAAAGTCAGTTTATGAGCGGGGCTCTCGCCAGACCGCCGACACTTGCCCTCCCGGTAGGACACCGGGACGG
>CAZMMI010000466.1:0-3118 GCA_964567255.1 uncultured Anaerolinea sp.
ATCAGAATAGTGATTGGTTCTTGAAAGGTGGTGGAAATGCGGTCACCCAGATGGTCACCGATCAAATCCTGCTGGCGCAGCTTCTGTCGCAGCGCAAAGGCTTCTTTTTGCACTCCGCGGGGGCAATCCTGAATGGAAACGGTGTCTTATTCGTGGGGCATTCCGAGGCGGGCAAGACAACAACCACCCGAATGCTGATGGACTCAGGCGAGGAAGTGGAAATCTTGTGCGACGATCGCAATATTGTGCGACGTTATAAAGACGGCTGGCGCGTCTACGGCAGTTGGAACCACGGCGATATTACCGATGTCTCGGCGGCATCGGCACCGTTGAGAGCGGTCTTTTTCCTGGAGCAGGCGCAGGAAAATGAACTGCTGCTTATTTCGGAGCCTGGCGAAAATGCAAAACGGTTGCTGGCATGTGTTATCAAGCCCTTCGTCACGGTTGACTGGTGGGATCAGACCCTCACGGCAATCGATGCTTTGGCGGGAGAAGTGCCTTGTTACAAGATGCGTTTCACCAAGAGTGGTGAAATTGTTATGATATTGAAACACATGTTGGAGGGTAACGTGCTTGATTTGTCCAAGAATAAATGATAGAGTTATTTGGATAAATATCGTTTTATTTCACGAGGTGGGCGATGAAAGCGCTGACGAAAAAGAAGTGGGCAAATCCGGAGCTGTTGGTGGTGGTGCGCAGCAGGCCGGCTGAGGCAGTGCTTACTTGGTGTAAACATATTCAAGGCGGTAGTACAGGGCCTAACTTCAATGTCTCGGATTGTGCCTCCGAACGTCCTTATCCCGGCCAAGACTGTTCTGGAGGACCCTGCGGTGAGCTAAAGCCGAGTTAATTAAAGATTTCGTTGTCCATGGCGATGAAAATTTGCGGTCTTAAACTCCAATAGAAGAGAGCAGAACTATTAGTAGTAGTTCGCAGCAAACCTGGGGAGGCAGTGCTTTTGGGATGTAAGGACGAGATTCTTGGCGCGGGTTGGGAGGCAAAAAAGAACGGTTGTTATTTCTCTCCTGGGCCTCATGAAGATAAATGCGGACCGCCGTGCCAGAATAACAACAAAAGTTGATTTTGCGGTGAATGTTTTGGGGGATTTGTGGACGTAAGGCAATTTTCAATGGGTGCGCAATGGAAAAAATAATGGTGGCAGGCTGAGATGACGCCCCCCCAGTATGTTACTGAAGTTAAATCGCACCAGGCTGGGATTATTTTTCCCCAACTGGCTCATTTGGATATTGAGCTGACCGAGCGCTGCAACAACGACTGTATACACTGTTTGATCAACCAGCCCGAGCACGACGCCAACGCCCGTGCGCGAGAGATGAGTACAGAGATGGTGAAGAGATTGCTGCAGGAGGCGGCTGCGCTTGGCTGCATGACCGTGCGCTTTACCGGGGGCGAGCCGCTGCTGCGCGAGGATTTTGCGGAGTTGTACCTGTTTACTCGCCGCCTGGGTATGTGGGTGATCCTGTTTACCAATGCCCGCAGGATCACGCCGGAAATCGCCCAACTGCTGGCGCGAATTCCTCCGGGGCGCCCGGTGGAAGTGACTGTGTATGGAATGCGGGCTGAGTCGTATGATGCCGCTGCTGCAACTCGGGGAGCATTTACCGAATTCTGGCGCGGCGTTAGCCTGTTGAAGGAATACAAGATTCCCTTTGTGGTCAAGCAAAGCTTGCTGCCTTCCAACCGGGTTGAGACAACCGAGTTTGAGACCTTTGCGGCAGAACTGCCCGCGCTGGAGGGCAAGAGACCCGGCTATGGAATGAATTTCGATTTGCGGACGCGCAGAGATGACCCGTTGAAGAACCGCGGCATCGCCGCGCTGCGCCTGTCGCCGGCGGAGACGGTGGCGGTTTTGGCGCGTAATCCCGAATACCGCCGTGGAATGCGCGAGTTTGCCGGCAAATTCATGGGCCCGCCTGGAGACAAGTTGTTCGCCTGTGGAGCGGGGTTAGGTGTGTGCGTGGACGCTTACGGAAATGCGCAGATGTGTATGGGGCTGCGCGCGCCTGAAATGGTCTTTGATCTCTCATCGCGGGCAGAGAGCGGGGACGGGTTGCAGTATGCTATGGATGAAGTGTTCCCAACATGGCGAAAGATGCGTGCGCAAAACCCCGACTACCTGCGCCGTTGCGCGGTTTGTTTTCTCAAGGGGCTGTGTGAGCAGTGCCCGGCGAAGTCCTGGATGGAGCACGGCACGCTGGATACCCCCGTAGAGTATCTGTGCCAGGTGGCTCATGCCCAGGCAGTATATTTAGGCCTGTTGATCGAAGGTGAGCGCTCCTGGGAACTTCCCGAAGCGGAATGGCGAGAGCGGGTAGCGCGTTTTGTAAATACTGAACTTTAGGCACGATGGTCTGGGGGTAGGAGAGGGATTTGTATGCAAATTGAAGTAACCGCTGACAGTGTTTGTGATCGCTCGGAAGACGTAGTGGCGCGGGAAATCCAAGGCGAATTGATCATCATTCCATTGACCGCTGGGATTGGCGATATGGAGGATGAGTTTTATTCGCTCAACGAAACCGGGCGGGCGATATGGTCCAGGCTGGATGGGGTTAAAACTTTGCGGGATATTTCTGCTGATCTGGCAGCCGAGTATGATGCGCCCGCTGGCGAGATTGAGCGAGATGTGGTCGGCCTGGTGACTGAGTTGGTGCGGCGCGGCATCTTGGCGGTTATGTAGCGAGGTGTTGTGGATCCTGCCCAAAATTTGGTGACTCTTCTTGCGAAAGCCCAATCCTTGAACATTTATCGTTGGGCGGGGAAGCACCTTGCCACCAATATGTTCGTTCGTGAGGCCAGCGATGAAGACATTCATGCGATATACGATTTATGGGCAGTCGAGCGTTCTCCTGCTGATACTTCCCATGACTATCAGAGGGTAACGCGCTGGGTAGGCTTAATAAGCGGCCGTCATGCCGGATTTGTGGAGTTGGTACGTAATTCTGGGGATTCTGCCTGGGGAGGGCACTGGTTATTCAGTCTCTGGGTTCGGACGCGATGGCGAGGCCTGGGATTGGGTGAGAAATTGGCGCGGGTTGTTATGGATCGCAGTCTTGCTGAAGGAAGCGATAAGTTGGATTTGATGGTCTACGAGGATAAT
>CAZMMI010000467.1:0-3113 GCA_964567255.1 uncultured Anaerolinea sp.
CGGTCACTGATAACATAAAATGGGCCGAACAGGGCATTATTGGAAACTTCCCTCTCACTGATGAAAACAATATCCCCTGTTCTGATGCCCGCTAATTCTCGGGGCATTTCACGCATTGCGGTTGCGGTTACACCGTACATCCCATATTTAATGCAAGCGGCTAACCGGCCGAAATTATCCGTGTGCACCTTATAGATTTTTGGTGACATTACCGTATCCCCATCTTCCTTAATTCCGGCAGCTTTTGAGGAATACTTCTGTCAAGATCTCCTAAGTCCTGGTCAACCAAAGTGACGAAGCGAATGCTGTTGTCTTTATAGGTTCGCTCCTTTTGTGCGCACATGCTGTCATATGATGGATCACCTCTGAGACCGAGAAACTCGACATATGTATCGATGCGTGGAATATACCAGTCTGGCGTGATTCGTATCGAGTCCAGATAAATTGACTTTTCGTAATAGGTGACAATTCCACGGTCGGTGAACCAATCGTCGATCATGTGCTCGGCACGGGAACGCACCCACACACCTCTCTTGGTTCGGTAACCCTTTATTTTTGATTCAGGGAGGAATTCGTCCTGAATTAAGCTGGCAAGTGTTTCCTCAATACGATTGCCCGTGATAGGTCTGCATGCCTGGATGTTTTCCGTCGATTGCAGGATTCTTAATTCAGCAATATACTTCGGCGCAGGATCAAGAAAAAGGCACCACGGAAATCTCCGTAGCCATCTTGGCGAATTAGCGGGGTCAGCTTCGATTTTGCTCCATATCCCATCATGTGCGACAACCGATGACACCCAGGTTCTTTGGCTATTTGAAGAGGCAATAAAAGGCCCAAGGTACCCATATTCGTTTTTATTCTTGTTCCAGAATTTCAGCCTTATTAACACAGAGTCACCTTCTGAGACTCCACAAACTCCCAATAGGTGAGGGTCATCTGCTCCGTAAACCTGGAACGATTTGCAGTCATCCAAATATTCTTGTTTATGTGTTTCAAAAATCCACAATGTAGCCATGATGGTTCGCTCAGAATAGATTATGCCGTAGCCGGAAACACCCAGAACAAAGTATGTAACCGTGTAAGACGGAAATGGGAGAAATCACACTCTGCTTTTTGCGTAACCTGATGCCGCGCCAATCTCTCCGGCGATCTTGATTTTGCTCCGAGGTGTATCATTGGCAAGTGTATATCCTCTGAATAGGGATACCATTTTGACTATAATGGATTAACAGCACCACGTTTCCCAAATTGCTCTGCATATGATGAATGGGCACTTGAGGTGCCGATTCATCATAGTAGATAACCTATTGAGCTATCTTAAGCTCCTGGCACGAACCTCGCATCGTGCCGCCAAACCCCCAAGGGTCATCTGCTCTTGTATCTGGTCGTGGGGGATCAGCAGGTACCTCCAGGGTTTACCGCCGTTTTCCCGGGCGTGGGCCGTTGCATGCTTACACCAGGTCGCTGCGGCATCCGCCTTGGCAAGGACGATCTCGTCCGACAGCTCACTCGCCCGTTTTGGCTCGCATAGAAACTTCTCGCTCATTGTCTCAACGACAAAGTCGGGTTCGTAGGCTTCCTCATGACTATAGTGAATCTGGAAGTCCCCTTGGCCGGGCTTGAACCACTTGAGGACATCGCCGTCGTTCTCCAGGATCACGGCGAAGCGGCGCTCTGGATTAGAATCGAACTTCTGAATCGGGTACAGACATTTGTTGAAGCCACCAAACACCATCGTGCCAATGCGATTGCGCTGACCCTCGGGGACATCGGCGCGAAAATCGCGTACGCTCTCATCGGCAGCAACCGAATAGTTGTTGGCCCGTAACGTGTGGAAGCCCCGCGTCACATGGGCCTGGTAGGTACTGGCTGTTTCCCTGAAGTGCTGCTGCATCTGTGAATGAATCAGATTGACCAACGGCTGCTGGTGATATTGCAGAACATTCGTTACGTCCTCCTCATCTGTGAGATACGAGCGAAGCCGCGCAACAACCTGTCCCGCCAACTTATAAAGCAGCACGGCATGCTCGTCGTAGCTGATGTC
The DNA here is from genome assembly GCA_964567255.1 of uncultured Anaerolinea sp. GTDB lineage: Bacteria > Chloroflexota > Anaerolineae > Anaerolineales > Anaerolineaceae > Anaerolinea. The sequence goes on from CAZMMI010000467.1 coordinate 2,045, forward strand.
ATCGAAGTCAATCAATCCACGAACCAGATAATCCTCGGGTCTTCTCTCCTTGATAATGCCCGACCCATCCTGAAGCCGATATTGTTGATTCTCATGTAAATGTTGAATCAAAATGTTTTGTGCGACCGGTTGCATATTGATGTTCCGCGCGTCGAGGTCGAAGTCCTCATAGCGACAACATACGTCGCCCTGGGGTACGACCACGATCTTTGGCACGTCGATAGACAGCTCGCGGTAGAGGTCCGTGGTCCTCTGTACAACCTCGACCACGTTCACCCCCTCCGTGGTCCCTTCAAGCATGCCCTGCACTGGCCGAATCATCTCCTGCACCTTCTTCACGATCTCCCGCTGGACATCCGGGTTATTGAGCTGGTCGCTGCCCTTGAGACGCTCGTACTGCTTGATGACCTGGTACGTTGCTTTGGCAACCGCCTGTTCCTGCGGCCTCTCAAATAGTTGTCTCTGCTCGATGGCGGGTCGCCCATCCGCTGCAGGCAGGGCAGGGGATACACCCCCGGAAATTAACAGCTCGAATGCGCTCTTTGCCTCTACCGGCTTTCGGCCGGCCTCGGGAATGTCGCGCCCAATCACCACGCCTGCCCGGATGATCGAGTTGGGATCACTGGCGTGATCTACGATCTCCTGAAACTTGTCATGAGAAACGATGGTCAGCCGATCCACTGCGGGTACACCCACCCGCTTGCCGTAGGGCAGGCGCAGGCCGCGACCGATGGATTGTTCTACGAGTGTGCGCGAGTTCGCTGCGCGCAACGGGACAATGGTGTAGAGATTGGTTACATCCCAGCCCTCCTTGAGCATGTTGACGTGGATGACGATCTCCACCGGATTGTCCGGATGTTCTACGGTCAGCAGCTGCTGAATGTTCTCGTCCTTCTCCTGCCCGCGGATGTTCGAGTGGACCTGGATGACCTTGCCCTTGTACCGCCCCTCGAAGAAGGTATCACCCTCAATGACCTGCTGCAGAGCGTCGGCATGAGTCGTATCGGTGGCCACGACCAGCATGAACGGCTTGATGATCGGTTTGTCGTTGTTGCGGGCGTACACCTCA
>CAZMMI010000468.1:0-3101 GCA_964567255.1 uncultured Anaerolinea sp.
TATGGCATCCTGGATCGTGCATCTGCGCATCACCGAAGACCTGTTGGCTCGCATCGCTGGTCTCGATGAGCAACTCTTTTCCATCGGCAACATTGCCCCCGACTCGGGCATCCCCGATGAAAAATGGGAGAACTTCACCCCGCCACCCGAGGTGACCCACTTTGTTACCCCTGAGGCCAAGGGCACTTTATACCACCACAACGACTTGCTCTTCTACCGCGAACACTTGCTGCCTTTGCGTGGCTCGCCCTCAGACGCCTTGAGTTTTTCTTTCCTCCTGGGCTACTTTTTCCACCTCATCACCGACAATTGCTGGTCGATCGATATTGGACGTCCCACCAAGCGCCGCTTCGCCGAGCAATTTTCCGCCGACAAGGACTTTATCTGGGAGGTCAAGAAGGATTGGTACGGGCTGGATCACCGCTTTGTCCGAGAGCACCCCGAGAGCCTCTTCTGGCGCGTCTTCTTGCATTGCGATTACAACCGCGCCGACCTGCCCTTCCTGCCTGTCGAGGCCGTTCAGCAGCGAATCGCTTACATCCAAGAGTATTACCAATCCGACACGGAGCGCGTCCGCGAGATGTTGGACCGCCCCTATATCTACCTCTCCGCCGCCGAGATGGATGCGTTTGTTGCCCGCACCGCCGAGCGACTGTTCCAGATCTACAACCACCTGTGGGTGGAAGGCGAAGCCGTTGATGGGCGCGTTTCGGCTCTGGAACTTCTTTAAAATTTTGTCGTTGCCGTAATCGAATTGCCCCGAAAAAACACATTCAGCCCCAGCTTTGCTGGGGCTGAATGTGTTTTTTCGTTTTTTTTACCAGTAGTGATGCACCAACGGGCGGATCTTTTCGTCATAGATCGCGCGCACCTTTTGCATGGTCTCCGCGCTGAAGGCCGGCAAATCTGCCGCAGCAATGTTCTCTTCGGCCTGGCTGGGGCGCTTGGCCCCCGGAATGGCGCAGGTTACCGCGTCGAACATCAAAATCCAGCGCAGGGCAAACTGCGTCAGGCTCATCCCCGCCGGGAGCAGCGATTTTAGTTCCTCCACCGCCGCCAGCCCGGTCTCGTAATCTACGCCCGAGAAGGTCTCGCCGCGGTCAAAGGCCTCGCCCTGCCGGTTGAACAGGCGGTGATCATCTTTCTCGAAGGCGGTGTCTTTGCGCATCTTGCCTGTGAGCATGCCTGAGGCCAGCGGTACCCGGGCCAAAATGCCCACCTTGCGGCGAATGGCTTCCTGGAAGAATAATTCCGCCGGGCGCATGCGGAAGATGTTGAAGATGATTTGCACGGTCTGCACGTTGGGGTATTCGATGGCCTTGAGGGCCTCTTCCACCTTCTCCACGCTCACGCCGTAATAACGCAGCTTTCCAGCCTGCACCAGGTCGTCCAGCACGCCAAACGTCTCGGGCATGTAGTACACCGGGGTGGGCGGGCAGTGCAGTTGCAGCAGGTCGATGGCTTCGACTTGCAAATTCTTCAGCGAGCGCTCCACGAAGGCCGTCAGGTTCTGGCGGTTATAGCCTTCGGCCACGTGCGGGTCCAGCCGCCGCCCGGCCTTGGTGGCAATGACAATCTCCTCTTTGCGCGAGCGCTTGAGCTGCGCCATCAAGTGCTCCGAGCGCCCGTCGCCGTACACGTCGGCAGTATCGAAGAAGTTGACGCCCAAATCCACGGCTCGTTCCAACGCCGCCATCGATTCGTCATCCTGCACGGTTCCCCACGTGCCCCCAATGGCCCAGGCCCCAAAGCTGATGGTGGAAACGTTCCACCCGGTTCGTCCCAACGGTCGGTATTGCATCGCTTACTCCTTTTTCTTTGATCGAACTCGCGCCCAGATGTGAAAGAGCCCCGAATTCATACACCTCAAATTCGGGGATTCTCCTCTTCTTTTGATTCGCTACCTTTGGAAATGACCCGGTCGACTGCCGAGCGGGCAACCATGCGGATCATCGATCCCGGCCCCAATTTTCCGCGTGACTGGGCCATGCGGATATTTAGCTCTACCACGTTGCGCGGCACGCGCGGCTGCTGGGCGTCGGGTTTGCGCTGCAATGCCAGCGCCTCGCTGGGGCAAGTGGTCACGCACAGTCCGCAGCCGATGCAACGAGCCAGGTCCACCTCGGCGACGCCCGTGGGCAGACTGATCGCGTCCATGGGGCAGCGCTCCAGGCACGTTCCGCAGCCTGCGCAGTGCGCCTCGTCCACCACAGCAAAGAACGGGCTGGCGATCATATCTGCCGGGCGGGGCAGCAGCTTGGCCCCGCGCAGCACCCCGCAGCAGCAACCGCAGCACATGCAGATATTTCCTGCCGAGCGGCTGTTTCCGGGCTGAAGGACTAACCCGCTGCGCTCCGCCTCGGCCACCAGGGCCAGGGTTTCTTCGCGGGTGATGTAGCGCCCGCGTTCGGTGCGCACGAAGTAATCGGCGCCGCCGTCGAAGCTCAAGCACGTTTCCAGGGGCTTGCCGTCGTTGTGACCCAAAATGCGCATCTCTTGCCGGCAAATGCAGTTGGCCACCGCGAAGGTGTGATGCTCGGCGATCATTTCGGTTACGTTCTCGTAGCTCAACACCGTTCCCTGGTGGGGAATATCTTCGCGCACAGGGATGGTGCGCAACTGCGGCATTTTGGCCCAGTTTCCCGATTGCGCGTAGGTGGGCAAGTATTCTTCGAACATTTCCACCAGCTCGCGGTCCAGGCGGTCAACCTGGCTTTCCCAAAAGCCCACCAGGAACTGCTGGGCCATGTAGGTGCGCGGTTTGCCTTCCTCGGGGAAGCAGTAGATCAGCCGCTTGCGGTCCAGCCTCTCCAGCAGGTCGCGGGCCTGCTCCACCGGCAGCCCTGCCCGGTGAGCGATGACGTGCGCCTCTTCGGAGAGCAGGCTCAAGTGCATGGTGATGGCGGCTTCCTCTGGCGTGAACAGGCGGCGCAGGATGCGCACCTCCACGCCGCTTTCGCTGGGAGGAAACCCGCCCGGCAGTTCGTCCAGAAAACGAGCCAGTTGTTCGTAGATATCAACCACAATGCACCTCTAAACCTTATTCGTACCTACTCAGCCAGAGGTGGAAGAGGCCTGAATTTGAGGTGTATGTGGTGTGC
>CAZMMI010000469.1:0-3086 GCA_964567255.1 uncultured Anaerolinea sp.
CAGTAGCCTTGTTCCAGCGGCAGAGCAGGCGCAACGGGGGTGGGATTTGGGTCGACCGGCGCGGGTGTCGCCGCTGGAGGCGTCCATTCGACCGACCAGGGGCCGCTGCGGCGCAGGGCGAGGGTGGTGATCTCGACCGTGATGGGCTGGTTGGGGAAACCGCCGGGATAGCGAATGGCAGCCCGAAAGGGAGTGTAATCCGTGTTGGGTGAGCCGCCGCCTCCCAGGGTCTCGTGTTCGGGGTCCAGCGCCGTGACCAGGAACACTTCGGGGTCGGCTTCCAGGTGCAGCATGAGCATTGCGGGCTCGCCTGGCGCAGGTTGGAGGTACTCTGCCGAGCGCACGGTCAGCGCCTGGCCGTTCACGTCCAAGGCCTGATCCAACTGCCAGGTTTGGCCGGGCTGGGGGTCGGCACCGGGATCAAAGGTGAAGCGGGCCGAGGCGGGTTGGCGGACGATGACGTAATCGACGAACAGGCGGGCGGGGCCGGGCGCGGTAACGGCGGAGGTTTGCAGGTTCAAGGCCAGCGAGCGCTCCTCGGCAGGCGCGGGCAGCGAAAACTGGTCGGCGAACCAGACGGAGACGGCTTCACCGGCGGCATCCTCCAGGCGCAGGGCATCGGGGGAGATTTCGACTTCGCTGATCGAAGGGTCCTCTTGCCAGCGCAGCGCAGCCTGGAGGTAATACCCGTCTTCGAGAACCGCCGCGCCTTGCAATTCGAGCTGCATCCAGCCCTGTCCAGCCGCCGTCTCGGGGGTACTTGTGGGCAAGTCGATGACCGGGTAGACGGTCAGATCGGGCGGAGCGGGGGCGAAGGCCAGCGGCAAGTGCCAGTTTTGGGGGCCCTCGCCGGTGGGCAGCTCGGGCAGGCAAGGGAAGATCAGGATGGCGCGGTCAACGGAGGGAGGAAGGGCGGGGTAGATGACTTGCAGTTGGAGGCCGGATGCGCTGGGGCTGTTTTCCTGACTGAGCCATCTCAACTCGTTGCCGTCAGGCAGGCGCAAGAGGGGCGTGAGGACGCAGACCTCAGGTTTGAGGGCGGGGTCGCCCCAGGTGGGAAATGTGCCGGTGATGGTATAGTCGATGACCGTGCGGTTGGAGTCCAGCACGGCGCTTTTCACGTCGAGGGTATAGTCGCCGCTGGTTGAGGTGGCGGGGTAGGCCAACACGCGCAGAGGGGCAGACTGGTCGACGCGGCCCACGCCGGGGATGAAGCCGAACATTTCTCTGAGGGCCGAAACCACGGCGGGGCGGGTGAAGAGTACAGACAGCAGGACGACCACCACGAGCAGCGCGGCGACGCGGATGGCAGTTTTGCGCGTTACTCGACGATAGGTCTCGATCTGCGCGTGGATGCGGGGCAGGAGGTTGAGGTCTTGCGGGACGCGCTCGTCGGAGAGCTCATGCAGCAGGCGGGAGGGCGGGTTGGGGTTCATTCTACGCTCCTTTCCGGGCGAAGCAAACCGCGCAGGCGGCGGCGGGCGTTGTTGAGCAGCCATTTGACCGTGCCGGGGGCTGCTTCCAGCGATGCAGCCATCTCGCTTTCCGTCATGCCCAAGTAGTAGCGCTGGACGACGGCCAGGCGCTGGCGCGGTGGCAGGGCTGCCAGGGCCGCGGCGATGGCTTGCCGCAGGCGGGCGCGTTCGGCCTGGGCCTCGACCGACTCGGAGGCGGTCAGGAGATCGGCCAGAGCCTGGACATCCGTGTCGGGTCCAAACTGCACCCAGCGATGGGTCTTCTCGGCGGCGTTGAGGGCGGCGTTGGCCACGCTGCGCATGAAGTAGGGGCCGAAAGGGCGGCTCTCGTCGAAGTGGCTGATGCGCTGGTAGAGGCGCACGAAGGTGTCCTGAACCACATCTTCAGCCAGCGGTTCGTCGTGAGTGATCAGGTAAGCGGTTTGCACGGCCTGGCGCTGGTAGCGGGCGACGAGAGTTTCCAGGCCGCCGATGTCACCGCGTTTCAGACGGCGAATGGCGGCGAGGTCGTCGGGGGAGTTTTCTGGGGTGATGTGCATATATGAATCATACAGGAGATGGGCCGAAAAGGTTGGAAACTGGGTAGAAAGGAATCCCGAATTTGAGGTGTTTCGTAGAGGCAATTCATGAATTGCCTCTACGAAACACCTCATCCGGGATCTTTCTTCATCTTCTGAGTGTTTGCGAATGGGTTATCATTACGCCAGGAGATAGCATCATGCCAACAGAGAAAAACTGGCTGAGTCACATGATTCGCAAGACCCTTGAATTTGAGGGTGAAATCATCTACTGGCGCGGGCCGGCGCCCTACCTCTTTGTGGCTGTGCCGGAGGAGCAGAGTCGGGAGATCAAGGCGCTCTCTGGGCTGGTCACCTACGGTTGGGGGGTGATCCCGGTGCGGGCGCGGATTGGGGAGACGGAGTGGAAGACTTCCCTATTCCCAAAGGACGGGCGCTACCTGGCACCCATCCGTGTGAGTGTGCAGAGGGCGGAGGGTCTCTTGCTGGGCGACCGGGTCTCGATCCGGTTAGACATTGGAGGAGAGGAAGCATGAGCGTAACGTTTCAAATTCAAAATTCCGACCCGGCCCTGCTGGCTAAAGCGACCGCCATTGCACGGGCTTTCGTACAGGACTACATGCGCCCGGATGTGGTGGGCATCGTCCTGCTGGGGGCCATTCCGCGCGGGTATTTTGACGCCCATGCGGATATCGACATTGCCATCTTCCAGCAGCGCGGAGCCGATCTGTCGTTGAAGGAGAAATTCTTGCACATCGACGGCCTGGAGGTGCAGATCTGGCTGTCGGATTATGAGGACGACCTCGACGCAGCCTGGGACATGGCCCGGCGCTGGACGTATACGCAGCGCGAGATTGTCTATGACCCCCAGGGCAAGATTGCCGAACTGCTGGCGGAGAAGGTGCCCTTGCGCCCCGAAGAGCGGCGCTACATGTTGATGGCGGGGCTGACGCTCTCGGAGTGGTACGTCAACCGCCTGACCCAGTTGTGGGTAGATCGTGGCAGCCTGACGAGCGCGCAGCACATGTTCGAGCAGGGGATGAATTACTTTTACGAGATGTTATTCGCCTTGAATCACGAGCTGGTTGCCGAT
>CAZMMI010000470.1:0-3078 GCA_964567255.1 uncultured Anaerolinea sp.
GGCCTGGCCGAAGCCGGGCTGGAACCACCCCTGGTGGTGCGCACGGCAGCTCGCTTGCAAGAACAGGGTTGGCCGATCCCGAAGGGAATCGTGACACCGGATGCGCTGGCCGAGTCCTTGCGGGCTTGCAACTCAGGAGGGGCGCAATGAGCCGGTTTGAGTTCATGCGCAATATCCCTATCGGGCAATACTTGCCGGTTGATTCGACGCTGCACCGGCTGGACCCCAGGGCACGGCTGCTGGCGGTGGTGCTGGTGGTGATGGCGCTGACCTTTGCGCCCGGGTTGTGGGGTTTGACGTTGGGGTTGGGCGCGGCATTGGTGTGCTTATGGTTAGGGAAAATCCCCTTCAAGTATGCTTTACGCGCGCTGCTGGCTCCGCTGCCTTTCCTGCTGATCCTGGCAGTGCTGCAAGTGCTGTGGAACGCCGGGCCGGATAACCCGCCGGTGCTGTGGTCGTGGGGGCGGCTGGTTTTGACTTTGCACGACCTGCGCTTTGGTGTTGCGTTGTTGCTGCGCTTCTGTGGTTTGATCTTGTTCCTGGGGATTATGTCCTATACAACCTCGACCACGCAGATGACGCAGGGGTTGAACGGGCTGCTGAAGCCGCTGAGCGCGTTGCGCATCCCGGTGGATGATTTTGTGATGATGGTACAAATTACCTTGCGTTTCTTGCCATTGCTGGCGCTTTCGGCGGAGCGGATTGCCAAGGCTCAAGCGGCGCGCGGAGCAGATTGGGATTCCCGCCCCGGCAGCTTCTTTGCGCGGATTCGCCAGATTGTGCCCATGTTGGTGCCGTTGTTCATGACCAGCCTGCACCGGGCGGAGAACCTGGCCCTGGCGATGGACGCGCGGGCCTATGGATCGGGGCCGCGCTCGACGCTTGCGGAGTTAAAAATGCAACCCCGCGATTGGGTGTGCTTGATCATCGCGGGGCTGTTGGCGGCTGGGATTCTGTTTTTGTAAACTGAGAGAAATACGCCTGAATTTGATCTTTAGGCGAGGGGCTGTAGCACTGCACCAAACCGTAGTCGGTTGTGAATGGTGGGCTTTGCCCGCCTGAAAAAAAAGAAATAGGGAGGTTTTGCCGCACTTCGTGCGACAAAACCTCCCTGATGCCTTTTTTAATGGGCGCCTACTGCGGTGCTGCCAAGCCTCCGCAGCATAAATTTAGGAAATAGGAGGTTAGAGCTTGGAGCCGGTTTGTTTGCCGACCTGAATGCGCTTCCAGGCGGCGACGACCACCAGGGTGATGAAGGCAGAGACACCTGCTTCGGGCAGGCCGTTAGCAACCACTACCGGGCCAATGACTTCCCAGGGATAGAGGCCGAGAATGCCGATCATGCCCAGGACGAGAAGGGTGTTGGTGATGCTGCCGGCGGCGCCGGAGACGATCAAGCCGACCACGGGCCAGCGTTTGAGGCCTTGCCAGACCAGCCAGGCCACCGGGCCGATGAACAGGCGCGGGAGCACCGAGATGAGCGGGTTGGTGAAAATGGTATCACCGGGGCCGTTGGGGGCCACCGCAGCTTGAATCATGCTGAAGATACCGAAGATCAGGCCGATCAAAGCACCCACAATGGGGCCTTCGAGGATGGCGCCGATGATGGCGGGAACGGGCATGATGGTGAGCGAGATGCCGCCAAACCAGGGGATGAACCCCCAACGGGTGAGGCCGAGGAAGATGGCGATTGCAGCCATGATGGCAGTAATGACGATTTTTCGAGTACGTTCTTGGGGCATAGGTAACCTCTTTTAAGAGAGTGAGTGTTTAAGATCAGGTAAGCCTGATTCTTGCTTTATAACACTGCATGATAGCAGAGCGATACGCTCAAAAGCTATCTGATTACGGGGTATGGTTTTCATCCCCGAAACAGACCCCCACTCGACGAGCGCTGCTGATCCAGGGGTGGTCGAGGGGCAGGGTGTTGACCTTGTTGAACAACTCGCCCAGCGGCGTGGCTTCGATAGCCCCGCAACGCGAGCCCAGGGCGATGCCGTACTGCTCGTTGGCGACATGTTCGGCGCAGGCCGTGCCAAGTTTGGTGGCAAGGATGCGGTCACCGGCGGAAGGCACCCCGCCGCGCAGCAGGTAACCGAGAATGGAGGTGCGCGTTTCGAGGTGGGTGAGGTGTTCGAGGCGGTTGGCGAGCAGGAGCGTGCTGCCGACGGCGCGGTTCTCGATCCGGTCCAGGGTAGCGGCGACGGTTTCGCGCTCTTCCCCGTTGCGCAGGTCGGCGTTCACCTGGCGCACCTGTTCGAAGAACTGCACCGATTCGCGGGTGCGGGCGCCTTCGGAGACGGCGATGATGCTGAAGCGCTTGCCGGCTTCATTGCGCGAGAGAATGGCTTCGGCAACAACGTTGATGTCATAGGGGACTTCGGGCAAGAGGATGACATCGGCGCCGCCGGCTTGACCCGCGCCCAGGGTGAGCCAGCCGGCTTCCATGCCGATGAGTTCGACAATCATGATGCGGTGGTGGCTGTGAGCCGTGGAGTGAAGCCGGTCGATGGCTTCGGTGGCAATTTCGAGAGCGGTGTTGAAGCCGATGGAATTGTCTGTGCCGGGGACGCTGTTATCGGCGGATTTGGGCAGGAAGACAACGTTGAGGCCGTGCTGCATGAGGTGGTAGGTGTTGGCGAGAGTTTCTCCACCGCCCAAACAAACCAGGGCATCCAGGTTGTGGCGTTTGTAGGTGTCGAGCGCAGCATGAAGGCGGTCGCCGGTTTGACCCACGGCGAACTGGCCGGGCTGCAGGCGGCTGGCGCCCAAGATGGTGCCGCCGCTGGTGAGGATGTTCGAAAGAGCTGCCTGCTCGATTTCGATCGGGCGATCTTGAACCAATCCGTCGAAACCATCGGCAAACCCGATGAGGTGCATGTTGAAGTCGGAGTAAGCAGCTTTGCCGAAGGCGCGGATTGCGGCATTAATGCCAGGGCAGTCGCTTCCTGCGGTTAGAATGCCAATGCGGCTTGGAGCCATAACAGACCCTCCTGGATGTCATTCTTTGTACGTTTGTTAACATCATTGTAACGCAAGTTGAAGGGGGAGGTAAAGCAAAACAAAGGCTCTCCTGCG
>CAZMMI010000471.1:0-3073 GCA_964567255.1 uncultured Anaerolinea sp.
GAGATAGTCTGTACGCAAATGACAAAAGCGAGTGTTTTCACCGCTTGGGTTGGTCGGTATAACATAGCGGATTTCGACTTTTTCATTGTCAACCACTACTCGATCTATCAACAATTCTACCAGTTGTCTACGCTGTTCAAAACTCAATTTATGCAGGGTTGGCTGAATCCGATTGCAAAATTCTTGGATGTTGTTCGCCAGTGAAAGTATTTCGATTTGCTTCTGGGCTTGCAAATCCAATAGTCTCAGTTGTTGCTGGAGACCGTTTTGAGTTTGGGCCAACTCCTGCCGCTTTCGCTCAAATTCATCTCGCATGATAATTTCTGCCAGGTACACCTCCAAAAGCCGATTTTGTTGCCGCTCCAGACTTGCCAGGGCCTGACGAACGGTATTGCGTTTGGCTTGCATAGCTTGCGGCAACCATTCACCAGCCTGGGCGCGTTCCAGTTCATGGGTAATCAATTCCGGACTGGCTACGATCTGGCAGAGATCTTGCCAAACAAGCTCATCTAAAGCCAGAGCAGGCGCATAACGAGCTGTGCAGCGTTCGCCCTTAGCAGCTCGATGGACATCACTTCGTCCACGGCAAGTGTAATAGTGGTATTCCCCTTGATGACGACCCGTAGAGGACAATCGGCATTGACCGCAACTAACCAAACCTCGGAGTAGATAATTGTGGCTCTTGTTGTTGCGACGTGCCATATTTTGGTTCATCTTCATTCGTGCTTGGGCAGCATCAAATATTTCTTGATCTATGATAGCTGGAACAGAGACTGCAATCCACTCATCCAGAGAGGTTGGGCGAATACTTTCTCCCCGCCCCACTGGCAACAAAGCCGATTTACGACGCCGTGCTGGGACTGGTCGAGTGCGTCCGCTGTAGGCAATGCCAACATAAGTTGAAGATTGTAAAATGCCCCGAACTGTGGATGGGTTCCATCTTTTAACCCCATGAGGAGTGGGGATCTGTTGTTGATTCAATTGTTTGACAACGCTGTGCAACGAAGTGCTGGATTCAGGGTCCGTATACCAGGTGAAAATCTGTCGTACTATGTTGGCTTTGACCGGGTCGATCCGAACCCGGTTAGGGTCTCTCGGTCGTTCGGGATCTAAGATATACCCATAAGGAGCGCGTGTCCAAGGTAACAATTTTCCAGCTCGAAGTTTGGCTTGACGTCCCCGTCTCATTCGATCGGCAATCAGATTACGCTCGTATTCAGCAACGGCCCCACGGATTTGGAGCAGCAGTTGATCGTGGGGATCATCCTCTTGCATTGGGCGATCCAGGAATTGGATATCACATCCCAGTTTCTTCAACTCTTCGATTAATAAAACCTGATGAACATACTTGCGCGCCAAGCGATCCGGTGCGGTTACTAAGATCAGTTCGAATGCCGCCATATTGGCAGCATCTCGCATCCGATCCAAGCCTGGGCGATTGAGCTTGGCACCCGAATAACCATCGTCGCGATATAGATGCTCTGGTGCTAATTCCCAATCGGCATGTTGGCGAACAGCCTCTTGGAGCCTCTCAATCTGTTGTTCAATGCTTTGACTTTGCGATTGGCGGTTGGTCGATACTCGGGCATAAAGGGCAATTTTCATTTTCAGCCTCCTGACTGGATGGTTCTGCTGTTTCTTCCATCATCCAGCGCAGTAGGAACTGGTAGGCGTAATCCCAACGCCTTTGTCCATCGGGAGATTCTGCAACTGCATGACGAACTTGCCATTCTCTTTTCATGCTTTCTCCTAAATTCGGTCATTTAGGAAAAGCTTAGCGCAAGCCCTTATTTCCGCAACCGCAGCGGGCGGCGCCAATGGTTCAGCCGTAGCTGACCGACGCGCGTCATGCAGAATTTGTCATTTGTGATTAGACCATTGAAGAAACTTACCGCGACCTGAAAAGCTTGCTGGGTTTAACGAAACTCATGAATAAACAGCAAGTCTACATGGAGAAAATGGTTGCCCTGTTATTGCTTGTGTTTACGATCGGTCTGCTCGTAGGAGAGGAACTGCGCGATCTGCTTTATGGCGAACCCATCGCAGAGGAGGAGCCAGTAGACGATAAAGAACGCATCCCAGGATCGCCTTCTCTCAAAAAAGGCAAAAAGTGGAAACGCTATTCTGGTCTGTTTGTGCTCCTAAAGCAGAAATGGTCGCTATCGGATGAACAAAAAGCCGATGTCCTCAAAGCGGCCTTTACTACTTTTCAGCATTTGGTTCATCCCCATGTCCGATCTTTTGTCTGAACCTCAGGGATGTAATAGTAATCTCCGCCTTCGCGTCCTCTTGATCCAGCTGTTTTACTCTAGGTAGCAGTCTTGTTGGCAACTTGGTTATTATGGGAAGTCGGCGCGATAGGCGGGATATTTGCCAAGCTCTTGATGGTGATTACGCTAGTGATTCAGCAACCAGTAGTGTTTGTTTTCATCGCTCTGGCAGGTGGCATTCAGGGAGGCATGGCAATGTTGTTGCGAAAGAAAGAAATCCTTTACACAGTAGCGATTTTTGCCGGCTCTTCTCTTTATGCATTGAACACTCGTTATGAAAATTTTGTGAAAGGAGGAAATCAATCATGCGGTTTATGCAGGATAACAAAGACATCGAGTCGACCGAGGTCGCTTTGATTATTGCCGTTGTCGTGCTGGTCAGTTACGGCGGCTACCAGCTGCTGGGCAGCAATATCGCGGCTGTGGTGCAAGACATCGCTGGTCGGATTTAATATCCCCATCCGGATCTGCCGATGGGATTGGCTCGCCGGCAGATCCTCAAATTCTCAGGAGGCAAGAATGCGTTTTTAAAAAGATCAGTCAGGAATGGAATTATTGGAAGCTGCCATCACCACACCGATTGCGATCTTGGTGATGCTGGCAATTGCAAATCTGGGGATGGTGGTGTATCCCCAACAGGCAGTCCAGGTGGCTGCCAGGCATGGGGCGAGAAATGGGAAGTATTGCACAGCAGTGCCCGGCCTGTTATGCTTCCAGCGCTGCTCGTTCGGCAGTTTCCGATGCCGGGATTGCGGAAAATGCTTCCGTGAGCGTTCTGGCTCCGGGTGGGGCAGCGGGGAGTA
>CAZMMI010000472.1:0-3049 GCA_964567255.1 uncultured Anaerolinea sp.
CACACACCTCAAATTCGGGCCTCTTCCACCTCTGGCTGAGTAGTAACGAATAAAGAACTCTATTAAGATAACAGCGGGCGCTTTGCGCCCGCTGTTATCTTAATTTGGGGAGGTTTCATCACCTAGCACCAACGGTCGTAATACCACAGCGTTCCAATTAAGTTGACCACGATACCGAACACGATCAACCCAATCATCCAGGCCGAAACCCGTTTGCGGCTGCCCAGTGCCATCAGACACACCATGGGCAGCATGAAATCCATGCTGAAGCGGTAGCCAAACTGGCTGTAACCGGTGTTGTAGTACATCAGTAACAGCGTCACCGTCGCGATCAAGCTGGCCCATGCGCCAATAACCCAGGGTTGTTTGCTGCGCGCGCGGATAGCATAGAGCATGGCCGGACCCGTTATTAGCAAACTCGTTCCCCACGGATCAGGAACCAGGCGACCTCCGGCACATTGTGGGTCAAAGAACGGTGGAGCCAGCAGCATGAAATACAGATTGCGCGGAATAAAAAATGGGTTGAACTGTCCATGTTGAGCTAGATCATCTTGTACCAGGTTGAGTACACCCATCTGCTGGTAACCGAAGTCGAAGGGATTGTGGAAGCGGGCCGCGTTATAGGCTAGCATTCCAACGACTACGATTGCCACCGGCACAGCGGAAGCAGCCGTCCAGGCAATAATTTTCTGCAGGTCCAGCGCCCGCCCGCGATCCTTTTCCCGTTGCAGCCAGATGGCCAGAAGAAAAGGCCACGTGAGGAACACATTAGGCCGAGCCAGCATGGCCAGGGCCAGCCCGCTTCCGGCCAGCCAGGGTGAGCCGCTGGCTGCAGCCGCAAAAACCGCTGCCGCCACAAAGGCAGTCGTCAGCACCTGGCTGATATAAGTCACGCTGCCGCCCAGGGTGAGCAACCACAGGGCCGTGCTGAACGTGAAAAAGGCCGTGATCCACAGGTTGCTGCGGGTGTTCAGCTGCGTCCAACCCTGCTTTGAAAATGCTTCCAGGGTCAAAAAGACCAGCGCGGCGCTCAAAGCAGCGTAAAGGATTGAAAAGGCTACTGTGTTGACACCTTGGTAGCCTTCCAAGGCCACTTCGGGCAGCATGAGCAGCGCGGCCAGCGGCGGAAAGGCCACGTAGAAGCGACCTTCGAAGACCGTCAGGTCCAAGGTGCGGGGCGGGTCGATCAGGTACAGGCGCCCTTCCAGGAAGGCCTCGGCCAACTCAGGGAAATAGGCCTTAGGCTGCGAGGCGTAGCGCTCTATCAAGATGGCGTTGGCGGTGAGCAGAGTCCACACCACGGCGAACACACCGATGGATATTACCAGGGAACGGTGTTTGGCGAAAAAAGAGGGGAGCACTTTGTTCATGATAAGAATATTATACAAAAAATTAACGATAAACCGGATAAACGTGGGTATAATGAGGTGATTTAATACTACAATAAAAGTAGCTGCTCAGAGGCTGGGAAAAGTCCCTGAATTTGAGGTGTGAGTGGGGTGCTTCGCACCCCCACTCACACCTCAAATTCAGGCCTCTTCTGCCTCTGGCTGAGCAGTTACCAAAAAAACCCTAAGGGTCATTTCTAAACCCTAAGGGTCTTTAAGACCCTTAGGGTTTTAAAACAGGCACAGCAGGAGGATTTTTGATGAGCAGCTATGATGTCGTCGTCATTGGAGCGGGACCGGGCGGGTATGTTTCCGCCATCCGCGCATCGCAACTGGGTCTGAAGGCCGCCATTGTTGATAAGCAGTGGTTGGGGGGGGTGTGCCTGAACGTCGGCTGTATCCCTTCCAAAGCCCTGCTCAAAAACGCCGAGGTGGCCCACCTGCTGCGCGAGCGCGGTAAGGATTTTGGCTTCTCCTTCGACAACCTCAAACTGGATTACTCCGCTGCCGTCAAGCGCAGCCGCCAGGTATCCGACCGCCTGACCAAGGGCGTGGGCTTCCTGATGAAGAAGAACAACGTCGATGTGCACATGGGCACGGCCTTCATCTCCGCTCGCGACACGGTCCAGGTGACCGATAAAGACGGCAAGGTGAGCGAGCTGAAAGCGAAGAACATCATCCTTGCCACCGGCGCGACTGCCGCGTCCATCCCCGGCGTGGAAGTGGACGGGCAGAAGGTGGTCACCTACTGGGAAGCCATTTTGCAGAATCACCTACCCAAGTCGGTGGTCATCATCGGCGGCGGGGCCATCGGTGTGGAGTTCGCCACCGTATGGAGCTCTTACGGCACGCAGGTGACCATTGTCGAAATGCTCCCCCGCATCATCCCGCTGGAGGATGAGGAAGTCAGCGCCGAGTTGGGCAAGGCTTTCCAGAAGCGTGGTATTCAAGTGCTGGCCGGTCACAAGGTGCTCTCGGTGGAAAAAACCGAAGCGGGCGTGACTGTCAAGGTCTCGGGGCCGGATGGCGAAAAGGTGCTGGAGGCGGATCAGGCCTTGATGTCCATCGGTTTCAAACCCAACAGCAAGGGCCTGAGCCTGGAAGAATTAGGAGTGACCATTGGCCCGCGCGGTTTTGTCGAGGTGGATGAGCGTATGGCGACGAATGTGCCCGGTCTCTGGGCCATCGGCGACGTGACCGGCAAGTTCCTCCTGGCGCATGTGGCTTCGGCGATGGGCGTCATCGCCGCCGAGCACATTGCCGGGGTCGAAACAGTAACCATCGATTACCGTATGGTGCCCCGAGCCACCTACTGCCAGCCGCAGGTAGCGTCCTTTGGCTTGACCGAAGCCCAGGCCAAAGAGGCCGGTCACGAGGTCAAGACCGGGCGTTTTGCCTTCCAGCCAAACGGCAAGGCCCTGGGGCTGGGCGATTACGCCGGGTTTGTCAAGCTGGTCGTGGATGCCAAATACGGCGAGCTGCTGGGGGCGCACATGATTGGCCCCGAGGTGACCGAACTGCTGCCCGAGTTGACCCTGGCGCAGCGTGGCGAGATGACCGTGGCTGAAATTGCCCGCAACATCCATGCCCACCCCACCTTGAGCGAGGTGATCATGGAGGCGGCGGAAGCCGCCCTCGGCCACCCCATTCACGGGTAAATT
>CAZMMI010000473.1:0-3040 GCA_964567255.1 uncultured Anaerolinea sp.
CAGACACACCAAAAAATGCCCCCTGATAAAAAACCTCGCACAAATGTATAATCAATATAATATGGATGAGCATTCTTCCGGTGGGCGCATATACCCATTCTCGTGGGAGTTGTTGGGTGATATTGAGGCGGGGCGTCCTAACCTGGGCGTAAATACTCATCTCTCTGTTTATCGCCTGATGCAGTTCACCTTCCGTGATATTGTTGAGCAGCGTTATGGCACCGCGGCCGTTGACGAGATTTTCTATGAGGCGGGAAAATTGGCCGGGGCCGAGTTTTACCGCAATGTGATTGGCAAGCCAGAGGACTTCAATCAGTTCATCATCAAAGTGCAGGAAGCCTTGCGCGAGTTCAACATGGGCATTTTGCGCGTGGAAAAGACCGATTTGGAAAACCACAAGTTCACCTTGACTGTCTCGGAAGACCTGGATTGCTCCGGGCTGCCCGTTACGGGCAATGAGGTTTGCACCTACGACGAGGGTTTCCTGGCGGCATTGTTGGAAAGTTTCTTGGGCACACCCATTCGGGTTAAGGAGATTGACTGCTGGAGCACCGGGGATCGCACCTGCCGATTCGATGCTCAGAGAAGCAAATAAACTGAGGGTTCGACTGAAAAGTGTATAAACGAAAGAAGCGGTGAATAAATCTCTCATGTGCGCCGAAACTATCGACCGGCCTACGGATAATATCATCCAGATTTTGCTAGACGTTCTAAACAAAGGAACGCCGGCTGCCGTTTCGGAAGAAATATCGGCGAAACCGGAATATCAGGAACTGGTGTCCCACTTAGCGGAATTGCGCCGTTTTCTGCTGGCGCTTTCCAACGGGGACCTGTCTCAAGATCTGACACTGAAAGGGCCTTTTGCCGGCAGTCTAAAAAATCTTCAGGCCAACCTGCGCCATTTGACCTGGCAAACGCAAAAAATCGCCGAAGGCGACTTTAGCCAGCGAGTTGACTTTCTGGGTGATTTCTCCGCCGCTTTCAACCAAATGGCGATCAAGCTGGAGGAGGCGCGCAAAAGCCAAATCGAGATCGATCGTGCCATCCGTGAAAGTGAAGCCCGCTATCGCGCGCTGGTAGATTTGCTGCCAGATGGTGTTTTGGTGCACCAAGATGGGGTCGTGGTTTTTGCAAATATGGCCTTTGCCTTGCTGATGGGCGGCAAGCAGCCCGAGGATGTTTGTGGAAGGAAAATGCTTGACCTGGTGCATCCAGTGTCTCGGGATGGCGCGAAAAGCCGCATTAAGCGGACTTTAGCGAAGGGCGAAACGATCAAAGGCATCGAAGAAAAATTTATCCGGTTGGACGGCAATATCATTGATGTTGAGATTGCTGCCTTGCCGTTCGTTTTTGAGGGCGCCCCGGCGGTGCAGAATGTCATCCGCGACATTACAGCGCTCAAGCGAGATCGGGCCGCCTTGGATGAACAGGTGCGTTTTGAAAAAATGCTTTCAGGCCTATCAGCCACCCTGGTCCGGTCTGATCCTGCTGAAGTAGAGCAGGTCATTGGGGCGGGGCTGCAACAGATTTCTGAATTTCTGGATGTAGACCGTGCCATTTTATTTGGCTTCTTGCCAGGCTGGACCGAATTCCGAATTGTGCGCGAATACAGCCGGCAAGGGATAAAGCCTCGGTTACTGGAATTAGAGAATGCAGTCTTTCCCTGGCTGTTCGAAAAATTTAACCATGGCGAATATGTGATTTGCGAAGATGTCAGCGGGCTGCCGATCGAAGCCGCCCAAGACCGGGAACGCTTGCTGTCCGCCGGCGTTCAATCGTTTATGACCATTCCAATTGCTTTTGGCGGCAACGTGTTGGGCGGCATTACCATTCTCTCTTATCAAACCAAATACACATGGTCGCAGGAAATTGTTGCGCGCATTCAGTTGATCGCCGAAATTTTCATAAATGCGGTGGCTCGCGGACGGGCTGAGCGGGCAGAGCATGAGCAGCGCACCCAGGCGGAGGTTTTGCGAGACAGCGCGGCCGCCTTCAACCGCACGATGAATGTTGATCAGGTTTTTGATTGCATCCTCGACTATATCAGCCGGGTGATTCAGCACGATGCTGTCAACATTATGCTGGTGAATGACCAGGATTTGCCTGTGATTGTTCGCGCCAAGGGCTATAAAGATCGGAACGGCACAGGTGTGCTGAAGACCTTGCCCGTTGCGGAGATGCCGTTCTTACAGTATATGACTGACACGGCCGGAGTGGTCATCGTTTCAGACACAGCCAACGATCCTCGTTGGGTGAAAATTCAGCGCAAAGCCTGGGTGCGTTCGTATGCGGCCATGCCGCTGGTGGTGCGCGGACAGGTGAAAGGGTTCATAAATCTCGACAGCGCCAAGCCGGGTTCGTTTACCAACGACCATCTTACCCGGCTGCGCGCCTTTGCCGACCAGGCGGCCATTGCTTACTCGAACGCGCTGCTGGTGGAAGAGATGCACCAGGCCAACCGCAGCTTGCAAAACCGACTGACCGAGATTCAAAAGCTGCAGGATGAACTGCGCGAACAAGCCATCCGTGATCCGCTCACGGGTCTGTTTAACCGCCGCTACCTGGAAGAGACCTTGAATCGCGAAATTGCCAATGCCAACCGCGAATACGCGCCCGTCAGTATCATCGTCATGGATGTGGATAATTTCAAACTGGTGAACGATACCTATGGGCACCAAGCGGGTGATTTGATGCTTAAGGCATTGGGGCAACTTTTAAAAGCCTCCACGCGCGTTGGCGACATTGCCTGCCGGTATGGCGGCGAGGAATTTATCATCGTGATGCCGGGCGCTTCGGCGGCCATAGCGGCGCAGCGAGCGGAAAATATTCGTACTACGTTTGATGCGTTGTACGTGAAGGACGGCAACCGGGTGATGCATGCCACCCTATCCTTGGGCGTGGCAACCTACCCAATCAATGGTCCAACCGGTGAGGATGTGCTCATCCGCGCTGACCGGGCGCTGTATCAAGCCAAGCGCAACGGGCGCAATCGGGTGGTCAGCTATTCGGGTACGGCCCCGCTGGGCATGCCGGGTGGAGA
>CAZMMI010000474.1:0-3036 GCA_964567255.1 uncultured Anaerolinea sp.
TTTGAGAACGTTAACTTAGGTACTGGATTTTTGCTTGACAATGTCTATCAGCATCTGTATAATGGTAATGAGAGCGCTCCCATTCTTGCTCCCCCTACATTCCATCAAATCTCATAAGGAGTCGTATGCAGTACGGATTTTTCGACGATCAGAAACGCGAGTACGTCATTACCCGCCCCGATACCCCCCTTCCCTGGATCAACTACCTCGGCTCCGAAGAGTACTTTGGTCTCATCAGCAACACAGCGGGGGGGTACTCCTTCTTCCGCGACGCCCGCCTTCGCCGCATCTCTCGCTACCGCTACAACAACGCTCCCTTTGATTTCGGCGGTCGCTACATCTACCTGCGCGACCAGGCCAGCGGCGCCTATTGGTCCCCCTCCTGGCAGCCCACCCGCACCAAACTGGACGATTACTCCTGCCGTCACGGCATGGGTTACACCATCATCAAGTCCTCCTTCCAGGGCATCCAGGCCGAAACCCGCTACTTCGTGCCCCTCAACGAAAATCTTGAGGTCTGGCAATTCACCGTCACTAACAAGCGCAACGCACCCGCCGAGTTGTCCGTTTTCTCCAGCATCGAGTTTTGCCTGTGGGACGCCCTGGACGATTCTTCCAACTTCCAGCGCAACTTCAACACCGGGCAGGTCGAGGTGGAAGACAACATCATCTACCACAAGACCGAGTACCGCGAGCGCCGCAATCACTTCGCCTACTTCGCCTGCTCCCAGAAACCGGCCGGTTTCGACACCCAGCGCGACACCTTCCTCGGCGCTTACCGCTCGTGGAACGAGCCGCTGGCCGTTGAGCGCGGGCAGTGCTTCAACTCCGTGGCCCACGGCTGGGCGCCTATGGGCGCGCACCAGGTCAACCTCAGCCTTCAACCCGGCGAGACCCGCCAGATCATCTTCCTGCTGGGTTACTTTGAAAACCCCAACTACGCCAAATTTGATCCGCCGGATTCTCAGACCATCAACAAGCAGGGTGTGCGTCCGGTCATTGCCCGCTACTTGCAGCCCGCCAATGTCAATGCTGCCTTCGAATCCCTGCGCAAGTACTGGGACAGCCTGGTAGGCGTCCTGCAGGTGGACACGCCCGACACGCACACCAACCGCATGGTCAACATCTGGAACGCCTACCAGTGCATGGTGACGTTCAACCTGTCCCGCTCGGCCTCTTACTTCGAGTCGGGCATTGGCCGCGGCATGGGTTTCCGCGATTCCAACCAGGACCTGCTCGGCTTTGTCCAAATGGTACCCGAACGCGCCCGCGAACGCATCCTGGACATTGCCGCCACCCAGTTACCCTCCGGCGGCGCCTATCACCAATACCAGCCGCTAACCAAACGCGGCAACAACGACGTTGGCAGTAACTTCAACGACGACCCCTTCTGGCTGGTGTTGGGCGTTTCTGCTTATATCAAAGAGACCGGCGACTGGTCCATTCTGGACGTGCCCGTGCAGTATGATAACCAGCCCGGCAGCGAGCAGCCCCTCTACGACCACCTCCAGCGCAGCTTCCGCTATATCCAGGAGCGCATCGGCCCGCACGGCCTGCCGCTCATTGGTCGGGCCGACTGGAACGACTGCCTCAACCTCAACTGCTTCTCCGCCGAGCCGGGGCAATCCTTCCAGACCACCACCAACAAAGACGGCAAAGTGGCCGAGTCGGTGTTCATCGCCGGGTTGTTGGTCTTGTCTGCCAAAGAGATGGCCGATATCGAGGTGTACCTCAAGCACCCCGACCAGAAAAAGCACTACCTGGACGAAGCCGCCAAGATGGAAGCAGTCATCTGGCAGCACGGCTGGGATGGCGCCTGGTTCCGCCGCGCCTACGATGACTTCGGCGAGCCGGTTGGATCCCAAACCTGCCAGGAAGGCCAGATATTCATCGAGCCGCAGGGCATCTGCATCATGGCTGGCCTGGGTCTCCAAGATGGGCGCGCCGCCCAAACGCTGCAATCGGTTAAGGAGCGTCTGGCCACCCCCCACGGCATTGTCGTGCAGCAGCCTGCCTACTCGCGTTACTACCTGCACCTGGGCGAAATCTCCTCTTACCCGCCCGGATACAAGGAAAACGCGGGCATCTTCTGCCACACCAACCCCTGGATCATGATTGCCGAGACCATCCTGGGCAACGGCGATCAGGCCTTCGACTATTACCAGCGCATCAACCCCTCCTACCGCGAGCCGATCAGCGAGGTGCACCGCTGCGAACCGTACGTCTACCCGCAGATGATCGCCGGCAAGGATGCTCCCACCCACGGCGAGGCCAAAAACTCCTGGCTCACCGGCACCGCCTCATGGAACTATGTCGCCATCACCCAGTGGATTTTGGGCATACGCCCCACCCTCGACGGTTTGCAGATCGCGCCCGTCATCCCCAGCAGTTGGAACGGCTTCACCGCCACTCGCCAGTTCCGCGGCGTCACTTACAATATCCGTGTCGAGCGCAAGGGCCCTGGCAACAAGCTCTCCCTGGTGGTGGATGGCGCCCCTGTCCAAGGAACAGTCGTGCCCCTACCCGCCCCCGGCGTCAAATTGGTCGAGGTGCTGGTCAAAATCAGCTAACCCTGGAATACTTCTCCTCATGTTTGTACGGGCGCGGGCATCCGCGCCCGTACGCATTCCACACCGATTTCCTATAAGCTCATTAAGAATTCTTCGTTCACCCAATTTCTCGTGGTAAAATAACCGCAAGTTTGTGATCCCGCCTGGCAGCAAACATCCCCGTTCTCTGTCCAGGTTTTTTAATTGACGAGGTGTATGCGACCGCAACTTTGGCACTGGATTCAACCCTTCCAGGCCCTGTACCACGAGAAGTGGGGAGGCGCCGTGAAAACGGCCCTCCCCACTTCTTTATTACTCAGAGGTAAACAAGACCCAAATTTGAGATGAGTAGCTTGACAATGTCACATTAAAAACATCATATCTTTCGAACTCGGGTGTTGCCCCCACCCTACCCTCCCCCGGCAGCCAAGGTACTCAATCACTCAGTTGCTTTGCCGGGGGAGGAAAAGAATTCTGCAAAAGAGAG
>CAZMMI010000475.1:0-3026 GCA_964567255.1 uncultured Anaerolinea sp.
CAGAATCAATCTATTACATTCTGCTTCGTCTCCACCGCCCGGCACACGGCTATGCACTCATGAAGGATATTTCGGGCATGACAAATCACCGTGTCAACCTTGGAGCCGGTACGCTTTATGGGGCATTGGAGACTTTGCAAGAAAAAGGATGGATCAAACCGCTAGACGAGCGGCCACAGGACAGAAAAATAGAGTATGTCATTACGGAAACAGGAAAGCAGTTCTTTGAGAAAGAGCTTGTTCGTTTGAAAGAATTACTTAGAAATGCAGAGAAAATGAAGGAGGCGACCTATGAAAACAACGATTAAGAAGTCTTTTATGGACATTCACAAAGAGGAAGAATGGCTGAATCAGCAAGGCGAAAGCGGCCTCATGCTCATCGGATACCGTAGCGGAGAATATGAGTTTGAGGATGTTTCACCGGCAAAGTACCAGTATAAAATTGATCTGCCGAACTACTCCGGCGGAAAGAAAAAGGATTACCTTGCCTTTCTGGAGCAGAGCGGAATTTCCGTTGCTGCGGAGTACGGCGGCAGAGTGTATCTACGTAAGAACGCTGCGGACGGTCCACTGGAACTATATACCGATAAAAAGGATGTCAATAAACAAATGAGTAAACGTTATACGTATCTGATAGGCATCGGGGTGTCACAAATTGTCTTGGGAATCTACCTGCTGATTCAAATGATGAATTATATCGTGCCGAAAAACGCACCGTTTTGGATAACTTGCGTTTTCGGAACATTATTTATCATATCGGGAATTGTCTTTCTCGTGATGGGGATCAGAAAGCAGAAAACGCACTCTTTCAAAAAAGAAGAAATGGACGTGTGGGAATAACCGAGGCAGGAAAAGGTTTTTAAAACACCGTCCACGCGCAAGAGCAGCCGAGAAAATCGACTGCTCTTTTCTTATGTTCGCAAGGGAGAAAGGAGGCTGCCATTACAAAGTCTAAGCTGCCCACCACCAGAGAGAAATATGCCGCAGAGAAGGAATACAAGGGGCTCTTTGGCGTGCCGCCCATTCGTCACGTGCAGCGACTTCGTGAAAGCGCAGCACAATTCGTCGATTAATAACGAGCTGCGCCGGCAGATAATTACTGAGCCATTAGACCATGCCAAACGGCTTGCAGCGGGCCGTAATCTAGCAGAATGATCCCCTCTTGCTCAATGATTTCTTTCGCCTCGGGCGAAGTCCAAAAATCGTAATCTCGCTGGCGCTCGTGCCTGCCCGCGGGCTCCAGCGCCAACAGCTCCGGGTGGTCCAGCCCCGGATGAATGGCCCACTCGCTCAAGCCCTCCGGAAGCTCTCTTAGCAGCTTGATATACTGTTCTCGTTTTCCCTCCGGCTCGAGCAGATAGGAATCCAGGAAATCATAATCATTGGTTGCGAAGCCTTGCGCCTGCAAAGAGTCGATCATGGTCTGCCCCCTCACTCGCAGCGCCAGGCCAAATTCTCTCGCTAGTCGAAAAAGCAAATCGCCAACCTCCGGCCTTTTATGGATTCGCAGCGCGTGCCAATCCAGGTGGGTAGGCCTGCGCCCGGCTGGAATCAAGGCTCTAATCTGAGCCCTGAACTCCATCTCTAATTCGCTCAACGAAATATACGGAATACGCACAAGCATCTGATCGAAGCCGTGAAAATAACCCAACGAATCAAGCAACGAAGGAACTTTCTCCTTCGGCAGGAGAGGTCTCCAGCGATAGCTGGCAAAATCCGAAACGGCCGTCAGGTGAACGCCAAAAGAGTACTCTGGGTTATCAAAAAGAAAATCCATGGCGTGCAGCGCCCACGGGCATGGGGCCATGACAGTTGCAGAACGGACCAACCCGGCCTTCAACACTCCAATGATGGCCTCATTGACCGCGTTGCACATGCCAAAATCATCGGCGTTGAGGATCAGCAAGCGCGCATCTTCCGGGTATCCCAGCAGGCGGTTGGTCTGGCCATTAGCCATCGGCGAATTCTCCTCTTCTCTAATGACGGAATTCTACTATTTTCTGTTGCGCCATTATCTCACCGCTCGCAACAAATGCAAAGGCAATCCCTTTTACTCAAATATCACATCCCAACTATCTTCAAGCGCAAATCGCATACCCAGGTACAATAGATGTTGTTGAGCCTCAACCCGCTCACTCGGCAGTCCTGATTTGAGCAATCACAATTATCAAAGGAATTTTCAGAAAGTCATGATTCCAACCATCGACATCCACATGGACCCGCTGCAATTTACTTTTTCCACAGCGAGAAGCCAACCCGTTTTGCTGGCTACAAAGGTTTTCATTTCCAGCGCAAAAGGGCGATGGGAAATCGTCGCTATTGGTGAAAACCAAAGCGTAATTTCACCGGATGTCCTTTGCATTCCCTTGTTTGAAGGCAACCCGGCGCCACCTGCATCAATGGGCAAGGTAGAGTTATTGCAGTGGTTCTTCTATTTTGGAATAGGAAAATCAATGACTGGGTATTCCTTCATCTCGTACCTTTTCCGTCCAAAAGTAGTTCTCCACGGTTCGGATAAATTCACTGATTTGCTCAAAGGCTACCAGGGCGATATTTTCACTACGGCTGTCATGGGTGCGGGTATCAAATCTGTTCAGTTCAAATAGAAACTCCGTCGTAACTATCCAACCGGAGAATAAAGGCGTTTCACTCCCGACTCAGCGTAGCCTCGGCCGGCAAGTAATATTCTCCGTCCGGCGGATCGATGATCTTCCACTGCATCGTATTAACATCGATATAGGTGATCTCTGCGATACCCGTGTCAGCGGTAAACGAACTTTGGAATTGCACGGTCGCCACCTGCCCGGAGAGTCTGCCATCAATGGACACATCCAGCGAATCGATCTTATCTCCATCCTCCGTTACAAAGGTGTGGTTTCCGTAGATATTCTTCCAATCCTGATACAAATCCAGGGTGAAACCGGTGGCGGCATCCACCCAGTGACCATCCAGGGAGAAAGTCGCGTTATATTGGGCGATATCAATCTGGATCAGGTACATCTGTTGTTCCGGGGTCAGACCGCAAT
>CAZMMI010000476.1:0-3009 GCA_964567255.1 uncultured Anaerolinea sp.
CTTATATTTGATGTCTACTCAGCGTAGGGACACGGGGAAAAGCGAAGACTCATGGGTGATTCAACAACCCCTGTGTCCGGTTGCAGAGCGGGCACAGGGGGCGTTGGTGGATGATGAGGTCTTGCGTAATCCCTGTGCCCCTACGCGGAGTCGGGGTGCGGCCGAATAGGGGGCCTGCCCTGCCGCCGGGATATGGGAGGCCAATTTTTAGCGCTGTAGTTTCAATTTGTGCTACAATTTTTTTATGCCTGAGATCACATTCTCTGTGTTTGTAAACCGCGAGCAACCCACAGATGATCTGCTGAACCTGATCAAACCTGTTCAGCCCGGCATTCGGATTGACCCGGTGCTGTGGGGTCAGGAATGGACCTGGCTGACCAATATGACCGTGCAGCGCCAGGGGGCCGAGATCTCGCAGGTCGGCTCATCCACCGTCAGCGCCCTGGCGGCGATGAATGTGGTGCGGCCTTTCTCAGACCGCGAATTGTCCTACATTGGCGGGCAAAACATCTTTGCGCCGGTAGCCTGGCAAAGCGCTTACCGAGTGAGCAGTAATCAGGTGGTGGGTTTGCCCTGGCTGGCGGATTCGCGGGCCGTGTTTTATTGGCGCGATATGCTCAAAAAGGCCGGGGTGGACGAAGACCGGGCATTCCTCAGCCCTGAAGTTGTGGAGGAAACATTTGAGCGCCTGCAAAGCAGCGGAGTCGCTGCTCCGTGGACCATCCCGACCAAGATTGGCGTGGCGGTGTTGCAGATAGCGGTCACCTGGGTGTGGAGCAACGGCGGTGAGTTCATTGACCCAGGCGGGCGCCGGACATTGTTTACCGAACCGCGAGCGCTGGAAGGAATGAAGCGTTTCTTCCGGCTGTATCGCTACTTGCCCCAAGGCGAACTGCATGATGACGAAGGCAGCGCCAACCTTTTTGCTTCACGCCAGGCAGCCGTGACCATGGGCAGCCCCTTCTTGGGCACGCGCATCTATCAGTTGGTTCCTCCCGACCAACATGCGAACATCGGAATCGCCCTGCCGCCGGGCCCTTCTTTTGTGGGCGGGTCCAGTCTCATCATCTGGAAACATTGTCACCACGAACATGAGGCTGTGGAAGTGGTGCGCTTTTTGCTCAGCACGCAAGCCCAACGTGAATACTGCCAGCGGACGGGCTATCTTCCGGTGCGCAAAGATGTGCTGGTTGAGCCGCCCTTCTCCACCGACCGGCGTTTTCGCGTGTTTGCCCTGGCACTCTCGACGGGCAGGCCTTTCTCGGTCATAAAATCGGCTGGGTTGATGGAGAGCCGCATGAACGCCACGCTGACGAAAACCTTCCTGGAGATCATTGGCGGGCAAGAGATTGATGCCTGCGTGACCAACAACCTGGAGCAGTTGGCCCACCGCCTGGATGTGACCCTGGGGTTGTACTGAGTCAAGTTGAGTTCGGGTAAAATTGAGGGCATGGAAGCAGACCCTCCGCGCCCATCTTTCGCCCGCCGCATGGGTTGGAATCGCACCAGCTATGCGTTGATGAGCGGCTTCATCTTGCTGCTGGGTGTGATCGCCTATGTGTGGTGGCCGCTGGTCACGGAATACCTGGCCACCTACAACCCGGCCTATCCCTGGTGGATGCAGGTGGACTGGCTGCTGTTGGGCATCTTTGCCGCCATGTCTCTGCTGCTCATGGCAGGGGCGGATGCGCGCGCAGATTTTCCCATCGTGGTGGTGGGGCTGGTAGGCGGGTTGGTGATTGAGGCCTGGGGCACGCAAACCCTGCTGTGGACCTACTATACCAACGAACGCCCGCCGCTGTGGATCATCCCGGCCTGGCCGATTGCCAGCCTGGCCATCGACCGGCTGTACCGCATGCTGGCAAAGCGGTCAGAGATCATTCCTCAGCGCTGGATGGATGGACTGTATTGGGGGATTTTTGGAATCTTTGCTGTGTTGATGGCAGTTTTTATTTGGCCCACCCGCCACCTCTCGCTGACCTGGATGGCGGCCGGGTTGTGCGCGTTTATCATCTTCACGCCGGTGGACCGGCGAGCCATGCTGCTGCAATTCATCGCGGGCAGCACCCTGGGGTACTTTTTGGAGTACTGGGGCACTACCCGCGAATGTTGGACGTATTATACGTTGCAGACGCCGCCTTTGTTTGCGGTGCTGGCGCACGGCATGGCGGCAGTGGCTTTCTGGCGCGCGGTGCGAGCTTTGCGTTTTGTGCTTAGCCCTGCTTGGCGCCGCATTCAGGACAGAATTTGGCTCCGTTGGTCTGCGCGCCGCAACTGGAGCAAGCTCCAGCGGGCTTCGTCTCAACCTTCGCCCCGCAATTAGGGCAGAATTTGGCGCCCTTGGTCTCGGTTCCGCAACTGGGGCAGGTGGCAACGACCGGCTGGATCATCTGCGTGCCGCATTCTGGGCAGAACTTGGTGCCTGCGGCGGCCAAAGTGCCATCGCTGGGGCAGCGCGCCATCTGTGTAGCGGCTTGCTGGGCAGCCTGGCCTACCTGCTTGACTGAATCGCCTACCTGTTTGAAGGTATCGCCCAGCCCGAAAGCGCTGGCCAGCCCCTTGAGAGCGGCGCCAGCTTGCTCGCCGCGCGCCTCAGAAATCTCGTTGGTGCGCGGGGTGTCGTCGTTGCAATAATCGGTCTGGGTGTCGAAATCGGTCAGGCAGCAGATGCGGCTGCACGTGGGGCACTCGCGGAAGCGGTCTTTGACCTGCCCCCAATGCGAATTGAGCTGCTCGGCGGTCAGCGTGGTGATGTAGCGAGGATCCTCGCCGGTCACGCTGCGGGCCAGTTCGCCGCCGAACAGCGGCACCTTGCGCAGCAATTTTCCGGCAGCCTGGCGGCCAATGTCCTGCACCACGGCGCCTTTTACATCCGGCTGAGTGCGGTATTCGCGCCCGCAGATCTCGCAGTAAAAAATGGCATAAGGGCCCATTCCGTCGTTGCGCACGTCGTAATTGGGCATTCGGCTGGGTAGTGGCATGTTAATTCTCCCTGAATGAATAGTGGTG
>CAZMMI010000477.1:0-2948 GCA_964567255.1 uncultured Anaerolinea sp.
GGCCCCTGGGTGGGGGGAGGCTGGGTGACAGTGCTCGCTGCCGGCCGCGTGGACGTGGCAGTGGCTCGAGATGTGGCGGTGGACGCCAGTGTTGCCAGAGGGGTCTCGCCTGGCCCCAACGTGGTGGTGGGCGCAGGGGGTTCGGTGGCACTGGGCAGCGGGCCGCCACTGGTCGGTGCAAACTGCGGCGTCACGGTGGGCACGGGGGTTTGCAGCACAACCACCACGGTCGCCAGCGGGTCGTTGGGATCGACTGGGGCACCGTTGACGGGCTGCTGGCGCAGCACTTCACCGATCAGGTTGAGATTCACGGCGGGCACCAGGAACCCGCGCGGGTCGGCGGAATAATCGGCCCGCATGGGCGAGTGCAGGCTGACGCCTAACAGGCGGTTGGAGTCCAGCCAATCGGTGGCAAAGAGCGTCAGCGCGATGGCCGCCAGCCCGCCGATCAACACCAGGGTGAACATCATGCCCCAGAACATGGCGCGCGGGCGCCAGGCAGGAGGCGCAGCATGTGGGACGTTCATACACCCTCCTTCGGCAGAGGCTGGTTCGCGTCCAACGGCTCCAGGCGGTAGATCAACAACTCTTCCTGCTTGCCTTTCACGCGGTGCATGCCCAACGGCGTACAGCGGAAGGCTGTTTGATATTCTCCCAGAGCCATATAGGTGGCCTGGCTGATAAGAATGCCACTCTCGTTCAGCAGGTCGCGGGTCAAAGACTCGAGCCGGCTGGTGGTGTTGACCGTGTCGCCGATAATCGTATAGTGCAAGCGGTCACTGGTGCCCAGGCCTCCGGCAATCAGCACGCCGGTGTTCACACCGATGCCGGTGATAAACTCCGGCTCGCCGCGCTGCCTGCGGGTCGCGTTCAATGCGTTGATCAGGCGCAGCATTTCGACTGCCGTCTGGCAGGCGGCCAGAGCGCTTTGTTTGGGGTTGAGCAGACGCGGCAGGGTGCCGAAAAAGGCCAGCATGGCGTCACCGTCAAACTTGTTCACCACCCCGCCGTGAGTGGTTACCACCGGCACCAGTTGTCCAAAATATTCATTGAGCCACTGGAAAACCGTGGCCGGGTCGGCCTGCTCGGAGAGGGTGGTGAACCCGCGGATGTCGCTGAGCACGACGGTCGCCACGGCCTCCTGCCCTTCCAGGCGCAGCCGCCCGGTGGTGAAGGTCTGGCGCAACTGCTCGCGCACTTCCGGCGACACGGTGCGGCCGAGCAAATCGCGGTAGATCGAGCCTTCTTGCAAGCCCGCCACCATATAATTGAAGGATTGAGCCAGGACGGCTACTTCATCGTCCCCGGCGGCCTCGACCTTGACTTCCAGGTTGCCCTGAGCCACCTCGCTGGAGGCAGCCACCAGGCGCATCAATGGCCGGGTGATCAGGTTCGCCAACAGTAGGCCAACCGCCACCACCAGCAAAATGGCCAGGGCGGCGATGACAAAAATCTCCAGTTGGGTTCCCCGGCTGGTTTGCACCAGGAAAGCCTGCGTCAGGCCTACGCCCATCACGCCGATATCCGCGCCCGTGCGCACCTCCCACGGGCCAAGAATTTCCGAGTAAGTCACACCGGAGAGGTCGAGTTCGCGCACCTGCGTGGACTGGTCCTGCCCAGAGATCGTCTGAAGCACTGCTGCCAGGTCTAATGCGTACGCCTCCGCGGGAGTATACAATGTTGACGATAGAGGCTTGCCCTCCAGGCTATACAGAGACACAAAGCCCAGGGTGTCTTCGCGCATCTGGCGGGTGAGCGTGCGCAGTGACTTTCCAACCACCACCACGCCCACCTGGGCTCCAGTCGCGTCAAACACCGGCCCAGTCACATAGAACGTAGGCTCGCCCGAAACTCCGGTCGTAGTACCGGCATATTTATCACCGGCAGCGTCTACCACACCGTCAATCACGCGCCGGACCCAATCTTGCTCCCGGAATGCCACACTGCCCCGGCTGGCCTCGTAATCGGCGGAGCCTCCACCAGCAGCGTGCACCAGCGAGAGAATGCTCGTTCCTTGCATATCCAGCAAATGGAGTTCTTCTTCGCCCGCGTTGACGGCCAGCGGCAGCACCCGAGTGCGCAGCGACTCGGCATCGCCGCTCTGCATGGCCTCGGCCACCCCTTCAGAATTGGCTACCAGGCGCAGCGACTCGAGCAGGCGGTCTTCTTCGCCTACCATCCAATCACCGGCCTGGCGCGCGGTGGCAACCAACTGGTTGAGGAAACGATCCTGCACGGACTCCAGCACCACCTGGCTGATCACATAGGCAGCCGCCAGGGCAAACAGCAGGGCCAGCAGTAGATAAGGCAGGGTGATTTTCATGCGCATGGGCATGCGCACGGCGCTTGACCGCGGCGTTTCTTCCTTGCGAACCCGCACCGGCTGCGTGCCCTCGGTCAAGCGGGTCATGGCCTGTTCGATCCAACGCGCCGAGAAGGGTTGGCGCAGGAACACCGTCACCCCGTTTTCTCGCACAATCATCTCGCGCTGCAAATCGGGGTACTTATTGGTGATGATCACGTTCATGCCGGGATTTTGCGCGCGCGAATTGCGCAAGAAGGTCTGCCATTCCTGGTTGGGAAAATGCAGATCCATCAGCATTAATTCGGGCTTGACTTGCTCCAGCATACCGGCAGCCTGGCCCAATTCCCAGGCCTGCCAAACCTCATCGCCGCGCTGTTTGAAAAAGCGCACGAGCGGCTGTGTGGAACGCATATCCGATTGGACTAATAATACGCGCATGAAGACTCGGGGTTCTCCTCGTCTTCCTATTATAAAAAAGATTGGGTTTGTTTTGCTTTACAAATCGGCAAAGTATGAAAACATTCGCCAGACTACCGCTCCAAAACAAAGCCGGCAGGTCAATTTTCGCCCTGCCGGCTTTGTTTTAAGGTAACTACTCAGCCAGAGGTGGAAGAGGCCCGCATTTGAGGTGTGTGTGGGGTGC
>CAZMMI010000478.1:0-2947 GCA_964567255.1 uncultured Anaerolinea sp.
GTTACCATCGATCGCAGCCTGACCGAAATTGTCGCACGGCGCATCGTGGTACTGGAGAGCGGCGACAAGAAGGCTTAGGCCTCGCGTCTGCCGGTTCGATCCCGCCAAAGTGAGGCGGGAACCACAGGAGGATCACAGACCGGTCGGAGCAGCCCCGTTGAGGGCTTGCCCGGCTGGAACGGGTCCTCCTGTTTTTATTTTGCACCTTATTAACTCCCTGGGGAGCACATATTTGAGGAGCTATCTGTCGGCTGCCCTAAACAGGGCAGCGCGCCGGGACAGTCAAACCGGGCTTGACTTTCGCGGTGCGCTGCTCTGCCATGTGCAGAGCTGAAGCATAACGTAGGTTCGAACGAACCCTCGGCTGTATTCACATTTTGGACACCTGTATACCCGACTAGGAGGCTCATATGAATGTTTGGATCTATCTGGCTTTGGTGGCAACCGCCCTCTGGCTGGCGCATTGCGTCTGCACGTTACGCTACGCGCTCAGCTCAGAATGGAAGATTTGGCAGCGTCTCAAGAAGTATCTCTAGGAGGCGCAATGTCCACCCCCGCATTTGACCTGGAAGCCGCACAGCTTGACCGCACCACGCGTGCCGCGAAAGCGCTGCAAGAAAACGCTTTTCGCATCACCGCGCCCGCGCCACAAACCTGGCTGGTGCAAAACGGCGACAAGTACCCCTACACCGTCCGGCGGGCGGGAGACCAGTGGAATTGCAACTGCCCTGACTTTCAACAACGCGGCACAAGCCTGCGCTGCAAGCACGTGGAGGCAATTCGCCTGGTACTCGAGTCCCCCGACACCTATCCAACCACAGAACAACCCAAGGAGCAAAATATGACCGACGCCCCCGAGAATTCTCCGGAACGAATTCGATGGGAACTGCGCCAACCGCTGGACATGACCCGTGTAAAACGGCGCATGGCCCCCGGTTCCGGCTCTGTCCCCTATCTGGAGGGATTCGATGTCATCCAGCGCGCCAACGAAATCTTTTCGTTTGGCTGGTCGTTTGACATCGTCACCCCGCCGCAGATTTCCCGCTGGCAGCGAACGCAAACATACTACAGCCAGCAGCACCGCCGCAAAATGCCCGTGCTGGACGATCAAGGCAATCCCGTTACCGAAGAGGTCGGGATGGCCTGGGTGACCGGCAAGATCACCATCGAACTGGACGGCAAGGCCTATGTTCACGCGGATGTGGGGCGCTGCGCTATCAACGGCGACACCCCCGAAGCGCTCGACATGGCCCTGGCCGGCGCCGCAACCGACTGTTTGAAGCGCTGCTTCCGGCAGCTTGGCGAGCAATTCGGCAACAGCCTGTACGACAAGGAGATTGCCCAAGGCGCCGGGCTGGAGTCCGGCGGGAACAACGGATCGAATGGGCACAACGGCAGTAATGCAACCCATCCTCCGTCCGCAGCCGTGCCCTCCACCCACCAGAAAACCGCGGCGGCAAAGCCGGTGAACGCTGCGCAAGTCGTTTTCTCACTCAAACCCAAAACGCGCCCCGAGCTGACCGGCAAAACGCTGGGAGAACTGCAAAAGCTGGCCCCGGATATCTTATCCTGGCTGGCAAACGATTACGCCCCTACCCCCGAAACGCAGGCCATGAAAGACGCTGCGCGGGCGTTAGTGCAAAGCACTGCCAAAGAAGCGAAGCTGCTTTCAGAGCTTGGCTTCGCGAGCTAATTGGATCGAAAGGAGACTTGGATGTACCACACATTGATTTTGGTCGGCAACCTGGGCGGCGAGCCCGCCATGCGCTACACCCCCAACGGGCAAACGGTGACCACTTTCTCGGTAGCCGCCAACCGCCAACACACCGGCGAAAACGGCGTATCCGTGAAAGAAACCACCTGGTTCAGGATCACGGTATGGGGAAAGCTGGCCGAGACCTGCAACCAGTTCCTCCACAAGGGGAGCAAGGTGCTGGTTGAAGGCCGCCTCAACCCCGACCCCGAAACGGGCGGTCCGCGGGTTTACAACCGCCAGGACGGTTCCGCGGGGGCTTCGTATGAAGTCACCGCCAATACCGTTCGGTTCCTGTCCGGCAAGGACGGCAGCGAGAGCGAGCCGATTCCAGCCACGGTTGTCGACAGCGACATTCCGTTCTAAACAATTCACTCTTACACCCCGGAGGGGCAGTTTCCCCTCTTGGGGAGAGCTGTCCCTCCGACCTGGAGGAGCACAGCCATGATGCTTTTGGAGACTCACTTCCCTGTAACCATTTCCGGCTGCGCCTACCTGGTCGATCTCGGACCGGGTGCAAGCCCGCGCTTTCACCACGTTAGCAAGGAAAAGCGCTGCGCTTGCGGCCAGGCGGACTGCAAAGCGGTCGGCATCGTCCGCGAGTATCTGCTCAACGGCGGCGCGCGCGCCCCGGATCCCCTGCCCCCATGCCCCATCTGCGGCGCGAAAGTGGTCCGCGATCCCGTCTGGGACGGCCCATACACCCGCGAGTTGGGCTGGCGCTGCACCCAGGGCGGCATCGGGCATTTCATCCAACAAAAGCTGGCGCGAATCCGCAAGAATTGGGAAGCGCACCCTTATCTGATTCCACCTGTTGCGGAATACCCAGGCCTGCGGCGCGATGAAATTCTCACCACCGCCGACCTGGCCTCTCACTACCGGCGCATGGCAGAAGAGGGCTACGACCCGACTGCCTGAATTCACAGACTTTTACCCTGAAGGGGACGGAACTTCTCCTTCGGGGGAGCGTTCCGTCCCCATTTTTAAGGCGGAACGCATGGACAAAACATTCCCCACACAAGCCAATTTCCCCTATCTACAACCCAAGCTCAAACTTCTGCCCCTCAAAGAACAACCCGCTTACCGCGTCTCGGCCCAGGCTGAAAACTGCAACCTGGCCGAACTGGTGGCGGTCATTGTGGGCGGCAAAGAGCAAATCGAGATCGCCGAGCGCATGTTAGCGCGCTTCGGCTC
>CAZMMI010000479.1:0-2937 GCA_964567255.1 uncultured Anaerolinea sp.
GCGATTAATGCCGCTTGCGCTTCTTCTTCCCATCCGATGAATCAGCCTGGGGAGGTGGTTCGGCGCGCTGGAACCCGGCTGGGGGCAGGCTCTGCCCTGACCCGGACGGGGCGGGCGCTGGCGCTGTTTGTGTGGGAGCAGCCGCGCGCGGGCGGGCGCTGAACATGCGGCTGATGACCCCGGTGCGGATTTCGCTCAACAGCTCGGCAAACATCTCGGTAGCGCGGCTCTTGTACTGCACCAGCGGGTCGCGCTGGGCATAAGCCTCCAGGCCGATCGAAACGCGCAGTGCTTCCACGCGGGTGAGGTAATCGACCCACAGTTCCGAAATCACGCCCAGCAGCATCTGCCGGTAGAGCACATTCTGGCGCCACCAGCCCAGCACCGACTCGAGCACATCGCGCTGTTCGGGATCGATCTCATCGATGGTCCGCTCTGCCATGCTCGCCAGCACATCTTCGCCCAGGGCATCTTCCAGGTGCGGGATCAACGCCGGTGAGAACTGGCCCAGTGGGGTGCGGTTCTGCTGCAAAATGGCCCCTTCCACCCTTCCGTAGATCTCTTTCAACGCTTCTTGCGCCCCAGACAGGTGTTCCAGCACGTCTTCGGTCAGCTTTTGCGGGTTCACCTGGCCCAGCAGCTGCGCGGTCAGGTAAACGTAGCGCAAGCGGCTGGTGCGAACGGTGCCCTGACGGTGGCTGCGCCGGTCAAAGACCACCTTGGTGCCCTGTTCCATGGCTGCCAGCAGCTCCAGCAGTGGCTCGGCTTCGGTGGGGTAACCCTCCAACCGGTCCACCAGCGGGTCGATGTCGCGGGCGATTTGCCCGCCGCTGCCCACCAGCCGGTCGGTCTGGCGGTCAAAGGCGCGCCCCGTCTCTTCGGTGAGGGTGGCAACGATTTCGTCCCAATCCATATCTCGGAAGGTCTCGGGGCGCAGGTTCAGGCTCTCGCCCAGGCGGCGTTCCACCGCACCCGCCAGGCGGTTGATGTTCAGGTTGACCAGGTACAGGTCGATCTGCTCGCGCATTTCGTCTTTCAGGCGCTCGGGGTCGTCGCTGAGCCAGCGCATCTGCTCGCTGTTCAGGCGGAAGTTGGGCAAACGGATCAGGCTGCCCAGTTCTTCGGCCAGTTCGGCGGGCCGCCGCTGCTGACCCTGTTCGTCCGCGTCGCCCAGCGTCTGCATGAAGGTATCCAGGGCGTCAAAGCGCTCTTCGCGCTGCGTGGCCATTTGCTCTTCGGTGCGTTCGACGGCCTCGCCAAAGCTGCGCAGAATGTGCTCGCGCTCGGCTTGCAGGGCGCGCGAAGCCAGCCCCAGCAGTTCGGCGCGCAGGTGCGCAGTGGTTGCGCCCTGGGCCGGGCGGCGGTTTTGCAGTTCCGAGGTCAACAGGCGCGTGGCGAACGAGGGGTAGCGAATGTCGCCGTAAAGGATATCCGGCTGAACATCCTGCAGGTAAGCCAGCAGCTTCCAGGGGCCTTCCTCGTTGGCCAATTCCTGCGGAATGCGATTTTCCAGCTCGATTTGCAGCATCTCGGAGACGTCGTCGCTGAGGTCTTCCTTGGTGAACACCCGGTCGCGCTGTTCGTAGATGCGCTTGCGCTGCGCGTTGAGCACATCGTCGTATTCCAGGAGATGCTTGCGCACATCAAAGTTGGCGCCTTCCACCCGCGTCTGTGATTGCTCCACCAGCCGCGCCACCATGCCGCTTTCAATCGGCACGCTCTCGTCAATGTTCAGGCGGGCCATCAGCCCTTCCACCTGCGCGCCGCCAAACAGGCGCATCAGGTCGTCATCCAGAGCCAGGAAGAAGCGCGAAGAGCCGGGGTCGCCCTGACGGGCGGCGCGACCGCGCAACTGGTTATCGATGCGGCGGGCTTCGTGGCGCTCTGAGCCGATGACGTGCAGTCCGCCCAGCTCGCGCACGCGGTCCATCTCGTCCATGTACTGCAGGAAAGCCTTAACCTGCTCTTCATAGATGCCGAAATCCTCGGCGGTCAGCTTCTGCAGCGCGGCCTTGCGCTCCAGGTTATTCATATTGTAAGCGTCGTGCCCGGCTCGCTCGAGTACGCGGTTGGTGTCGGCCAGGATGTCCTCATCCAGGTCGCCGCCCAGCTTGATGTCGACGCCGCGACCGGCCATGTTGGTGGCGATGGTTACCGCTCCAAAGGCCCCCGCCCGCGCGATGATCTTGGATTCTTCGTCGTGCTTGCGCGCGTTCAACACCTGGTGCGGAATACCCGCTTTGAGGGCGTTCACCAGGCGCTCTTCGCTTTCAACGCCGACGCCCAAAATGCGCCGCAAACGGGCCAGGTTTTCGGGGTCTTCGGGGTTGAACGACAGGTTAATGCCCAGCGTGCGCGCCAGTTGGCGCAGATCGCCGGTGTCGATCTCGTCCACCTTGCGATCCAGGGGCTTGAGTTCGGCAATGGCGCGCTCGGTGATCTCGATCTTCTTCGACTCGATGTACATATCGCGCAGGATTTGCACCTGCATCAGGCGGCGCAGTTGCTCCGAGTCCAGGCGGTCCGACAACCGCTCGGAATGCTCCACCGAGGTGGTGCCGACCAACTGCGGGCGGCCCAGGCAGTACAGGCTGAGGATTTCCATGGTAATGGCGCGCAGCTTGGCCTCGCCGGAGCGGAAGACCACATCGGGGTAATCTTTGCGACGGTAGTACACCGCTTTGCGCTGCGGGTCGTCGCGGCGGGCGTAGTAGGTGTACTTGTAGTTCAAGTCGTCTTTGGCATCCACCGTGACGAAGGGGGCATTGTTCTTGGCCGCCGTGAATTCCAGGTTGGTGGGAATGGGCAGCACGTCCAGTTTGTAAATCTTGTAAAACTCTTCCGCTTCGGTCAGCGCGGTACCGCTCATGCCGCCCAGCTTCTCGTACATGCGGAAGTAGTTCTGCAGGGTGATGGTGGCGTAGGTGACGTTTTCCG
>CAZMMI010000480.1:0-2930 GCA_964567255.1 uncultured Anaerolinea sp.
TGGATGGTGCAGGCATTGTGTGGATTGGCACCAATGAGGGCCTGGCGAAGTATGAAGAGGATGCCTTGACGGTAGTCTTCGATAAAGACACGAAAGAAATTCCCAATAAGTACATTCGCGCATTGGCTTTGGACGCTAACGGGGAGCTGATGATTGGGACGTTCACCGGCGTGGCGCGCTATGACGGCAGCCAGGCGGAAGTGCTGGTGGATTTTACCAAGGATGGGTTCTCTGAGATCCGCCTGACAACATTAGCGGTTGCCCCGGATGGAAGTGTTTGGGCGGGGACAGATAAAGGGTTGTTGACGGATGCAAATGGCGATTGGAAGTTGTATACTACCAAGGACGGACTTAATACCAACTACATTTCCGCTTTGCAGGTCGATCTGCAGGGAACGGTGTGGGTTGGGGGCGGCGGCTCCAATTACGACGGCGGCGGGATTGTCTATATTGTGCCTTAGGAGATTGCTTCGCTGTCGCTCGCGATGACATTTCCAACCTGATAGACGTTCCCGAGGAGAATTGCCGATGAATGATATTGTGCTGAATTTGATCGTCCTGGCGGTTTTTGTGGTGATTGGCGGAGGGATCTTTGCATGGATGCGCTCCCGCCAATCCCGCGCCCAAAAGGCGCTGGAGCAAATGGCCCTGGAACGGGGTTGGAAGATGGAGACGCTGCGCGAGCCGCTGGCCTGGGGCACACGGATTTCGTCGCCGCGCTGGACGCTGGAGGCCATTTCTCGCTCGAGCGGTAGAGAAACAGGACCTGGCTCCACGAATGTGTCCATGACGACGACGTGGAGCGGGGCAGCACCCAGCCAAATATTTTTCATCGGGGAACGCCGGGCGCAGATAAATTCACCGATCCTAGAGGGCGGCATGCGCGCGGTGCTTCAGATGGCTTTGGGAGCCGAAGCGCAAAACTTGCAGAAAGTGGAGGTTGGCAGCGATGCGTTTCAGCAGCGGTATCTGGTGATGGCTGAGCGTCCCGAGGAACTTTCGATTCCCTCAGCGACGCAATCGATTTTGCTCAACTGGAAAGGCCCCAAACCGCTGATCAAGGGCACGGCCCAAGGGGTGACAATCGAATTGCAGGGATCGCATTTGCGGAAACCGGAAGAGATTAGCGCTTTGGTGCAATTGGGAGAGATGTTTTTGTGATCACTGCAAAGAGAATGGTGCACTTTCTCATCGTGGCAGCCTGGGTCATGCTTTCGGCGCAAGGCTGTGCTCCAGCGACGGCCGAACCGGCTGCTCCTGCGGAGTTGTCGGTCAAGCAGACTGAAATTGCACGGGCCACACTGGAGGCGACATCGTGGGCAGTCGAGGAGAAGACTCCTCCGCCCACGTCTGAATTACCGCCTGTGGAGTTAGAGGATGGGCAGTTGATCCGGCAGGGTGCGCGCTTTGGCAGCCTGACCCCTCAGCAGGTTGAGGATGTTGCCGTGGGGCGATACGACGTGAATTATCCCTCTTGTGGGGAGCC
This sequence comes from uncultured Anaerolinea sp., assembly GCA_964567255.1. Taxonomy (GTDB): domain Bacteria; phylum Chloroflexota; class Anaerolineae; order Anaerolineales; family Anaerolineaceae; genus Anaerolinea. Next base: position 1,487 of record CAZMMI010000480.1, read on the forward strand.
ATCACTGGCGGATTTGCCAGAAGCGGGCGGAGAGATTTTGCTCACGCTGACGTATACGACCCCGGTGCTGCCGGAGCGCATTGAAATTTACCACAGCGGGCAGATCGACGGATTGCGGCGGGTAGAGGCGCTCAATACGCTTTCAGGGTTGGGCGTGTTGCTTTATGAAAGTGGGGACGCGGTCAGAACAGAGCAGCTGACCGAAGGCGCCTGCGCCGGGCGGCTGGTGCTGGAGGATGATTCGGATTTTGAGGTGGATCAAGTCATTCTGTCCTTTGATAGCCTCGCTGTGGCAGCGCAGGTGGCTGCTGTGGAACTGTGGGGCAGGTTGGAGGCTTTCGTGGATGTGCCGGTGTTCTGGCGGGCGCCGCTCGAAAACACGCCGGTGGATCTAGCTGTCACAAAAACTGGGATGGTTTACGCGGCGACTGAGCCGAACGGGTTGTTTATGTACGATTACGAGGGCGTGCAGTTCAAAAGATATTCCACGCCCAGCCAGGCACAATTGACCTGCGTGACGGCGGATGTTTTCGACAATTTGATCGTCACAGATTCGACCTTTGGCTGGTTCATGGTGATCACGCCGGAGGAGGAGCAATTGGCGATCGGCGACACGGATTCTTGCCTCAGCGCAGCGGTCAGCCCGGCAGACGGCAACCCGTATTTGCTGAAGCGCGATGGGATCGATGTGTTTACTACGGATACCGCGGAGTTGATCCGGCAAATGCCGCTGGACGAGGTTAATGCTTATGCTGGACTGGCCTTTACTCAGCAGGGCAAGCTGTTCACGCTGCGCGACTTCAACTGGTCGCCGGTGCTGGCGCAGTTGGACCCGTTGACGGGCGAGGAATTGGACGGCAACCCTCTGGCCCGCTCTAACCAGGGAGAAATTGTGGCCCGCGACCTGGCCATCGATGGGAACGGATATTTTTACGTTCTATTCCAGGTGAACACCGGGCAGGTGGCCATCCACAAGCTAGATTCGCAGGGTAATCTCGTGGCACGCTTTGGAAAGCTGGCAGGGGATTTGGAAGAGTGGGCACCAGGGGTGTTCATGGATCCGCGAGCGATCGCGGTGGACGCAACTGGAGGTTTTGTTTATGTGGCCGATGGCTTTGGTGGGTCGGCTTTCATAACGGCGTTTTTGATGGAATAGGAGAGCCATAGAAGCACACCCAGGGCAATCAAGGCAAAAGCCAACCCTTCGATGAAGACGATGTTTCCAAGGGTCAATTGTTCGGTGGTGAGGGGGGCTTGCAAGCGGGTGAGCGCCCCAACCAGGTTGACGTTTGCATTTTGGCCGGTCAGGTTGAGGACGTCGTTTTCGATGAAGTTCCAGGCGAAGTGCAGCGTCGCCGGCAGCCATAGAGAATTTGTGCGCAGGTAGACCAGGCCGAACAGCCCGCCGAACAATGCCGCCAGGGTGAGGGAAAGTACCAGCGTG
>CAZMMI010000481.1:0-2919 GCA_964567255.1 uncultured Anaerolinea sp.
TAACGATACTACTCAGCGGCGGCATTTTCCCCCTCGAGGTATTCGGCGAACGCTTTGTGCAGGTCATGAACATTTTGCCCTTCAAATACACGGTCAATTACCCCATCAACGTGCTCACCGGCAAAATCACCGGGGCCGAGTTCTACCAGGGCCTGGGCATCCAGTGCCTGTGGATCGGGCTGACCTACATCCTCGCCAATCTCCTCTGGCGGGTGGGCAACCGGCGCTACGTGGCGGTGGGAGGTTAACATGCGCAACCTGCTCCGCGAGCTCAAAAAGCACTTCCTCATCTACATCCTGTTCGTCAAGAACAGCATCATGGCGCAAATGGAGTACCGCTTCAACTTCCTCGGCAACCTGGCCATGGAAAGCGGCTACTTGCTGGTCAAGCTGTCCTACGTGATGGTAGTCTACCGCTCCAACGTCACCATCAACGGCCTCACCCCCGATGCCATCCTGCTGTTCATCGGCACTTTTGTGGCCCTCACCGGGGTGTACGCCGGGATGTTCATGATCAACATGTACGGCCTGCGCAACAAGATCAAGGACGGCGACCTGGATATTATCCTCACCAAACCCGTTTCGGTGCAGTTCATGGCCACCCTGCGCCAGGCCGACGTGGGCATCTTCAGCGTGGATGTCATCGCCGGAGCCGTCATGGTGATCATCGCCTGGAACCGTTTGGACATCCCCGTCACGCTGGTAACGGTGGGGGGGTATTTGGTCTTCATCGCCCTCAGTTGCGTGGTCAGCTACTGCCTGTTCCTGCTGCCGCAGATCCTTTCGTTCTGGTTGATGAACACCAGCGCCATCGCCGAAATCACCGATTCGTTCTGGGATTTCAACAACATGCCCATGGACATCTACACCAATTGGATCAAGCAGATCGGTGTATTCGTCCTGCCCATCTTTGTCATCACCAACTTTCCACCCATGTTCGCGCTCGGCAAGATGCCCCCCGCCTACATGGCCTGGGCGCTGGTTTTGCCATTCATCCTCCTGGCGGTTGTGCGGGCGGCCTGGTCCAAAGGCCTGCGCAGCTACAGCAGCGCCAGCAGTTAACAACGCGTCGCTCAATGTAAACCGGGTTGAAGGGTGATTTATCAGAGATCAGTTGAACTGGCAATTACCCTGAATCTCGCTAAAACATTGCCGTGCTAGATTATGGTTTGGGACTGGCTCTTGTAATTCGCCTAGTACCCCAAGGTCGGATTTTCGTTTTGGAGTTGCTCGAATAAGTAGTTTTTATCTTGTTCATCTCTGCCACAAGGCCAGATGCGGCCACTAGAAAATTCATACATAACTACAAGCTGCTGGCGAGAACCGTGATCAAACCCATACGACAACCCAATTACATCATTGGAATTTGCAGAAACGAGAAGTATTTCTTCGGCATCTATTTCCTCGTACGAAATTACGCAACCGGGACTCACCACTTTCAGACCCTCTCGAACACTAAACTTGGTTCCACGGTTTACCTCCCAGTCCAATTCGCGATAGAACATTACGGTTCTACCCTCGCCCAGATATCGAATAGAAATAATGCTGTTATCGTAAAAAGTCAAACTACAAAAAGCGATCAAAACTAAGGCTGCGAAGAGGAAAAGAAACCGCGCAATCTTACGGTGGTTTTTGTCTAGCCAATTTTCCATAATCTACTGTTCACAGAGCTTCAAAGCGCAACACCTTGTTTCTACACGAGAATGCTGCTTAATCTGCGTAGCGCAAGCCTAAATCGGACGGCGTAATGCTCCGCTTAGACAGCGCGGCAAAGGACAGATCCTTTCCCGGCAGCCCGTGGGCCTGGCTGTAGTACTCAAACAGCCCCATATAGCTGAAGCTGGATCGCGCCGCCCAATCCAGTTGCAGGATCGCGGCGGCTTCTTGCAAGCGGGCCGTGTCGGGCCCCTCAATCTCCAGAAAATCGCCGTAAGGCATCTCGTCCAGTACCGCTTCCAATTCATCCCATTGGTAGGTGGTGCGGTATTTCTCATACGTCGCCGCGATGCGGTAGCCCAGAGCTTCCAAAATGCGCTGCGCCGCGCCAAAGTCGGCCACCTCGGTTTCAATTTCGGTGCGGATGGCCACCTCTTCGCCCGCCGCGGCGGGGCCCTTGTACGTCAAGACGTTGCGGCTGTCCTGGCGCAGGCGCAGCACCCGCCGATTGGAGGTCAACTCCCAGTCTGGCGTGTCGAAGCGCAGGTTGATCTCATGCACGCGCGGCGCAACCAGCACCGCCCCGGCAGCAATCAGGCGTTTTTCCAGCGCGGCGTGGTCGCGAACCATGAACTTGACTTCGATCTCTTGATCGCCATTATTCGCCATGTGCAGCCTCCTTGCGCGTTCGCCACCACAGCGGCAGGCGCAGCATGAAAAAGAAGTAAATCAGCCCCGCCACCGTTACGGCGAGAGCAAAAGGCCAGATCACCCGCATTTCAGCCGGGCGGGTGAAGCCCAGAAAATCCGCCCAATACAAAATCGCCGCCAGCAGCATTGCCAGGAACACCGCCGGGCGGTTCCAATCGCCCGGCGGGCGCAAAGCCGCCAATACCACAGCGCCAAAACCAAGCAGGCACCACAATGCGCCCCCGATGGCTATCCACAGCGGCCCTGGGCGCACGCCCAGTTCCACCAGAAAGCCCCATTCGCGCACCGCGGACGCCAGGCGCAAAATCCCCACCAACCCCAGGGCTGCGCAAGGCACGGAGATGAGATAATAGCGCCAATTTCCCAGGCGGGGTAGATTCGATTTAGCCATTCAAGCGTTCCTCCACGAAACTGTCGTGATTCCGAACAGAACAATAGCACAGCTTCGAGCATTTTGCAACTTCTATGACGAGAAAGATCCGAATGTGAGGGGGGAGTAGATACGTTGCAATAATCGAACCAATTTTCTAAAATGATTGACTTAATAGAATG
>CAZMMI010000482.1:0-2896 GCA_964567255.1 uncultured Anaerolinea sp.
TACATTGATACCGATCAATATATTGGCAGGATGTCATACTATTGCTTTCAAGTCAAAAAGGTTGAAAAAAGTAATCAGTCCCAAACTTTTTTCATAGAGATATTTGGCGAAGACTTAAAAACCTATGATGGCACTCATGTAAATATAGGTACTCCGAAGCCGATAACTAATGTGTGCGAACAGTTTCTCGATAATCCGTAAGAGGGATGGAAACCTGAATTTATACACCTACATAAAAATGGAACAGGTTTGTCGGCCTAACAAATCAGAATCTGGAGGTTGATCATGAAGAAATGGTACGCTGAGGAGTATGAATGGGAAATCGAGGTGATAGGATTCCTTCGAGGTGACCGCACAGAGAGGTATTGCCGAAATGGTGAGGAAATCGGAGATAAGTACACCTGCACTTATGGCTGCCCTGTCAACAAAGATGGTCAGGGGATTTGCTCTAAAGTAATGATGATGATGTTCCCAATCATGGAGGCGGTGAGAAGTGGCGGAGATTTAGAGAACATTGGCGGAACCAGCAAATATTGCAAAGAAATTGTGTGCCCAGACGGCTGCGTTATTTTTAGGATGACCGCAAAGAAACTTGGAAACGAGAATTTTTATAAGGGAAAGTTCTCCGATTTGCGTTAGTCAATAAAAGTTGTTAAAGGTGCAGCGCCCTCAAGAGATGGAGGGCGCTTTTTATTGATCATCCTGATTCCGCAGTATCCAGTCCGTGATCGTGAATGGACTTGTGGCAGCGATTTCTGCGCGTGCTTATCCCGGTTTTTGTCAAAAACATCTCGTTCCAGGGCAAGACACCTTTCACAAGCTTTCCTACAATACATAGTAGCCTGGTAAACCTATGCATGGTTCTGATCCAATTTCGAAGGAGAATAGTATGAAGAGAAAAGTCTGGACACTGATTGTGCTTACTTTGGTTGCCGCGATGATGCTTGCGGCGTGCGCGCCTGCGGCGACCCCGACCGAGCCGGCTGCGCCTCCCGCCGAGTCCACCAAAGCTCTAGAGCCGACGAAAGCCGCCGAGCCGACCAAGGCCCCCGAACCCACCGCGGCGCCGGTGAAGCCTGACGCGACGCTGAAAATCTGGGCGGATGATACCCGCACGCCGATTTTGCAGGCGCTGGCCGCAGATTTCCTCGCGGAATATAACGTCGAAGTGATCGTCGAGGACCTGGGGCGCGTTCAGGACATCCGCACGCCCATGATTACCGCGGCTCCTGCTGGAGAAGGCCCCGATATCTTCATCGGCGTGCACGACTGGCTCGGCGCTCTGGTCGAGTCTGGCCTGGTGGCTCCGCTCGAGCTGGGCGACAAGAAGAGTGAATTCGTCGACCTGTCACTGGAAGCTTTCACCTATACCGACGGGAACCTGTACGGTTTGCCTTATGCGACAGAAAACCTTGGGTTCTTCTACAACACCGATCTGGTCAAGGAACCGCCGAAAACCTGGGATGAGGTGCTGGAGATCGCCCGCCAGTTGAAGTCGGAAGGCAAGGTAGAGTACGCCTTTGCCATGGCCGGTGGTGGTTACGAGAACCTGCCGGTGCTGACTGCCAAGGGCGGTTACATCTTTGGTTTGACAGACGGCAAATGGAACCCCGACGATGTGGGCCTGGACGGCGAGGGCATGATCGCCGGTGTGACCTACTTGACCGACGCTGTGAAAGAGGGCCTGGTCCCCGAGACCGCCGATTACGAAACCGCTCACCAGTTGTTTGAAACCGGCAAGGTTCCCTTCCTGATGGCCGGCCCCTGGGCGCTGGACCGCATTCGGGCTTCGAAAGTGCCCTACGCTGTGGCGCCATTCTTCCCCGACGAAGGCGCTCCTTTCCTGGGTGTGCAGGGCTTCATGATCAATGCCTTCAGCGAGAATATCCTCCTGGCGCAGACTTTCCTGACCGAATATGTCGCCACTGAAGATGTGATGCAGAAGATCTATGAGACCGGGCTGCGCCCGTCGGCTTATAAGTCTGTCCTGGCGACCATGGAGGATGCAGACCTCAAGGCGATGGGAGAAGCCGGAAATAACGCCATGCCGATGCCGAACATCCCCGAGATGGGTTCAGTGTGGAGCGCCTGGAACAATGGAATCGCCCTGGCGGCGACCGGAGAGCAGACGCCTGAGGATGCCATGAAAGACGCGGCTCAGCAGGTGCGCGATCTGATCAAGGGCGCGCTGGCCGGCATGGTCAACCTGCCCGGTAGCTACCAGGACAAAGTGGCCTGCGGAGCTCAGTGGGATCCCGCTTGCGAAGCAACCGCGTTGAAGCAGGGTGATGACGGCAAGTACACAATCACTCTGGCGATTCCCGCGGGCGAGTACGAATTCAAGGTTGCCCTGGACGGCGCCTGGACCGTGAACTACGGTTCGGATGGAGCACAGGACGGCCCGAATTATGCGCTGAAGCTGGATGCCGATAGCGAGGTGACCTTCACCTACGATCCGGACACGCACATGGTGGAAATCACCATCAAGTAGTTTGGCTTAACGAAAGGGGCTGTCCAAAGAGCTAACCCTGGACAGCCCCTTTCATGTAAAATTATTCCTGAGTTCAGTCTCTTTTCGCGCGCAAAAGGACGAACTCAACGTTTTTGCAGGGAGTGCACAGCATGGATTCAACCCATACGCAGCACAAAAAGCCCCCGATGCTTTTCTCGTCCGCACCCGTCCTGCCCCAGTTGTTAAGGCTGGGGGGCCTGGTGCTGGTGGATGTTTTTATCATCTGGTTCATCAGCCGGCTGATTCCCCTGGGATATACGCCATTGTCTGTTGCGCTCGCGGTGATTGCAGTTGCCGTGAACGTGATTATCCTGCGAAAAGAGGCTTATCCGCTCCGCTGGATGGTTGTGGGGCTGGTATTGATGGCGCTGTTTACGATCTATC
>CAZMMI010000483.1:0-2886 GCA_964567255.1 uncultured Anaerolinea sp.
CCACTCACCTTCCTGCCGCTGGGCTGGGCATTCCATATCTGGAACCTTGTCTCCGCATTCCTGCTGTTCGCAGCAATCCGAACGCTGATCGGCAGGGGCGGCTCCTCAAGGTTCGGGCATCCGGCCCTCATCCTCCTGATCGTGGTTTCCTTTTTTCCGGTTTTTGAAGTATTCAACAAGGGTCAAGCCACTTTTCTCGTGCTCTATCTGCTGGCGGTATTTTACCGCCAGTTCCGCCGCGGCCGCGACCTCCCTGCGGGCATCGCACTGGGGCTCGGGTTGATGAAGCCTCAGCTCACCCTGCTGTTTCTCTTGTGGGGGATCACCCGGAAAAGCTGGCGCATGATAGCCGCCTTCTGTGCGACCGCGCTGGTCCTGGCAGCAGCGTCCCTGGCCATCGTGGGCCCCGGCGGAATCCGACAATACCTGCTGCTCTCACGTACCGCGATGTCATGGGACGGCCCCTACAGTTTTCTTCCGGCGATCATGCCAAACCTTCGCGGGACACTATTCCGAATCAATCGCTTGTTCGGATGGCTGGGGCTGGATACCCTGAACGGCCGAGATATCCTTATCCTGGCTCTCCTCGCCACCGGTGCAGTAGTCCTCATTCTGCTCTACTGTCTAAGGAGGAGAGGGTGGAACGAAATCACTTTCGACTTGAATTTCGCGCTGGTCGTGTTGGCCTCGCTTATCGTGACTCCATACATCTACAATCATGATCTGGCGCTGACTCTCATGATCGGCTTCATCGTGTTGGGAATATATCAGGCACGCGGGGAGCCGGATCGAGGGAAGCGATTTGTGGCAGCAGGTCACATCTCTTTACTGATCGCAATTTCCTTTTTTTCAAAAACTCTTTCGGCTCAAACCGTCCTTTTTATGTTATGTGGCGCTTTTCTTTTGATTTACAATATCAAGCGCAAAAGCGTAACCAAATCGCCTCATCAACCAGCTTGATTATAGTCAATTATGTTCCGGGTCTTGCCTTCAACGATTCACTGAATGGACGAATTCCTCCGCAGGTGTGCATCAAGACACGCAACGAGATGCCTCTTGAAACCTAACAATGAATTGAGATGCAAATGATATTACTTGGTCAGGCGATGATAATACAGATTTTCCCAAGAGAGATCCTAGACTTAAGGAAAGCGAATCACCCATGATGCTGCTGCAAACTGAAAACATTGGATGTGAGAAAGCCAGAGGACTCAACGATATAGCTAGATTTATAGCTCCAACAATAGGGAATTTAACATCTCTGTTGGTCCTCTACCTTTTAATCACTAATGCCAAATTGTTTTTAAGCGATGGTGACACAGGATTTCATATACGAATTGGTGACTTGATCCGGCAGAGTGGCACGGTGCCTCGAACTGATCCGTTTTCTTATACAATGCTGGGCCATGAATGGTATGCATGGGAATGGATGACAGATCTCTTCATGTCCTGCATTCACAACGCCTTGGGGTTGACCGGAATTGTTGGTGTCGCGATTTTAATCCTCTGGTTTGTCTTTACAGCGCTTTATTATTGGATGGTTTCGAGAGGGGCCAATCCTTTATTGGCGCTTGGTTTGACGATTTTTACCGCTTCTACGTCTTCTTTCCATTGGTTGGCTCGCCCACATCTTGTTTCCATTGGAATGTTCCTGGTGGTTGGGGCAATACTCGAAAGCTACGCACGAAAGCGTTCTCGATCGATATACGCAATTCCGTTCATTATTGCCCTCTGGGTCAATATGCATGGGGCGTTCATTGCGGTATTTCCCATGTTTGCAATCTATGCAGCGGGTGAAGTACCGAAGCTACTTCGGCAAAAATTCGGGAATTCAGAAGAGTCCGTTTTGGCGTTAAAAACCTATCTGGCGATTGGACTGATGTCCTTGGGAGCGAGTCTCCTTTCTCCATACGGATGGCATATTCACGGGCATATTTGGCGTTATATGACGGATAGTGCTTTACTTTCTTCTGTTCAAGAGTTTCACTCGCCTGATTTCCGCTCCAATCTCGGAGCGCTTATAGAAATTTTTCTGTTTTTGGGAATCGTGGCAGCTTATCGAGCAGCAACGCATGGCCGTTGGGTTCATGTGGGCTTAATTGTGATGTGGTTTCACCTCGTCCTGCAATCCGCGCGACATGTCCCCCCCGCCTTGATCATCGTTGTTCCCATTATTGCTGAACATTGGAGTGCACTTCTGACGAAGCTTAGATCGGAGCTTATCGTCCGCAGGGACCGCGTCAGCCGATTGGGTCTTGTTATTGGAGACCTGATTCGCGAAATGGTTAAAACAGACAAACAACTTTCAGGCATACTGCCTTATTTCGGAGGCATCATCTTTTTTGGTTTTATATTGTTTGGACCATGGACGGAAAGACTGTTGCACCCACAATTCGACCCGCAGAAACAACCAGTTCATGCCGTGAACCATTTTGATGCTCAAGGACTCAGCGGAAACATTTTTGCATCTGATGAAAATGGGGATTATCTGATCTACCGCCTTTATCCGAAAGTGAAGGTGTTTGTTGATGGCCGCAATGATTTTTACAGTACCGGCGGAGTCTGGTGGGATTATGTAAAGATCGTCGAGTTGAACCCTTCCTGGCAGGAGCTCTTGGACAAATATCGGGTTCAATGGCTGATGCTTCCAAATAAAAGCGCCTTGAGCATGGTTGCGCATATGGGTGGCGATTGGGAATGTACCTATGAGGATGCGCATTTCGTTATTCTCGGAAGAAAAGACGGCACCGCAAATAATTGATCATTAGCGATCCGCCCCTGCATTTTCGATTTTGCACAAAGGAACAGTAGTTTTGATCTTGCTCCTTTTTAGCAATTTGATTGAAAAGTCTTGGGCACAAAAGCCGATAATGGGAATGACGACCA
>CAZMMI010000484.1:0-2885 GCA_964567255.1 uncultured Anaerolinea sp.
CTGTTCTTCTCCATCCCCGCGCCAGCCAGCGCGCAGGGCGAAACCTGGGTGATCGAGGTCAACGACTTTCGCGATCTACCGGATATGAGTCCCGACAATGTCTGCGATGCAGTGTTCGGTGAAAGCGCAGAACAATGCACCTTGCGCGCTGCCATCTTCGAAGCCAACAACCATGCCACCAGCACCGACCAAGGCGTTCTCGTCACCCTCCCAGCTGGTACCTATACAATTGCTCTCGAGGGCGCTGATGAAAACGATGGAGCCACCGGCGACCTGGATATTCACGCCGACTATATGAACATCACCATCCAGGGCGCTTCGGCTGCAACCACCATCATCGACGCCGCCGGCCTGGACCGCGTATTCCAGGTGCACGCTTCATCCTTTTCGGTCGAGATCCGCGATGTGACCATCACCGGCGGTAGTTTGCTCGGCTCAGGAACAGCCGAATATCAATATTGTGGCGCAGGTGTTTCCAACGGCGGCAGGCTGACCCTAAGCAATGTCATCATCCGGAACAATCGCACGGATCAAACAGATTCTTCCCCTCTGATATATGCCTACGGCGGCGGGGTTTTCAATACATCTTCCGGCAGTCTGATCGTCTCTTCCTCCATTATCCGCAATAACGCAGCTGTTCGCGGTGGAGGCATCAGCAATTACAGCACCCTAACCATCCTGAACTCAACCATCAGCGGCAACCAGGCCACCGGCAGCCAGGCCCCCTGGTTCTGGGGGGGCGCGATTGAAAATAATGGAACCGTCAGCATCTCCAACAGCACCATCAGCGGTAATTCTTCGAAGCATGGGATGGGAGGAATCTTCAACGGTGGTTTCCTTGAACTGGCCAATGTCTCCCTGGTGCACAACAGTTCTTCCTACAACCCGGCCAATTTGGGCGATTTATCCCCCTCTACCATTGTCCAACTTCGCAATTCCATCATCGCGTATCCCGGCGGCGTGTCGGACGCAACCAACTGTAAAAACAGTGGGGAAATGGTGTCATCGGGCTACAACATCTCGGACGATGATAGCTGCGGCATCACGGCCACTGGCGACCTGCAAAATGTGGACCTGCTGCTCGGCCCGCTGGTCGATAATGGCGGTTTCGCCCCCACCCACGGTTTGCTGGCCGGCAGCCCGGCCAAAGATCATCGCCCTGGAAATTGCCAATTCTTTGACGGTAGCACGGTGACGGGCGATCAACGCGGGGTCAACCGCTCTGATGGTTCTTGCGACACAGGAGCCTTCGAAGGCCTCACCTGGCCCGTTTTCTTGCCCGCCGTCCGGCGGTAGGCCCTTACCCACTCGCGAGTTCGTGCGGGCGAGCAAGGAAGTATCAGATATCAGCGGGCTGGGCAGGTTGCCCGGTTATAACGCGCGACTCAGCTTTCGGGCAACCACTGCAGGTCCGAGCTGGAGCTATGGCTTTGCTTCACCATGTACAGCCAGCCGTTACGGCGCCTGGCTTGAAGGCTAGCAAGCTTCCGGCTTCGACCAGTAGAAGCGGACGAACTTTTTGTCCCAGCAGAGTAGCACCCTAGACGATCAGATAAACATCAATACGGAAAAGGGCCATAACCCGCGCAACCGTGGATATCTCAACCCACCTTCCGACCCGTCCTTTTCCGAATCGGTGCTATAGTAATATTTCGCTTCTTCACCTTCATTTCCATCGGAGGAATAATGAAACCTCGCCAAGCTCTCCGTTTTCTGCTCGTGGTCACTTTGCTACCACTGTTCTTTTCCACCCCCGCGCCGGCCAGCGCGCAGGGCGAAACCTGGGTGATCGAGGTCAACGACCCTCGCGATTTACCAGATTACGGCCATAATGATGTCTGCGATGCAGATTACGATGAAAGCGGGGAGCAGTGCACCCTGCGCGCTGCCATATTTGAAGCGAACATGCATAATAATAGCAATGACGAAGGCGTTCTCATCATCATCCCCGCCGGCACCTATACGCTGACCATCCCCGGCCAGAATGAAATCAGTGGAGCCACCGGCGACCTGGATATTCACGCCGACTATATGAACATCACCATTGAGGGCACTTCGGCAGCCACTACCATCATCGATGCCAACGACCTGGACCGTGTATTTGATGTGCACTATGCTGCAAATTCGGTAGAGATCCGCGATCTGACCGTCACCGGCGGCAGCTTGCTCGGCCCAGAGACATTCTCCTGCCAATATTGTGGCGCCGGCGTTTTCAACAGCGGCACGCTGAGATTGAGTAATGTCGTCATCCGCAACAACCGTGCAGATCAAACAGATTCTTCCAATGGGACAGGTCACGACGGCGGAGGGATTTTCAACATGTCTCCCGGCCTTCTGACCATATCTTCATCCATTATCCGCGATAATTCAGCCATTCGTGGGGGAGGCATCTTCAGCAACAGCACCTTAACCATTATGAACTCAACCATCAGCGGCAACCAGGCCTTCAGCAGCCAAACCCCTTACACCAGTGCAGGGGCGATCCATAATTATGGGTCTGCCAGCATCTCCAACAGCACCATCAGCGGCAACTCTTCGACGTATATGACGGGAGGAATTGTCAATAACATAAGCCTCGAACTGGCCAATGTTACCCTGGTGCACAACAACTCTCTCAACGCCCCGGCTAACTTGTATAATCTCGGCACCGCCAATCTTCGGAATTCCATCATTGCCTATCCCGGCAGCAACCCGGGCGCTGCCAACTGCTCTGGCGGTGGAACATGGAATTCGACGGGCTACAACGTCTCGGACGATAATAGCTGCGGCATCACGGCCACTGGCGACCTGCAAAATGTGGACCCGCTGCTCGGCCCGCTGGTCGACAATGGCGGCTTCACCCCCACCCACGGATTGCTGGCCGGCAGCCCGGCCAAAGATCACCG
>CAZMMI010000485.1:0-2879 GCA_964567255.1 uncultured Anaerolinea sp.
TAGTGGTCGAACTGCATGGTGAAGAAGCCGCGTCCGCCGGTCATGGAGCGGAGCTGGGTGGTGTAGCGCAGCATTTCGGCCAGGGGCACGTGGGCGTTGACGATGGAGCGGCCTTTCTCGCTGTTCATGCCCTGAACGCGCGCGCGGCGGGTGTTCAGGTCGCCGAGGATGTCGCCCATGTTGGCTTCGGGGACGATGATTTCAACAGCCATGATGGGCTCGTTGAGCACGGGGCCGGCTTCCATGAAGGCCAGCTTGAAGGCTTCGCGCCCGGCGATTTCGAAGGCGATCGGTTTGGAGTCAACCGGGTGTTCCTTACCGTCAAAAACCGCCACTTTGACATAGGAAATGGGGTAACCGGCCAGAATGCCTTCGCCCATCACACTGCGGATGCCTTTTTCGATGGCGGGCATGTAGCTGTTGGAGACGGCGCCGCCAAAGACGTCGTTGACAAACTCAAAGTCCACGCCATCCAGGGGCTCGACGCGCAGATGCACCTCGCCGAACTGGCCCGAACCGCCGGTCTGTTTCTTGTGGCGGTACATGGCCTGGCCCTTCTTGGTGAGGGCTTCTTTGTAGGGGATGCGCGGCTCGCCGGCAACCAGGTTGACCTGGAATTTGGTCTCGGCGCGGCGCAAAGCCACGTCGATGTGCTGATCGCCCATGCCTTGTAGAATGGTCTGGTGCGTGGCCGCTTCCATGGTCCAGGAGAGGGTCTTGTCCTCTTCGCACAGGCGGGTGAGGGTGGGGGAGATTTTGGTTGAGTCGGCTTGTGTCTTGGGGTTCACGGATACCCGGTATAGAGCGCCGGGGTATTCGGGTTCGGGCAGGGTGAGCGGATGGGTTTTGTCGCAGAGGGTGTTGCCCGTGGATGTTTCCGCCAGCTTGGGGACGATGCCCAGGTCGCCGGCATGGACGACCTTGGTGGGGAAGGTTTCTTTACCGCGGATGAAGGACATGGTGCCGAAGCGCTCTTCGATGCCCTTGGATTGGTTCCAGTTGCGGCTGTCGGAGTTGACCACACCGGAATAAACGCGGAAGTAGGTCTGCTTGCCAACAAACGGGTCGGCGGTGGTTTTCCAAACATAGGCAGCCAGCGGGCCACTGTCGGAGGCAGTCAAGGTTTCGTCGCCTGCCTTGCCCTGGGCTACCACCGCGGGGACCTGGTTGGGTGCGGGGAACAGGTTGATAACGGCATCCATTAAGGGGAGGATGCCAATTTCGGCGGCGCCCGCGGCGACCATCACCGGGGCAAAGGAGACGTTGCGCACCACGGCGGTGAGGCCGCGAAGAATTTCTTCAGCGCTCAGTTCGCCACTCTCCAGGTATTTCTCGAGGAGGGCGTCTTCGCCTTCGGCGGCGGCTTCAATCAAAGCCACGCGGGCTTCTTCCGCGGCGCTTTGATATTCAGCGGGGATATCGACAACGGTCTTGCCATCGCCCTTGTAGGCTTTCATGGTGAGCAGGTCGATCACGCCCTGGAAGGCGGCTTTTTCACCCCAGGGAAGTTGAATGGGGACCAGACGCATGGCAGAGAATTCCTGCACAGAAGCCAGTGTCTTCGAGAAGCTGGCATTGTCGCGCTCCATTTTGTTGATGACGACGATGCGCGGGAGTTTGAACTTGTCGCAGTATTGCCAGGTGATCTCAGTGCCTACTTCGACGCCGGCAACCGAGTCGACTAAAACGACGGCGGCGTCGGCCACGCGCAGGGCGGAAATGACCTCGCCAACGAAATCCAGGTATCCCGGAGTATCGAGGATGTTGAGCTTGCAATCCTTGTACTCCACCGGGATAACCGATGTGCTGAGAGAAATTCCTCGGCGGATTTCTTCCTCTTCAAAGTCGGAAGCAGTCGTTCCGTCCTCAATCCGACCCAGGCGAGTGGTATTCCCAGCGGTATGGAGGAATGCCTCTGCCAGCATGGTCTTGCCTGCGCTGCTGTGAGAAACAAACGCGACGTTGCGGATAGCCTCTGTTCGGTACTCTTTCATGAATGGAAACCCTTTTCTTTCTATGATTTGTCAGCAATCTATTTTAGAATAGGATAGCAGGTTTGTCAAAGCACTCTCCGAACCTGGTCTAAAAGCTGCTGTGCAGTGGCCCCGATCAGCTTTGACAATGCCGCGGCGCGTGTATTATAACAGGGATGTAACTGCTCAGCCAGAGGCGGAACCAATCTTCACCTTCTGAGTTGTTATAAAGGTAGAGAAATTATGGAACGTTTTTCACGGTCGATACGTTTTAATTAAGGAAGGTTGTGGTTTGGGCGCCAGCCTGGAAAGGAAAGAGATGGCTAAGTTCATGGTAATTTTTCTTGCGGCACTGTTGCTGACGGCTTGTTCTCTACCGCAAAACTTGTTTTTTGATCCGCCCGAGGGTCAGCCTGGCTATGTGATTCCTACCGTGGGTCCCACCCAAACGCGCCCGGTAGAAACTGCGACGCCGACAACCGAGGTGCAGAATTGCGCCTGGGCCTGGGCTTCGGTGCCATTGGCGGATGAGACCACGCGGGTGCAGGAGGCGCTGCGCCTGGGCGGGCTCATCGACGTGGAGGGCAGCGCGGCGGCATATGGCGAGAACTGCCTGGATGTGGCGACCAACCAGGTTGTGCGCTTCGCTGTGATGCAAACGGATTTCTACTTCACCGTTTCGATGGACGACCCCAGCGACAAGGAAGCGATGGGCGCTATGGCCGAGCGGCTGTTGCGTGTGGTGGACCAGTTTCGCCCTGGCGATGTGCCGGGCGCGAACCTTGGCTATCTCAGTATTCGCTATACCAACGGGGTGCAAGATACGAACCTATGGTTGAAGCTGGATGACGCGAAAAAAGCCTTAGATAGCGGCTTGCACGGAGAAACCTTGTTCGACGCGCTGGA
>CAZMMI010000486.1:0-2871 GCA_964567255.1 uncultured Anaerolinea sp.
ACGGGCAGATCCAGCACCACTCGCCCCGGGCGGCTGCTGAACACCACTACCCGGTCGGAGAGCAAAATGGCCTCGCTGATGGAGTGGGTGACCATCAGCACCGTGGTGCGGCTGGCCTGCCACAAGCGCAGCAGCTCGCCCGCCATCTTCTCACGGGTCAGCGCGTCCAGCGCGCCAAAGGGTTCGTCCAGCAGGAGCAAATCGGGCTCCTGGATGAGCGAGCGGGCAATGGCCACCCGCTGGGCCATGCCCCCCGAAAGCTCGCGGGGCCAGTTCTTCTCAAACCCTTTCAAACCCACCTGGTCGATCCAACTTTGCGCGCGTGCCTGGGCTTCTGCTGCGGAGACGCCGCTCAACTCCAGCGGCAGGGTGATGTTCTCGATCACGGTGCGCCAGGGCATCAGGTTGGCATCCTGAAACACCAGGCTGATTTGCGGCAGCTTATCCCCCGCGAAGTGGATTTCGCCGGCGGTGGGCGTGAGCAGGCCCGCCAGCCCGCGCAGCAGGGTGCTCTTGCCGCTGCCCGAAGGGCCCAACAGACTGACGAACTCTTGCGGGTACAGGGCCAGGTCCACCCCATCCAGCGCCTCTAGCTCGCCGTTCTCGCCGGGAAAGCTCATCCCCAGCCCGCTCACTTGCACCAGCGGCTTTTGCTCTTCGTCCACGCTCACTGCTCCGGCAGGTAATCGTTGGTGTAGGCTGCGCTCAAGTCGATGGGGCCTTGCAGCAGGCCCATCTCGAGCAGGACGTTTTGCATGTTCTCCCAGGCCTGCGGGTCGGTGTAGCCGGGGTTGTTCAACTGCCAGAAGTCGATGGATGCCGCCAGCACCTGCTTTTGCACGGTTTCATCGGCCTGGGCCAGGTTTTCCACGTACTTTTTACTAATTTCGTAGGCCTCGTCCGGGTTGGCGGCGGTATCCTGGATGCCTTTCAGCAGCGCCCGCACCACCTTGCGCACCAGCTCGGGGTCTTCCTTGAGCACCTTTTCGCTGGTGATCAAGCCGTTGGCCACCAATTCCATGTAATCCGCCACGTTCACCACATCGACGTCATGGCCCAGCGCGCGCAGTTGCACCGGCTCGTTGGTGGCATACACCACCACGGCGTCCTCGCGCCCGGCAACCAGCGCCTCCACCTGCGTGTACCCGATGCCGTCCAGACGCACGTCCGCTTCGCTCAAGCCGCCCGCCGCCAACAGCGCCCGCAGCCCGATGTAACTGGCCCCATACAGGCCGGGGATGCCGATGGTTTTGCCTTTCAAATCCGCCGGCGAAGTGATGCCTTTGTCCTTCATCGCCACCACCCCCACGGGGAAATTTTCGTACCAGGCCATCACGTATACCACCGGCAGGTCCTTAGCCCGCCCCAGCACCACCTGCTCGCCCGAAACCAGGGCAAACTGCAACTGGCCCGCGCCCACCAGGGCCACGTTGTCGCTTTCCATGCTGTAATCGATATCCACGGCCAGCCCTTCGGCCTCAAAATAGCCTTTCTCCACCGCCACGTACAGCGGCGCGAACTGGATGTTGGGAATATAGCCCACGGGCAAGCGCACGGGGATCAGCTCTTTGTTTTTGGGCGTGCAGCCTGCCGCCAGCACGACGATCACGGAAAGAAGGATGATTTTTTGCAAGAGTTTCATTTTTGCCTCGTTGAGAGAAAAATTAGCGAGCCTGCCAGGCCAACAATCTTCGTTCAGCCAGCAGCACCAATCCATACAATACCAGCGCCATGCCGATGAGCGTGAGCACCGCCACAAACACCAGGGGCGTGTCGAACTGCCCGCGCGCCACATTGATGAGAAAACCCAGTCCCCGATCTGCGCCCACAAATTCGCCCACCACCGCGCCGATCACCGAGAGGGTGGCCCCCACGCGCAGCCCGCCCAGCAGAACCGGCAGTGCCGCGGGCAGTTCCAGATGGCGCAGGGTCTGCATGCGCGTGGCCTGCATCGAGTGCATCAAGTCGCGCAGGTTCTTGGGCACGGCGCGCATGCCCACCACCGTGTTGACCAGGATGGGGAAGAAAACGGTCAGCGAGCAGATGAGCACTTTGGAGAAAAGTCCCGGCCCAAACCAGATGACCAGCAGCGGGGCAATGGCTGCCACCGGCACGGCCTGGCTGGCGATCAAGTAAGGCGACAGCAGCCGCTCGAGCAGGCTGGATTTGGCGATCAGGTAACCCAACACCGAGGCAGCCAGGCTGCCCGCCAGCAGCCCCAGCATCACTTCCAGCAGCGTAGCGGAAGTGTGGCGCAGCAAGGTGCCGTCGCTCAGAGCCTGCACAAAACGCTGCCCCACCCGCAGCGGTCCCGGCAAGATATAACTGCCCAGGTTTGGTGAAAGCGACAACAAATGCCAGATGGCGATTGCTATCACGATCGAGCCGGTCACAATCCAGCGGTTATGTCGCCGGACCAGACCGGCAGCGGGTTTGATATTAATTGAAAACGGAACGTCCATGGCCCGATCCTTTCTTGGCGGTTCGGGCCATAAAACAAAACGCCCGAAACCGGCGGGTTTCGGGGCGAACGCGTGCGCAGAAAGACCCTGGCGCACTGCATCCTTCTCTCATCCGGACTGTACCGTCGACCCTGGAATTTCACCAGATCCTGCCCGCTGTTGGCGTGCTCGTGGGTTGTCACCACCGATCGGGAATTGGGAGCGAACTCCCTCACCCTGCCCCGAAGGAACCTATGTTGTTAACCGGGAGTATAGCCGTGCAAGGCGCGGATGTCAATGGTGAAATCTATCACAATGGTTAGTGCTCAGCCCTTTTGGAAAAGAGGCCGAATTTTTGGTGTTTGGCGGGGCGAAGCCCCGCCAAACACCAAAAATTCGGGACATTTCTACCAGGGCCTGAGTAGTTACT
>CAZMMI010000487.1:0-2868 GCA_964567255.1 uncultured Anaerolinea sp.
GTTCGCGGCGAAGACCCCGCCGAACGCGAACGCGTGATGAAAGAAATCGGCGACGTCTTCGAAGCCGCCACACGAGTCTAACCCTATTGTTTGGAGGAATTGATGAAAACCGTAACCTATAACATTCCCAATATTAGCTGCGGACACTGCGTCCACACCATCACCACCGAAGTCGGCGACCTGGACGGCGTGCAGAGCGTGCAAGCCAGCGCCGACACCAAAACCGCCGTCATCGTCTTCGAAGCCCCCGCCACCGAAGAGCAGATCGTCTCGCTCCTGCGCGAAATCAACTACGCCCCGGCCAACTAACCTCGCCGCCGGTGCAATTTCTCAAATTCATGTCCAGGGGCGCAATAGTTCACGCGCCCCTGCTCTATTCTTATTCCAGGAGGCCCTATGGCCGAATCCAAACAACTGACCCTCCCCATCACCGGCATGACCTGCGCCAACTGCGTCGCCACCGTGGAGCGCAACCTGAAGAAGGTCTCGGGCGTCCAAAACGCCGCGGTCAACCTATCTTCCGAGCGCGCCACGGTCGAGTTTGACCCCACCCTCACCGCCCTACCCGCCTTGATTGCGCGCGTAGAGCGGGCCGGTTACGGCGTGGCTGCCGGTGAGGCCAACCTGTCCATCCGCCGCATGAGCGACGACAACGACGCCCGCCGCCTGGAGAAGGCCCTTTCCGCGCTGGAAGGCGTGCTTTCCGCCCAGGTCAGCTTTGCCGGCGAGCGTGCCCGCGTCAATTACGTCCCCACCATCGTCAGCCAGGCCGAGCTGCGCCGCGCGGTGGCCTCGGCGGGCTTCGAAGCCATCGAAACCGGCGGCAACGCCGAGGATGCCGAAGCCCTGGCCCGCCAGAAAGAAATCGACACCCAAAAGCGCCACCTGCTGGTCGGCCTGATCTTCACCGTGCCCCTCTTCATCCTGGCCATGTCCGGCGACCTGGGCCTGCTGCCCATGACCATCTCCCACGCCCCCTGGATGAAGTGGATCATGCTGGCCCTGGCCACTCCCGTGCAATTCTACGTCGGCTGGCAGTACTACGTCGGCGCGTACAAATCCCTGCGCAACGGCTCTGCCAATATGGACGTGCTGGTGGCCCTGGGCTCCTCGGCGGCCTTCCTCTACTCCCTGCCGGTCACCTTCGGCCTGCTCTCGGGCCATGTGTACTTTGAAACCGCCGCCGTCATCCTCACCCTCATCAAGCTGGGCAAACTGCTGGAAGCTCGCGCCAAAGGCAAAACCAGCGAGGCCATTAAAAAACTGATGGGCCTGCGCGCCAAAACCGCCCGCATCCTCCGCGACGGCGCTGAGATGGAAGTGCCCGTAGACGAGGTCAAGGTCGGCGACGTGGTTCTCGTGCGCCCCGGCGAGAAGATCCCTGTGGACGGTGTGGTCGTCGAAGGGCGCTCCGCGGTAGACGAATCCATGCTCACCGGCGAATCCCTACCCGTCGAAAAGGGCCCCGGCGCAACGGTTATTGGCGCCACGCTCAACAAGATGGGGCTGATCAAGTTTGAAGCCACGCGCATCGGCAAAGAGACCGCCCTGGCCCAAATCATCCGCCTGGTCGAAGAAGCGCAGGGCTCCAAAGCCCCCATCCAAAAACTGGTCGACCGGGTCTCCAACGTCTTCGTCCCGGCGGTCATCGCCATCGCCCTGCTCACCTTCCTGGGCTGGTTCTTCTTTGGCCCGCCCCTGGCCATCAACGCCGGCGTGAGCAACTTCACCCGCGCCCTCATCGTCATGGTGGCGGTGCTGGTCATCGCCTGTCCCTGCGCGATGGGCCTGGCCACCCCCACTGCCGTCATGGTAGGCACGGGCAAAGGCGCCGAGATGGGCGTGCTCATCAAAACCTCCGAGGCCCTGGAACGAGCCGGGCACGTGCAAATGGTGGTCATGGATAAAACCGGCACCATCACCCGCGGGCAACCCGCCGTCACCGACATCGTCCCATTGGGCCTGGATGAAAACGACCTCCTGCGCCTGGCTGCCGCCGTAGAGAAAGGCTCCGAGCATCCCCTGGGCGAAGCCATCGTGGCCGAAGCAGGCAACCGCGAGTTGGTCTTGGCCGAGCCGCAAGGCTTTTCTGCCACCGCCGGGCACGGTGTGGAAGCCCAGGTGGAAGAGCGCCGCGTGTGGGTGGGCAGCCCGCGCATGATGGCCGAGCGCGGCCTGGACACCGCCTCCTTGGATAGCGAAATCCAGCGCTTGCAAGGCGAAGGCAAGACCACCGTGCTGGTCGCCGTCGACGGGCGCGTAGCCGGGGCCATTGCCATTGCCGACACGGTCAAGGACGGGTCGCTGGAAGCCATCCGGCAACTGCACAAAATGGGCATCCGCGTGGCCATGCTCACCGGCGACAACCGCCAGACCGCCGAGGCCATTGCCCGGCAGGTGGGCATCGACCAGGTGCTGGCCGAAGTGCTGCCCGGCGACAAAGTGGCCGAGGTGAAGAAGCTGCAAGCGCAGGGCTTCGTCACCGCCATGGTCGGCGACGGCATCAACGACGCGCCCGCCCTGGCCCAGGCCGACGTAGGCATCGCCATTGGCACGGGCGCCGACGTGGCCCTGGCCTCTGCCCCCGTGGTGCTCATCAGCGGCGACCTGCGCGGCGCGGCCCGCGCCATCCGCCTGTCGCGCGCCACATTGCGCACCATCCGCCAAAACCTGTTCTGGGCCTTCTTCTATAACATCATCCTCATCCCCGCCGCCGCCCTGGGCTACCTGGTCCCGGCGCTGGCTGCCGGGGCCATGGCCTTCAGCAGCGTCTTTGTCGTCACCAACAGCCTGCGCCTGCGCAGAAAGAATATTCAATAACCTCGCATCACCCATTCCCTGTACGGGCGCACGGCGTGCGCCCGTTTT
>CAZMMI010000488.1:0-2867 GCA_964567255.1 uncultured Anaerolinea sp.
GGCTTGGGCGCGAAGAAGAATTTCGTTGCCTCAGCCGTGATGGAGGGGATGAGCAGCAGAGGGAGGATCTCGGCCCATTGCGCCCAACCCAGCGCCTCCGTGCTAAATATATTCTGCAAGAAAGGCACGTACACGACAACCAGGATCATAATCAGAGAAACCAGCACCGCCCAATTCATCCACTTGTTCTTGAACATGCCAATCTTGAGCAAGGGGAAGTATTCGGATCGAGCCGTGAAAGCGCGCAGCAGTTCCGACACGCTCAGGGTCACAAAGGCCATCGTACTGGCATACAGGTGATGCACCGGATCTCGCGAACCGATCCAGTACGCCGCCAGGGTCACCGCCGTAATCGCTATGGTCTGGAAAACGATGCCAATTTGCATGTAACGATTGATGATCGGCTCTTTGGGCGGGCGCGGAGCCTGCTGCATAATGTCGGGGTCGCCTTTCTCGGTGCCCAAGGCCAGGGCGGGGGCGCCATCGGTCACCAGGTTGAGCCACAGCAATTGCAACGCCGTTAGCGGCGAACCGCCCATGAACAAGGTGGCGAGGAAGATAATACCGATCTCGGCCAGGTTGCAGGACAGCAAATAGTAGACAAACTTGCGTATGTTGCTATAAATGATGCGGCCTTGCTCGATGGCCGAGACGATGCTGGCATAGTTGTCATCGGTGAGCACCATGTCTGCGGTCTCTTTGGCCACATCCGTGCCGGTAATGCCCATCGCCACGCCGATATCGGAGCGCTTGATGGCCGGCGCGTCGTTGACCCCGTCACCCGTCATGGCCACCACTTCGTTATTCGCGCGCAGCGCGTCCACAATGCGCATCTTGTGCTCGGGCGAGACACGCGCAAACACATCTGTACGCTGCACTTCTTTCGCCAGGGTGGCGTCGTCCATCTCGTTCAACTGCGCCCCGGTCAAAACATTGTGTCCGCGCTGCAACAGCGAGATACTTTGGGCAATGGCCTGGGCAGTGTTGGGATAATCGCCGGTGATCATCACCGTGCGGATGCCCGCGCTGCGCGCCGTTTCAATGGCCGGGGCCACCTCGGGGCGAGCCGGATCGATCATACCCACCATTCCGGCGAAGATGAGGTCTTTCTCCATATCCTCGCTGCGAATTTCCTCCGGCATGGCCGGGATGAGTCGGAAAGCCAGCCCCAAGACGCGCAAGGCGTCACGGGTCATGTCATCATTGGCTGCCAAAATACGCGCGCGGGCAGCATCATCCAACGGGTGGCTGCCGCTGTCGTCCATTAATTGGTAGTCCGAGCACAGGTTGAGCACCACGTCCGGAGCGCCCTTCACGGCGATTGCATACCACTCGCGCTTCGAGCCATTATAAATCGGCGAGATATCTTCGGGGTGAACATCATGGATGTGATGCACCGTCACCATACGCTTGCGCGTCGAGTCAAAGGGAATTTCCTGCTCGCGCGGGTACACCTGGCCCAGGTCCTGCTGCACCACCCCGGCCTTGGCCGCGGCCACAATGATCGAACCTTCGGTTGGGTCGCCGATGATGCGATAATTGCCGTCTTCCAGCTTCTCCAACTCGGCATCATTGTTCAGCACGCCCACCCACAGCGCCGTGGATGCCCCGGGATAATCCTTCAAATCCACGCTCTTGCCATCCACCCGGAACTCGCCGTTGGGGCTGTAACCGCCGCCGGTGATTTCGAACACCTTGCCATCGGCCCACAGGCGGGTAACGGTCATGGCGTTTTGGGTGAGGGTGCCGGTCTTATCTGAGCAGATGACCGTGGCAGAGCCCAGCGTCTCCACCGAAGCCAACCGGCGAATGAGCGCGTGGCGGCGAACCATTTCACGCATGCCCAGCGCCAGACTGATGGTGACGATGGCGGGCAAGCCTTCGGGCACCGCCGCAATGGCTAGGCTGACTGCGATCATAAAGAACTCGACCAGCTTTTCCACCGAGAACATTCCATCCATCACCGAACGCAGGATGTTGATCAGGAAAACCAGCCCACAGATCGCCAGCGCTCCAATCCCCAGCAGCTTGCTCAACTGGTCAAGTCGCCTCTGCAAGGGGGTCTCTTCCTCGTCCACGTTTTGCAGCATGTCGGCAATCATCCCCAACTGCGTGCGCATGCCCGTGCTGACCACCACACCGCGCCCGCGCCCGTAAGAAACCACCGTGCCCATGAAGGCCGTGTTTTTCCGGTCGCCCAGAGGAGCTTCTTTATCCAGGGTGAGGGTGGCGGATTTTTGCACGGGTACCGACTCGCCGGTGAGGGCGGCTTCTTCCACGCGCAAATTGATTGCCTCCAACAGGCGCACGTCCGCCGGAATAAAGTTGCCCGCCTCCAGGAAGACCACATCCCCAGGCACCAACTGCGGGGCCGGGATCGCGACACGGCGCCCGTCGCGCAGAGTCTGCGCTTCGGGGGCCGCCATCTTTTTCAACGCTGCCAGGGCCTCCTCGGCCCGGCTCTCCTGCACCACGCCCAGAATGGCGTTGAGCACCACAATAGCCAAAATGGCGCCCGCTTCAACCCACTCGCCCAGGACGGCCGAGATTACCGCGGCCACGATGAGCAGGATGACGATGAAGCTCTTTAATTGCGAGAGCACAAGTTGGAAGAAGGTGGGGCGGGGTTTTTCGGCCAACTGATTGGGGCCGTATTCGGCCAGGCGCCGGGCAGCTTCTTCGCTGGTCAAACCGGCTTGCACCTGGGTACCCAGTTGGGACACCACATCTTCCGCAGACATGGCATGCCAGGTGATGGATAGATCGGCTTTGTTCGTCCCACCGGCAGGTATAGAGGATTGTGTCATAATTAAGTCCTGGGGAAAGGTTGCGAGTTTCAAACCCTAAGGGTCTTCCGAGACCCTTAG
>CAZMMI010000489.1:0-2841 GCA_964567255.1 uncultured Anaerolinea sp.
AGCGGCTCGATGGTCGGCGTTGGGCTGGGCGCCATGACTGCCAGAGTCGGTACCGAGGACGGCTGCGTGGCGGGGCGAGTCTTGTCCATGCGCAGCGTTTGATCGGGCGGCCAGGTTGCCCAGGCCCCCAGGCCCGCCATCCACGCCAGCAAAACCAGGGCCAGCATCGCCGCCGCCAGGATCATGCGCTGTTCTCGGTTGACCCGAGGCAAAGACGCCTCGCCCGCCGGAGCCTGCCTGCGTTCCAAAGGCGGCATCGGCCGGTTGCGAGCATGCTCGCGGAAGGTCTCGCGCAGCGCTTCTTCCAGCCCGCGCAGTTCGGCCTGCTCGCGGCGGCAGTCCGCGCAGCCTACCAGGTGTCGCCGCAGCCCCAGTGCCTGTTCCGCGTCCAACAGCCCGTCCGCTTCGCGCAGCAGGGCCTGTCTGGCCTGTTCGTGGTTGAGTTCACTCATGGTTCCAACCTCCCGGCTGACTCTCACCACCCGTCAGCGCTGCTTTCAAACGCGTTCGGGCGGTGTTCAGCCGCGAATGCACCGTCCCCTCGTTGATTCCCAGGATTTGCGCAATCTCGCCCACCGGCAGGTTATGGTAATAGCGCAGGATCACCGGCAAGCGCTGTTTTTCGCCCAACGCCTGCACCGCCGCCCACAGCTTGCGGCGGCCCTCGTGCGCAATCACCGTCTCTTCCACCGCCGGGGCCGAGCGCTCCAGCGAAAGCATCCCCGCCAGCAGTTCATGCAGCCGCTGCCGGGCGCGCAGCTTGCGCAGCCTGCCCCGGCACACATTCAGCGTCAGCGTATACAGCCAGGTAGTCAAAGCCGCCTCGCCGCGGAACTGCCCCAGCCGGCTCACGGCAACCCACAAAGCCTCCTGAGCCGCCTCCCCTGCTTCCGCCGGGTCATCCAAAATCGAAACCGCCAGCCGGAACACCACAGGATGGGACTGTTCAACGAAGGCTGCAATCGCATCCTGGTCACCCGCAAGACATTGAGCAATCAACACAGCAGTTTCCATCTTGGTTTATCTGTATATTTAGATGCAGGTCACCGGGAAAACCTTCAATCTTCTAATTGTTTCGGGCCTAAACCTGATAACTTTTTTCTACTTTTCTCGACAGCCAGTTAATCCACCATTTGAATAGTACATTTCTGCCCGTTGACCATCAGGAAAATCAATATAAATCCAGACCTCTAATAAATCATGAACTGAATTAGGATTATTAAAGGAGTTATATTCATCTGTTACAGTCAGTTCATATTGATTGTCATTCGTATTCATGCATTTTTGAAGGAATGACCAGCACTCATCATTCACGCGTAGATAACCTGGAAGAGTATCTGGTTGCGAACTAGAAGGGTTTTTTGCTATCTCTACAAGCAGTTTATGCACTTGGTTGAGAGCTGACTCTCGGGGCGATTTGGTGTAGTCATATAATAAAGATGGCATAAAATACCAAGCTGAGGCACAGATTACCACAACAATTAGCAATGAAATCAGATAAACAAACTTTTTATTACGTAGTGTTTTCATCTTGAGGAATCGATTTTCCATTTTGGTTTTGCTAGACACAAAAGTAGCGGGTTTTTCAAGGAAAAGTAGACAGGAATATTTTCCTCCACCACGCAGACATTTCTGTTAGCCTCATCCAGATTGACGTTCTAAACCTCTCCAAATAAAGCATCCTGGGCCAAAATCTGATCAGGCTCCTCACCCGCGGGATAAATTAACCACGCCAGGAATTCCGTATTCCCCTTCGGCCCCTTCAACGTGGAGCGCACTAAGCCGCGCGCGCCAAAACCGGTCTCCCGCGCGTAGCCCAGCACTTCCTCCACCACCCGCCGGTGAATGCGCCCATCCTGGATCACCCCTTCCCCCCGGCTCACCTCGTCCCGCTCCGCCTCAAACTGCGGCTTGATCAACGCCACCACCTGCCCGTCGCTCGGCCCAAACCAGCCCCGCACCACCGGCAGGAGCACCTTCAACGAGATGAACGAAGCATCGATCGTCACCAATCCCACCGGTTCCGGCAGCGACTCCACATAGCGGGCATTGGTGCGTTCCATCACCACCACCCGCGGGTCGCTGCGCAGCTTCCAATGCAAAATGCCGTAGCCCACATCCAGGGCGTAGACCTTGCTTGCCCCATGCTGCAACAGGCAGTCCGTGAAGCCCCCCGTCGAGGCGCCCAAATCGGCGCACACCTCCCCGCCCAGGTCGCCCAGCCCAAAAGCCAGCAGAGCCGGTTCCAGCTTCTCCCCGCCCCTCGAGACGAAGCGAGCGGGCTGCTCCAGTTCCACGGCGGCGTCCGCGTCCACCTTGCGCCCCGCCTCGCGCACCAACTCACCGCCCACGCGCACCTTCCCCGCCATGATCAGCAATTGCGCCAGCGCGCGGCTCTCCGCCAACCCGCGTTCCGCCACCAACACATCCAACCGCACCTTGGTCATGTCACTATTGTACTCGCTCTCAGCCTGCCCGTTGTGCTTCAATGGGAAGTGCCGCCGTAGGGGCGCAGCGAGAGGCGAAGTCAAGAGAATCTACCCGAATCGCGCTGCGCCCGTGCAGCCCTCAAAGGAAATCCGTGGACGGGCACAGCTCGGCTCTGGATAATACCCACGACTTCGGCCACCGCTGTGCCCCTACCCGACAATTCCTCTCTTCCATTCGTAAAATTCGTGTGAATTCGTGGAAATTCGTGGTGAAAAAATTCTTCTCTTCATTCGCGCATATTCGCGTCCATTCGCGGATAGTTTTCCTCTCTTTCCCGAGTTATGCTATCATTAACCCATGCTCAAAGCCCTCCTCAAAACCATGCGCCTGCGCCAATGGACCAAGAACGCC
>CAZMMI010000490.1:0-2839 GCA_964567255.1 uncultured Anaerolinea sp.
ATGTGCAGCGTGCGGAAGGTGATCATTCCCACCAGGAGGGGCAGCCAGAAGGTGAAGGAGCGGAAGGCCAGCGTGACCACGGTGGCATCGCCGATGGGGATTTTGAGGCCGGTGAGGGCTACCGTGAGGATGCCTTCGACGATGCCCAGCCCGGCGGGGGTGGGAGAGACGATCAGGAACAGGTAACAGATGCTGAAACCGGCCACGACCACGTCCAGGGTGACCGGCACGCGGAAGGCCATGAAAGTGAGCCACAGGATCAGGATGAGGAGTGCTTTGTTGAACAGGGCCATGAGGAGCACATCCAGAATCTCGCGGGGTTGGTGGCGCAGGGCTGAAATGCCCTCGGCGGCCTCATGCGCGAAGGAGAAGGCCCGTTCTTCAGACAGGTAGGCGCGATGGATGAACGGGCGAGCGATTTTGTTCACCGTGCGGGCGCCCCAGGCCAATACCCGCGCCAGCAAATCGGCTGAGCGCATGCCCAGGTATAGCAGGGTAGCCAGGCCCAGCGCTCCGGCCAGGAGGATTGCGGAGGCGGTGATTTCGGACCAATGCAGGTTGTTGCCCCGAGCCAGAATGCCCAGGCCAAAAACGAGCGAGATGAGGGTGCCGATATACTCAAACCAGACGAACAGCACCGAGGCTACGGCGACTCGGGCAATGGGGATGCCCCGCCGGCGGGCTTCGCTGAAGAACAGGGCCATCGAACTGAACCCGGCGGCGGGCGCGATGACATTGATGAAGTTGGCCGCAGTAGCCAGCCGCACCATGTAAAAGGTTTTGGAGGGCATGTCAAACAGGCGGTAAATATCGCGGTAAGTGCGGCCCAGGTTAACAAACCAGAATCCTTGGGCAACGAGCGCCAGCCCGATGAAGCCGATATGTCCACGGCTGAGAACATCCGCAATATTTTCGATTTCTGTAAAGCGGGTGAGGACGAAGACGACCGCCAGCAACATGACGAGAGCGATGAGGAATTTGCGCACAAGACAATTATACCCTGAGCGGCGGAAACGGAAATAAATGGGTCGTTGGGAATCAGTACCATTCGCAAAGTACCTCCAATTACTCTGCACTGGCGTGAAGAACCCACCCCCGCCTTCCCAGCGAAAAACCATCGCCGGGAGGGGGAAAACTTATTCTTTGGGGTAGATGCAGTCGCAGCGCGACTGCATCTACCCCAAACCCCGGAAAAGAGCAAGACACTTTGCGAATCACCGTGGCATTGGGATTCGGCGTGGAAATTTTGCAGCCATTGGGTGAAAAAGAAAGACCCTACGGATTGAAGAAAATCCGTAGGGTCAGGATGAAGCGGAAGAGGCTTAGTTGCCGGTGGTCAGCAGTTCGATGGCTTTCTCGAGCTGCGGGTCGCGCTCGGCTTCGATGTCTTCTTCGGTGAACTCCACCACCACGTCGGGGGTCAGGCCCACGCCGTGGATCTGGCGCGAGTCGGGAGTGAGCCAGCGGGCAATGGTAACGCGCACGGCGCCTTCGTTGTTGTTGAGGGGCACCCAACTCTGCACCGAGCCCTTGCCAAAGGTGGTGACGCCCACCAGTTGGCCGCGGTCGTAATCTTGGATGGCCCCGGCGGTGATCTCGGAAGCCGAAGCGGTGCCTTCGTTGACCAGGACGACCAGGGGAATGTCGGTTGCCAGCCCGCCCCGCAGCGCATTATACTCGCGGCGCGTGCCGTCGCCATACTCTTCGTACATGACCACGCCCTTGCTGACAAACTGCGAGGTGACCTCGATGGCGGTGGTCAAATAGCCGCCGCCGTTGTTGCGCAGGTCGAGGATCAAACCGGCGGGGTTTTGGTCCATCAAGGTCTCTAGCTCAGCCTTGAGCTCATCGGTGGTCTTCTCGCCAAAGGTGGAGAGTTCGATGTAGGCGATATTGTTGTCGAGCATTTCGCCGCGCACGCTAACCATCTCAATGGTAGCGCGGCGGATGGTCACGTCAAAGGGTTCGGCTTCGCCTTCACGCTGGATGGTGAGGGTCACATCGGTATCGGCAGGGCCGAGAATGCGGCGCAGCACCAGGTTGCCATCGATTCCGGTCATGTCTTCGCCGTCGACCTTGATGACGATGTCATCGGCCTTGAGACCGGCTTTTTCGGCGGGCGAATCGGGCATGGGGCTGATAATTTTGACGTAATCACCCGTGACATCGACCCACGCGCCGATGCCTTCATATTCACCGTCCATAGGCATATTGGCCTGATTATATTCGTCCGGGTCCATGTAAGAGGTGTGCTGGTCGCCCAGGGCTTCCAACATGCCGCGGATGGCGCCGCGCATGAGCGCCACGTCATCCACCGGCTGGTCCACATACTGCTCCTGAACGATTTGCCAGGCTTCCCAGAAGGGTTTGAACAAATCCTGCAGGTCGGTTGGGGTGGCGTTGGCGGGCACCGTCGATTGAACCACGGGCTGGTTTGCAGGGAGCACACCGGCGATGCCATCGCCGGGCATGATCCAACCGATGACCAACCCACCGGCAAAAGCGCCCCCCATCAGCAGCAAGGCAGCAAATACACCTAAAGCAATTTTTACACCAGTACTCATACAGACTTTCTCCTAATGATTCCGTACATGCGTTTAAGAGTGACTGCTCAGAGGATGGGGAAGGCTCTTGAATTTGAGGTGTGTGTGATGTGCCAGGCATGCCGCACACACCTCAAACTCAGGCCTTTTCCGCTTCTGGCTGAGTAGTACGTTTAACATATCACAATTTGGTTAAACCAGGATGAAACTTAGATTGGTTCATTGGAAATTGGCGGGGTGAGACCCGCATTTTGGGATGCAATGGCGGCTTCGCCGCCATTGCATCCCAAAATGCG
>CAZMMI010000491.1:0-2824 GCA_964567255.1 uncultured Anaerolinea sp.
ACCGTGCCCAACCACGGTGAAGCCGCCGCCGAGGACGTGGTGGCCCTCATGGCCCCCGAACTGGAGCGCGCCCGCGCCGCCGGGATTACCGCATTGGTGGAATGCACCCCCGTGGGCGTGGGCCGCCGCGCCGACCTGGTGCTGGCGGTGGCCAAAGCCGCCAACTTCCCCATCGTCCTGCCCACCGGCATCTACCGCGAACCGTGGATCCCCGAATGGGCCCATGAATGGACCGAGCACCAACTGCTGCACTGGATGCGCCTGGAAATGCAAGAAGGCATCAACGACAGCGGCGTGAAGGCCGGGTTTATCAAGCTCAGTGCCGGGGACGACGGCCTGACCTCCTGCGAGATTAAGATTTTACGCGCGGCTGCCCAGGCTGCCCACCGCACCGGCGCGGTCATCGCCAGCCACACCATCCGCGGTGAAGTGGTCCGCAACCAGCTCAACATCCTCGATGAATACGACATGCCCGCCACGCGCTTCATCTGGGTGCACGCCCAGGCCGAGCCCGACCTGGAACTCAACGTGGCCCTGGCCCGTCGGGGCGCGTGGATCGAGTACGACGGCATCGGCTGGGGCAATGACGACGACATGTACATCGAGCGCATCCAACGCATCTGCGACGAAGGGCTCTGTGACCAGGTCCTGCTCAGCATGGACCGCGGCTGGTACGACCCCGCCCAGCCCAAAGGCGGCACCCCCAAACCCTTCACCTATCTGACCGAAACCTTCCTGCCCAAGCTGCGCGCCGCCGGCATCCCCGAAGAGGCCATTCACAAGTTCACCGTCGACAACCCCTTCCGCGCCTTCGCCCGATAAGTTGTCCGCCCCGCTCCCGCCGCCCCTGGAAAGCCTCATCGAGGCACTGGAACTGCTTCTTCAGCAGGCGCGGGCTTACGAGTCCATCCTTCCGCCCGAGAATTACCAGGCACGTGGGGCCGTCTCCGCCTTGAGCGAATCGGCCCGTAAAGCCCTTGCCGAAGCCCAAACCCTGGTCGAAGCGCTCACTCCGCCCGCGCCCGGTGGGCACCCCTTTTCGCCGCGCGAACTTCAGGTTTTGCAGCTTGCCGCACAGGGCAACACCAACAAAGAAATCGCCTACCGCCTGGGCATCAGCGACCGCACCGTCCAATTCCACCTCAATTCGATCTTCAATAAAACCGGGGCCTCTTCGCGCACCGAAATCGTTGCCCTGGCGATAAAGAATGGTTGGTTGAGTTGAACCTGTTAATTGCTACAGGTGCACCTGTGGTTATAGCGGATGCGAGCATCTAAAATCCCTGCTATCCTGAAAGCAACCCCAAAAGATATATCCTCCACCTCTAGGAGATGAATCTCTGTTCTCTCCCTTTCAGGGAGAGGGCCAGGGTGAGGGTAAATTCGAGTAGGGCCTGATTTTCGAGGAGCCATGTACACCCAAAACCAACAAATCCTTTCCGCCCTCGGCCCCCTGGCCGAAATGTACAACCATCCCGACGTTCTGGAAATTATGGTCGATTCGCCCGATCAGGTGCTAGTTGAGCGCGCCGGGCAATTGGTCGACTCGGGCGTCAAGTTCGCTTCCAGCGCCGAAATCCTCCAGGTGATCGATGCGCTCCTGGCCTTGACCGGTGAGAAGGCCGATCCCGGCCAAACCATTCTCTCCATTGCCTTCCCCGCCAGCGAAGCCCGCGGCATGGCTGTTTTGCCCCCCACCGCCCTGCAAGGCCCCTGCCTGGTGATCCGCAAGCTGATGAACTCCGGCGCGCTCACCTGGGAAAAGTTGATCGAATACAACTCGGTCACCCGCGAACTGGTTGACTTTCTGCGCCAATCGGTGAACGCCGGGGTCAACATCCTCATCGCGGGGGGCACCGGCGGCGGCAAAACCACCGTTGCCAACCGCATCGCCGAATTGATTCCCGCCCAGGCCCGCCTGGTGGTTGTCGAGGCCAGCCACGAACTTCAAATCAAACACCCTCGGGCCGTCTTTCTGGAAGCCGGACGCCAGCGCGGCGTCACCATCCACGACTTGATCCACACCGCTTCCAAAATGCGCCCCGACTGGCTGATCTTAGGCGAGATGCTCGGCTCTGAAGCCATGCTGGCCGTCGAAAAGCTCGGCCAGGGCTATTCGGGCATGACCACTATCCACGCCAACAGCCCCGAGGACGCTCTGGCCCGCCTGGAAGCCATGTGCCTGACCGCCAACGTCGGCCTGGGGCTGGCCGAAATCCGCGGGCTCATCACCGGAGCCATCCGCTGTATCAGTTACCAGCAGCGCATGCCCGACGGCCGGCGCAAAATCACCGAGGTGGCCGAATTGCTCGGCGTGGAAAACGGGCGCTACATCCTGACCCGTTTGTTCCGCTATAACCCCGAAATCGACCGCCTGGAACCCACCAGCACAAAAGCAACCTGGATTCTCTAGTCATGTCGCTGCAAGCCGCCGAAGGTGTTCGTGTGTTCCTTCGGTGATGGCACCCGGTGCTGTTCAACATGGACCTGCGCATGACGCTCACCAAAAAACTGGGGTTCAAGCGCTGGCTGATCCCCGGCTCCGAAGTGGAGACCCTGGCCGGTGAACTGCGCCGGATATGGGAGCCGAGAATCTGATCCTCTCCCTCCGGGGTAAACAGGCACTTAATCCATCCAGGGTCAGGCTGCGTGACTCAAACCGGCGGACTGAAGTCCTGCCTCAGATCACTGAAGCCATTTCAAACTCAGTTTCAACCCCAAAGGGGTTTCCGTGAACTAAGCGAGGGTTTTAACCCGAAGCGCTGCCCTCATCCCCGGCGGGGGAACGGAGTCGAGAGTCTGACCCTCTCCCTCCGGGAGAGGG
>CAZMMI010000492.1:0-2817 GCA_964567255.1 uncultured Anaerolinea sp.
GGCGGTATTCCGGCCGAGCTTCCTCCGGCGCCAGCCTGTCCTTAAATCAAAACCCGGCTGGTGTTTCACCAGCCGGGCAAATTTTCTCTCTAGCTGCGTATCGCTCCGCGCACCAGGCTTTCATCAAAGTATCCTGAAACCTGACCATCCACGGCGTACTGGTACACCGCCGCGGAGTAAATTCCTTCCAGCGTGGCTTTGATGAGCCCGATGATGGAGAAGGTGAGCAAGAACAAGACCACGGCGCCGCCCAGCAGCCATAGGTTGATCTCGGCGCCGGAAACGATCAGAAGGACGACCGGGACGAAGATGAGCAGAGCCAGGAAGTAGATGGCTGCGAAGATCCAGCCCAGGCCCAGGCCGCCGACAATTTGTTCTCCCCAGGTGCGCTTGAGGTAGGTGACGCTGCGTTTAATAGCCTCAATGGGGCCGACATCTTCCAATGCCAAAACCGGCACCACCAGGTAGGTGGCGATGTTCCAGGCCAGCCCGATGAGCGAGACGATCATTCGGCCCAGGCCGTTCTTGCGATTCATGGTTTTCAAGATGACGCCTACCGTGGCAGCGATGAGCGCGTAGCCCAGAATGGAGGTAAAGTGCTTACTTGCCACGCGCAATCCGTCTCCGATGGTGGGGTCGCCGCCGCGCAGGCGGATCATGGCGGCGCCGACCAGGGCGGTGTTGGCAAAGAAGATCACTGTGTACTGCACAACATAAAACAAAAACAGCACCAGAAAGCCGGAGATTTGCACTCCCCCGGCGACCATTGAGTCAAAGAAACCTGATAGAAACATGGGCAAGGCAAAGGTGGCTGTGACAATCATCAGGCCGATGGACGAAATGATGGGGAAGATGAGCAGTTCTTTGTCGGCGGCCAGCACTTTCAGGCTGGCTTTAAACAGTTTCCAGGAGTTTGAGAAAGTATTCATGGGATCCTTAGCGGCTCATGCAGATCGAATTAATTGGAAGAATCGACTTTTCCACGCTCGGGGGGCTGGGTGTTGAGGCCTTTTCCCAACTCTTTGGAGCGCTCGTAAGCAGCCCAGATGGCACGGGAGATGGCGGTGCGAAAGCCTGCTTTCTCCAGGTAGTACAACGCTTCGGCCGAGGTGCCACCGGGCGAAGTGACTTGATTGCGTAATTGCGCAGGGTGGATGCCGATCTTTTTGTAGTAGGAGACCGAGCCCAAAATGGTTTGGGTGACCAGTTGCTCTGAGGTGCGCCTGGAGAAGCCCATGTGGACGCCCGCATCGATGAGCGCTTCCATGAAGAGGAACACATAGGCCGGACCGGAACCGGACAGCGCGGTGGCCATATCCAGGTAGGCTTCGTCTTCCTCGTATATTTCTTGCCCAAGAGCGGTGAGTACCAGGCGGCCAAATTCGAGTTGCTCATCGCTGACCGAAGGAGACGCCGTCCACAGGCTGATGCCTTCGCCGATTTGGGCGGGGGTGTTGGGCATGGCGCGGATGATCAGGTCGTGGTTCAGACCGTCGGAAATTTTTTGGATGGTTGCGCCTGCGACGATAGACAGAACCAAGGCAGTTTCGGGGATATGGTTCTTCAGCCCATCCAGCACGCGGTTGATGCGCTGAGGTTTGACGGATAAGATCACCAGGTCGGCGTTTTTGACCGCCTGGATGTTATCACTCAAGGCCACCACTCCGTAGCGCTGGTGTAATTCTTCGCCGCGTTCAACAATCGGCCCCGCAGCCAGAATGCGTTCGGGGGTAGTGATGCCCTTTTGCAGCAGCCCGACGATCAGGGCTTCGCCCATTGCGCCGGGTCCTATTAATCCAATTAGTGGTTTGTCTCCCATGCGTTCCCTCCTGGGGTTATGATTCGATAGCAGCGCCCCAACGGGCGAAAATAGCGGTGGAAAGCAACCTGCCGGCGCTTTGGTCTTGCAGTGTCACCTCTCCCGCCTGGATAGACCCACCTTTACCGCGCATCATCTCTTCAACGGCGTTATACAGTGTGACCGCGGAGGCTTTCACGGCATAGGCGGTGAGTACCAGAAACGACGGCTTGGGGGCAAGGATCTCGCGGCAGGCAGAAAGCAGTTCGGGGAGCAGCTTGTAAAACTCCCACACCTCGCCTTTGGGGCCGCGGCCAAACTTGGGCGGGTCAAGGATGATGCCGTCGTAGGCCACCCCTCGGCGCGCGTCGCGGCGCACAAACTTGAGCGCGTCATCCACGATCCAGCGAATGGGGTGGTCTTGCAGGCCGGAGAGGGCCTGGTTTTCGTTTGCCCAGGAGACGACCTTGCGGGAGGCATCCACGTGCGTGACGCGCGCACCAGCCTGAGCCGCAGCCAGTGTGGCCAGGCCGGTGTAGCCGAACAGGTTGAGCACCTGCAAAGGGCGTCCGGCAGCGCGGATTTGCGCGGTGGTCCAATCCCATTGGGCGGCTTGTTCGGGGAAAACGCCCAGGTGGCGCGAGTTGGTGGTTTGCGTCCAAAAGCGCAGCCCTTTATATTCCATGCGCCAGCGGCCTGGATCGGAGCGTCGCCACTCCCAATGACCGCCATTCTCTTCAGGGGCGGGGATGAAGCGGGCATGAGCATCCTCCCAGGCGCGAGCCGGTAGGGCAGGCGCCCAAACGGCTTCGGGGTCGGGGCGCAGCAAAATGTAAGGGCCAAATTGTTCCAGCCGTTTGCCGTCGCCGCTGTCCAGAAGTTGGTAATCCTTCCAGTCTGGCGAGGTGAGCAGGACCAACTGTGGTTGTTGATCGCTTGTTTTCATTTGTAGTCTCAGGTTAATGAATGAGATCAGTATATCACAATTGTAACTGCTTGTAGGCCGCTGTAGGTTGGGT
>CAZMMI010000493.1:0-2794 GCA_964567255.1 uncultured Anaerolinea sp.
TTTCTATGACCGCGCCTGTTTCCAGTTCTCCCTATTGACAAAACGTATCCTCCCCCGGCTAAGCGTCTTGGCGATCAAGAATCTTGGTTGCCGGGTCGCGTAGCAGGTAGGGTGGGGGAAATACCCAAAATATGGCTAACAGCCGCGAGATTTTTAGAACAAAAATCTATGGTGCGTTTACCCTAAGAACCTATCCTAAAATTAGGAAGGGAAGCGATTTTGAGGTGTGTGTGGGTGCGAAGCACCCACACACACCTCAAAATCGCGACCTCCCCCAATATTTTTAGGATAGGTACTAAGAGTAGTTTTGAGACCGCTTACAAATCATGGGTTGGATGTCTTACAATATGGGGCAGGGCAGGTTATAATTTCAGAGTTATGATATTGGTAACCGGAGGGACAGGATTCATCGGGCAGGCCTTGGTTCGACAACTGGTTGCAGCAGGTCACCCAGTGCGTATATTGCTGCGCCCGTCAAAGACTTCGCCGCGCCTGCCCAAAGGAATCCCGGTGGAGGCGGCTGTTTGCAGCCTGAAGGACGAACGAGGACTGCGCGCTGCAATGAAGGGCGTGGAGGGAGTCTACCACCTGGCGGGCGCGGAACAGCGCGGCTCCCAGGCCGACCTGGAGGGCGTGGATATCGAGGGCAGCCGGATGGTATCAAAAATTGCCGCAGAGGCTGGAGTGAGGCGAATGGTGTATCTGAGCCATCTGGGCGCAGATCGAGCTTCCGCCTACCCCGTGTTGAAGGCCAAAGGCATTGCCGAACGGCTGATCACGCAAAGCGGCGTGATGTATACCATCCTGCGATCGGCGCTTGTGTTCGGTCCTGGCGACCACTTCACCACCCGACTGGCGCGTCTGCTCAAGATGTCGCCGTTTGTTTTTTTAATGCCCGGTGAAGGACGATCGATGCTGCAACCGATCTGGATTGAAGATTTGGTGATGGCGTTGACGCTTTCGCTGGATGAAGGCGTTGTTGAGAATCGGACGGTGGCTATTGGCGGGCCAGAATTTTTATCTTTTCGAGAGATCAGCGAGCAGGTGGCCCAGGCGGCAGGCGTGAAAAAGCCGATGGTGCCTGCGTCACCAGCCTACTTGCGAATTTTAGCCGTATGGATGGAACACAGTATGCGCAACTTCCCCATGTCCATATTCTGGCAGGATTACCTGGCGGCCGACCGCACCTGCGAGTTGGATACGCTGCCGCGTTTGTTTGGATTGCTGCCCGAACGCTTTGGCCGGCAGTTGGATTACTTGTGGCCGGTGAATAAACCCTTCCCTTCGAGCCGGGCGGTGTAAGCGATGGCAGAACGAGCGTTTTGCGTACACGGTCATTTTTATCAACCGCCGCGGGAAGATCCGCTGACGGGTCGGGTGCCACGCGAGGCGGGCGCCGCGCCCTACCAGAACTGGAATGAGCGCATCCACGCCCAGTGTTATTATCCGAACACCCTGCTGCGCAATTTTGAGCGGATCAGTTTTAATTTTGGGCCGACGCTGTTCGAGTGGATGTTTGACTACGATCCTGAGACTCAAGCGAACATCATCATGCAGGCGATGAAGAACGTGGAAGCCCATCAGGTGGGGAATGCCATGGCCCAGGCATACAACCACACCATCCTGCCGCTGGCTTCTGACCGGGATAAGGTTACCCAGGTGCGCTGGGGGATTGCGGATTTTGAATTCCGCTTTGGCTACAAACCGCAGGGAATGTGGCTTCCGGAGACGGGCGCCGACAACGAAACTTTGCAAGCGCTGGCCGATTGTGGCATTCAGTATACCATCCTCGCCCCCTGGCAAGCGGATGCCGAGGCGGTGGATACCACCCATCCGTACCGGGTGGAACTGCTCAATGGGCAGAGCATTGTGGTGTTCTTTTACGATCAGGCTTTGAGCACGCGGGTGAGTTTTGACCCGGCTTCGACGGTGAATGCCGATCGCTTCATGGGTGAACTGGTTATGCCGCGCTTCCGTTCGGAGTGGGAGGGCAACAACAAGCCCCAATTGGTGATGATCGCTTCCGATGGGGAATTGTACGGGCATCACCAACCGTTCCGCGATAAGTTCCTGGCTTACTTGCTGGACAAGGCTGCCAAGAATCACGGGGCGCAGATCACCTATCCGGCCAAGTGGCTGCGTGATCACCCGGTGGAGGAGACGATTTCGATCCGCCCGCGCACCTCATGGAGCTGCTACCACGGCGTGACGCGCTGGTCGGGCAACTGCTCCTGCACACCCAACGGAGAGTGGAAAGAACCCTTCCGCAAAGCGTTGAATACGCTGGCGGATGCAATGGATGAAGAATACGAAACTGCGCTGAAAGCCTGGGTGGATGACCCCTGGGAACTGCGCAATCGCTATATCGATGTGGTGCATGGCGAAGACACTCTGGAAGGGTTGGTCTATGAGCAGGGCGGGATGCGACCCGAAGGGCGCGATTTGGAGAAGCTGCAATACTTTTTGCGCAGCCAGTACGAACGGCAGCGCATGTACACCTCTTGTGGCTGGTTTTTTGACGATTTGGACCGGATCGAGCCGCGCAACAACCTGGCTTACGCGGCACAGGCTACCTGGCTGAACCGCCTGGCAACGGGCGTTGATTTGACCGAGACCATTGCAGAAGAATTGACCGCTGTGCGTAGCTGGCGAAGCGGCTTGAAAGCCGAGGACGTGTTCCTGAAGCACCTGCAACGGGCGGGCGCTGCCTGGCGGGAGAGGGTTGAAGATTAACCGTCAAAAAACGGATCCTTACGGCGCGTTTGTGCCGCGTAGCACTGCACTAAACCGTGGT
>CAZMMI010000494.1:0-2771 GCA_964567255.1 uncultured Anaerolinea sp.
CTACCTATCCTGCATCCGGTACCCCACCCCCGGCTCCGTCAGGATATACCGCGGCTGGTCCGCGTTCGGCTCGATCTTGCGCCGCAAATTGCTCACATTCACCCGCAGCAAATGCGACTCTTCTTCGTATGCCGCCCCCCACACCTGCCGCAGCAGTTGCGTGTGAGTCAACACCTTGCCCAGGTTCTGCGCCATCACCCGCAGCAGATCGTACTCCGTTGGCGTCAGTGAAACCCTCTCGCCCGCCAGCGTCACCTCGCGCTTGCCCAGGTCAATCAACAATTCCCCCACCTCAATCACCGGCTCACTCACCGGCTGCGTCACATGCCGCATCGCTACACGAATTCTCGCCAGCAGTTCCCCAATCCCAAACGGCTTGGTCAGGTAATCATCTGCCCCGGCGTCCAGCGCAGCCACCTTATCGTCCTCGCGGTCTCGCACCGATAAGATGATGATCGGCGTCGCCGACCACTCCCGCAACCGCCGAGTCACCTCCACACCATCCATGTCCGGCAACCCCAGGTCCAGCACAATCAGGTCCGGCTTTCGCGCCAGCACAGCGTCCAATCCTGCTTGCCCTGTCCCAGCTTCCAACACCTCATGCCCGTGCCCGGCCAGCGACGTGCGCAAATAACGCCGGATGGCCCGTTCATCATCGATTACCAAAATCTTCAAACCGTTCTCATCCATATCCCTCTTCTCCTCACTCTTTCGTCACCGGCAGTTCGATCACCACCGTCGATCCCCCTCCAGATCGCTCTTCTGCCCAAATCCGCCCATCGTGCGCCTCAACAATCCCTCGGCAAATCGACAGGCCCAATCCCGTCCCGGTCATGCCATCGTTCCGTTGAACTCGAAAAAACTTACCAAACACCCGCTCGCGATCCTCCGCCGGAATCCCCAGCCCCCGATCGGAAACGCGCAAGGTCACAAAATCTCCATCTGCTTCTGCGCTCAACTCCAGGGGCGTCCCAGGCGGCGAGTATTTGATCGCATTGTCGATCAGGTTATTCAACACTTGCAAAATCAGTACATAATCCACCCACAGCGAAGGCAGCCCCTCCGGAATCACGGTGACTACCTCGCGTCCGTTCAGTTTCCGGCTGCTTTGCCGCAGCGCCGTGCCGATCAAATCCTGCGCGTCCACCTCAACGCGCTTCACCCGCAACGAGCCCGCTTCCAGGCGGGTCATATTCAACAAATTACCCACGATCTGATTCAGCCGTTCCGACTCTTCCCCCGCGTTTTCCAGTAAATCACGGCGCCCCTCATCATCCAGCACCACCGCCCCTTCTTCCGCCTCCTGCAACGTGCTGATCGCCCCCGAAATGGTTGCCAGCGGTGTGCGCAAATCATGCGAGATCGAATTCAACAGTGCCGTCTGCAACTTTTCCGCCGTCTGCAACACAGCCGCCTGGCGTGCTTGCTCGTTCAGTTCCACCCGCTCGATGCCCAGCGCTGCCAGGCTGGCAAACCCATCCAGCAGCTCGCGCTGGTCTGGCGACAGGTATTTCCCCGTTTCGCTGGGAGCCACCGCCAGCACGCCGACCGTGCCGTGATTGGTCTCCAGGGGCAGGTAGCACAAAGTCGCATCTTCCATCGTTTTCGTTCCCCGCCCCGCCGACTGCCCGTGCTCATACACCCATTTAGCGATCAATGGGCCGTTTTCGCCCGGGTTGAACCCCGGCGTTGCAATCATCACCGCCGGCACGCCCGCCACCGGCAGGAAAATCGCCACCTCACCGCCAAAAGTGTGGTGCACGTGCCGCAGCAGCACTTCCAGCATTTCCTCCAACTCCAACGCCACGGTCAAATCTCGGCTCAGATCATTCAACGCATCCGACTGCAATTCTCGCTCTCGGGCAGCACGCACCTGCTCGCGCAGCAGCCGTTCCATCCGGCTAATCACCAACCCCACCGCCACCAACCCCAGTAGCGTCAGCACGTGCTGGAGATCCACTACCCCGAAACTCATCCGCTCGCCACTGAAGAAATACGCAAACGCCAGCGCGCTCCCTACCGCCGCCAGAATTGCCGGCCAGCGTCCCAGGAACATCGCCGTAATGACCACTGCCACCAGGAAAGGAGCCATCAACGCAGCGCTCTGTGCCAGGGGTTGCGCCAGCAGTCCCAGAACAACCGCCAGGGCCACCGCCAGAGCCGCGCCCGCATAATTCCAAATTCCAGGCAGCGATTTCCACTCAACGGGTTGCCAACCGGGAACCCCTTCCGCCGCGCCATTCACCACAAAAACATCGATATCCCCGCTCAGCCGCACAATCCGTTCCAGCATCGACCCGCGCAGCGTGTCGTACCAGCGCGGGCGCAAGGGTTTTCCGACCACCAGTCGGGTCACCTTTTCGCGCCGCGCAAACTCGATCAATGTATCCGCCACCCGCGCTCCGGTCAGTGTCTCCACCTTGGCGCCCAGTTCCTCCGCCACGTGCAGGGTTTGCAGCAGTCGCCCGCGCTGTTCGCTGCTCATCAGCAAATGCTCCGGTGTTTCCACAAACACCACAAACCATTCGGCATTGAAATCATCGGCCAGCCGCCGCCCGGCCCGCACCAGTTGCGCCCCCATCGGATGCGAACTCACGCACACCGCCACCCGCTCGGCCACAGACGGCCTGGACCCCGCGCTTCCCAAAACCATGCGTTGATCTTCCACCGTCTCAGCGGCCCGCCGCAAGGTCAGCTCGCGCAGCGCCGTCAGCGTGCCCTTGTGCAAAAACGGTTCCACCGCCTCAGGCGAATCGGCATGCAAATCCACC
>CAZMMI010000495.1:0-2770 GCA_964567255.1 uncultured Anaerolinea sp.
GCAATCGGGTGGTCAGCTATTCGGGTACGGCCCCGCTGGGCATGCCGGGTGGAGAAGGTTCGTCCTCTTAGAGGGTGAAAGAGACCCGTAATTGAGTCGCAGGCGGGGGCAAAGCCCCTGCCTGCGACTCAATTACGGGAACTATTGATATGGATACGCTTAGCCGGCTTGAACGCTGGTCATGTATTCATTGATCGCGGGCATGCCCGTCAGCCGGTCGTAGAAGAAGTTGTTGACCACGTTGATTACCTGGGCACGGGCGGCTTCGGCCTCCAGCGTCAGGCTTTCGCGGGCTTCGGGCCGCCGGAGCGCATCGCGCAGGCGCAGCAAGGTGCCGACGATTTCGGCTTCTTCCACGCCTTCCAGCACGCGGATCACATCCATGATCAGGCGATCTGCGGCAGCCACCATCTGCTCGTAGGTGATGCTGGAGTCCGGCAGGTAGGCGTCGTCGATGGTGCGGATGAGCGACCAGACCTGGTACAGCAGCGTGGCAGGCTCGTCAAACAGCTCGCGCAGGAAGGCCGCTTCTTCGTAGCGCCCGGTCAGGCGGAAGATGTTGTACATGCGCTTGGCGACCTTGCCATAATTGACATCTCGGGTAAGGTATTTCTTAACTTCTTTTTCCAGTTGGTGGACGTAATCATCCAGGGCGTTGGCCGAGACGTGCTGGGCCAGCTTGGAGAAGATGGGCACGGAGACCGCTTCCAGGTAGACTTCCTGAAAGTAGGGATCCAGGTAACCGTCCAAGGGGGTGATGCTGCCGTCCGGCGCTTCCCAGGTCACGTCCAGCATGTTGCTGGCGTTGGACAACTGCTTGCGGATGGGGTCGGCGACCACCCAGTCGAGCTTGCACCAGCCCGGTTCGGCGCTGAAATCGTCCCAGGCCACGCTGATGGGCGTGCCGTCGGGCAGAAAACCCTCGATCTTCCCGGCGCGGATCTGGTCGGGCTTCCAGGAGGCGGGCGCCCCGGCTTTGACCTCGCGACCGTTCACCACCATGTTTTGGGGGTACTGGCCGAATTTGACCTCGATGAGCTGGTAGTTGGGGCCGTGCAAGGTGTCGAGGGCTTTTTCGCGCATGGTATTCGCCAGAATCTGGCAGGCCTCGGCGCGAGTGGGGGCCAGGATGTTGATGCGTTCAAAGTAGTCGCAGTCGCCGGGGTAGGTTTGGATTTTGGACTGGGCCGAAGAGCCCGAGAGGGCCAGGGCGGTTTCGATGACTCCGGGCACGTCGGCAAACTCCACGATCTTGCCCACCCGGCGGAAGTATTCCAGCTCTTTGTCACTGAAATCGAGCATGGTGATGTTGTGCCCGAAGACGCCGGTGCGCTCGTCCAGAGTGATCTGGTCGCCCTCTTTGCTGGCGGCCATGTGCGCCAACCACTGCAGCGCTTCGGCTTCCTTGACTTCCACCCCCAGGCGGCGGGCAGATTCTAGAATACGGGTCAAATCGGCTTGCGATTGGTCATTGGGAGACGCCATCAGAATCCTCCTCAGAGAACAAAAAGTGAACTTGGGGGTGGCTTCATTGCGCGGGTCGTTGTTCGGTTATTCGCGGGGCCAGAGCATTCGCTGCGTCTGGGCCAAAATGCGCTGAAAAATCCGGGCCTGATCCTGGGCGTCGCTGAGGGCGTTGTGCGTGAGCAGGGTCTCTTCCAGGAAGTGCGCGGAGATGTGTTTGAGAGAAGTTTCGCTCCAGGAGACAGCGCCCTGTCCCATGTAGTAGGCCTTGATGTCCAGGGCGCTGTGCCCGAAGGGGTTGTGTCCCAGGTAACGGTAGAAGTAGATATTGATGAACATCCAATCGAAGGGGGCGTTGAGGGCCACGAACACGGGGCGGCTGCCGGTGGGAGCCACCCGGGCCACCCAATCGGCAAAGGCTTGCATGGCCTCGGCGGGCGGGGCGCCGGTTTGGGATAGGACTTCCAGCGACAGGCCGTGAATGGCCAGAGCCTCGGGGCTGGAATCGGGGCGGTCGGGCTGGAGTTCGATGTAAAAGGTGACCGAAGGGTCTTCGACCAGGCACGCGCCGATGGAAAGCAGGGCGTGCTTTTCGGGGGTCGCACCGGCGGTTTCAACATCCACGCTAATGAAAGTCTCTTTGGGCATGGACTGATTATACAAGGAAATGGTAACTACTCAGAGGGTGGGAAAAGTCCCTGAATTTGAGGTGTGAGTGGGGTGCAAAGCACCCCACTCACACCTCAAATTCAGACTTCTTCTGCCTCTGGTTGAATAGTTACAGGAAATGTTTAAATCACGATCAACGAAAGCGGTCTGGATACAGGCGTAGAATATCGCCGCGGATCATGAAACGCAGAATGGTGTCGGGAGGGATTTGCTTGGTTAAGACCACGCCAAACAGGACCGCCAGGAGCATGAGCAGCAGCCCAGCCAGAACCCATCCAATGAATAACTGGTTTTCGTGGATCAGCAACCACCAGGCGCGTTCTTGAGGACTGATGTCCAGCCGGTCGCGTTCCATGATGTAGGCCTGGACCTTGAATCCACCGCTTTCCGTGTAAAAGCGCAGCCCGCGCCCCACCCAGATGGTTAGCCCCGTCAGGGTGTGGCATAGGCTGAACACAAACAGTAGATCGGTCGCCCAGCGGACAGTGTATACGCCGAAGCCCCAACCGAACAACCAGCTCAGGCCCAGGATGATAAACATGCTGGCCAGCGCGGCGATGAGGATCACGCGAAGGGATAGACGACCGACCGGTTTCACGTTGCCTGCCTAAATTCTATACTCACCGGATTATCAATT
>CAZMMI010000496.1:0-2768 GCA_964567255.1 uncultured Anaerolinea sp.
GACCGCATTTAGAGTGTGTGAGTGGCGAAGCCACTCACACACTCTAAATGCGGTCTTCACCACGCCAATTCCCAATGACCCCGATTTTTAAAGGCGGCGCGCGCAGCAGGCAGGGATGGGGCCGTTTCCTCCTCGTAGCGGCGGGTCTTTAAGTCGGGCCAGGCGTGGAAGTCTGGAAGGTATCCTGGCGGGCAAGGGTTGTTTGCTGACCAGGCAGACCCGCCGGGTGGGCCCCAGATGAACGTCCGTGGACAACAAGCCGAAAATTGAATTGTTTAGGCATAAGATGCGCTTACTCCAGGAGTGGCGCAACGGGCCGCGGCTGGTTCGCCCGCCAGCAGGTATTCCGCGCTGATCTCGCCGCTGGAAAACAGGTTGAGCGAGCGGATTTGCGCCTGCTCAAAATCCCACAGCGTCACCTGCACCCCCATGCGCTCGTACACCGGGTTCCCAAAACGCACCTCCAGGGAATCCTCCCAACAGCCGGGCAGCAGTTCGGGCCAATCCCGCCGCTCGCCAAAGCGTTTGCGCAGCA
Organism: uncultured Anaerolinea sp.; assembly: GCA_964567255.1. Lineage (GTDB taxonomy): Bacteria > Chloroflexota > Anaerolineae > Anaerolineales > Anaerolineaceae > Anaerolinea. Next base: position 536 of record CAZMMI010000496.1, read on the forward strand.
CCACCCGCCGCACGCCCAATTCGCGGCAACGCTCCAGGTATTCGGGGACCTCCACGCGGTTGATCTCGGTCACCAGGCAGGACAGCTTGACCGGCAGCCCGCTTTGATCCATGATCGCGCCCACGTCGGGCACGCCTTCCACGCCCATCGCAGCGCGGTAGATGACGGGGTCGAAGGACGGAACGGACAGGCACAGCTTGTCGAAGCGGCGGAGGAGATCGATGCGCGCCAGGGCCAGCCGCCCATTGCTGTGCAGGCCCAGGCGCGTCCCGGGGGGCAGCCCGGCGCGCAGATCGTCCAGCAGGCGCGCCAGGGGCCGGTAAAGGAGCGGATCGGTGTTGGCGCCGGTGAGGACCACCTCGCGAATGCCGTGCTGCCGGATCAAGCCAAGAAAGCGATTGACCCCCCCAGGCGGGTATTCGTCCAGGTTGGGCGGCGCGCGGCGCGGGTCGATCTGCTTGCCGATGCAGTCCGGGCAGCGCGCATTGCACGGACCGGAGAACAGCAGGTTAGCGAAGTGAAACATGCTCGGCCTCCACGGGCAGGGCGACGTTTTCCCAACCAAACAGGCCCAGCAGGTACGACTTCACCGCTCCGGCGTAAAATAAGGCAATCACGCCGTTGTAGACCTGCTCGCCCGCTTCGGTCAGGCGCAGCACGCGCCCGCCCGGCTCATCGCGGTATTCCATGTAATCGCGCTCGAGGACAAAGGCCACCTCGTCGAGGAACATGGACTCGAAGGTGACTCCGAACTTGCGCTGGAACTCATCCAGGTTGACCTCGCCGAAGTAGAAGGACACCGAGACCATCTTGCCCACCGCCGCCTCGCGCGAAAGGTGGTAGAGGTCCTGAATGGGCAATTGCCCGGCCTGCACCATGCGCAGGTAGCGCTCCAGGCGCTTCTCGGCGGCCCCGGCGTTATAGGCCAGGGTGGTCTCGGAAAGCGACTGCGCGCCCAGGCCCAGCCCCAGGTAGGGCGTGCCCGCGATGACTCGCCCGGTGAGGTAGTCGCTGGTGCCGGGGTCGCCGGGCAGGCGGCTGAAGGTGTTTTTGCCGGGTGTACCGTGGTACCCGGCCTCCAGGAGCATGCGCTTGGCCAGTTGCGCCTGCTCATTGACCTCGGGCAGGGTCACCCCGGCGGCCTGAGCCTCGATGCGCGTGCCCTTGTAGCGCACGCGGTAGAGGGTGACGTACTCGGGCTGCAGGCTGACGGCGTGGCGCAGGGTGGCTTCCAGCGATTGCAGGGATTGATTGGCAAAACCGTACATCACATCCACGTTGAAGCGCTCGAAGCCCGCCGCGCGCACGGCCTCGGCGGCCTTGCGGTTGAAGCTCAGCGAGGTCGAGTCGCGGCCCATCTCGCTCAACAGGCGCGGGTGGATGGTCTGAATGCCCATGCTGATGCGGCGGATGCCCAGATCGTAGTAATCGCGGATCTTTCCGGGCTGCTGCGCGGCGATTTTGGGGGTGGTCTCGATGCTGATGCGCACGGACTCGGGCAGATCGAAGCAGCGCCGGGCGGAATCCAGCACGCGGGCAATGTTGCGCGTCTGCGCCGCCGAGGGGGTGCCGCCGCCGATGTCGAAGCCGGTCAGCACGCGGGCCGAATCGCCCAATGCCTGACGGTAGAGGTCGAACTCCTGCTCCAGGGCGGCGAAGTAGGCTTCCTCGTGGGTGGCAATCTGCAGTGGGTCCACCACGCAGTACTCGCAGTAGTTGCAGCGCTGCTCGCAGAAGGGAATGTGCACGTAGAGGCCCAGGCGAGGGGAATCCTGCCAGGCCAGGGGGGCCAGGCGCTGGGCTTCGGGGGTGATGACGCGGTAAGGGCGCATGGTGGTCAGGTGACCGATGGGATAGGCGGTGTTGGCGATGTGATGGAGGGCCAGCCCGGCCTGGAAGATGCGTTCGGGGTGGTGGCGGGCCTGGTCGGCGGGGGCGGTGGGGTGGTAGTTCATCGGTGATCTCCTGAAATTTGTGTAGTTTGTACACTTAGTATAGTGTAATAAATACACTTAGTCAAGGGATAAATGTCATAAGAACGCGGAACGCGATCCGCTGTTCGCGTTCCGCGCCCAGAGGCGCAGCAAGGAGTGACCGAGGAAACGGGTTTTGTGTTAAAATAAGGATGCCGAAGACGGGGAAAAGTACTGCCCTTTTTAAGGGCCCGTAGCTCAGCGGCAGAGCGCGCGGCTCATAACCGCTTGGTCGATGGTTCGAATCCATCCGGGCCCAC
>CAZMMI010000497.1:0-2760 GCA_964567255.1 uncultured Anaerolinea sp.
CGATCTCATCGCCGATCTGAAAACCACCATCCCCGATTACTGCCGCATCAACCGCGTCATCCGCGACATCCCCTCCACCAACGTGGTGGAAGGCAACCGTCGCACCAGCCTGCGCCAGGACGCCCTGGCCGAGCTGAAACGCCGCGGGCAAACCTGCCGCTGCGTGCGATGCCGCGAGGTGCGCGGTGACGCCATCGACCCCGCCGATCTGCGCTTCGTCGATCTCACCTACCCAGCCTCCGCCGCCGAAGAGCACTTCCTCCAGTTCGTCACCCCCAACGACCGCATCGCCGGGTACCTGCGCCTGTCGCTGCCCGCGCCCGAATCCCCCGACCTGTCCGCCGCTCTCCCTGACCTGGATGGCGCTGCCCTGATCCGCGAGGTGCACGTCTACGGGCAGTCCCTGGCAGTGGGCGCCGAACAAGCCGGCGCTGCCCAGCACATCGGCCTGGGCACGCGCCTGCTCGAACAAGCCGCCCAAATTGCCCGCGCCCACGGATACCAGCGCCTGGCAGTCATCGCCGCCATCGGCACGCGCCTGTATTATGAAGCCCGCGGCTTCCAGCGCGGCGACCTATACCTCGTCCAACCGCTGTAGGGGCGAGGCGGAATCGTGGTTGGAATTTGAGAAGAGATCCGGTAGCCTCGCCCTTGGCGGCGGATCACTAGAGGGCGAAGCTCACAGAGTCGGGTAGGGATCGTTGTCCAATCTCGCTTCGCCCCTACAGGAGCGGATTTGGGTCGTTTTGTAGCTTGTCCCTGCCCACGCTAATCTCCAAAGATAAACCGCAACCCCCGGTTGAACGCCTCCGGTTTCACCCCCGAGTGGCGTTCGCCCTCGATCACCTGCGTCTCCAGTACCAACCCCGCGTAGTTGCGCCCGCGCAGCACATCCATGAACTGCTGCACCGGAAAAGCCAGCGACTCCTCCTCGCCCACCGTCAGATGCAGCCGCACCGGCAAATCCTGCCGTGCCGCGAAGTACTCTTCCTCCTGCTTGAACGCATAGCGGTTCCCATAAGTCACCGCCGGGCTGGCTGCCACGTACCCAAAGAACAACTCCGGCTCGCTGAACAGGCTGTACAGTGTGAACGTCCCGCCGAAGGAATGTCCCATCAGCACGCGCTGCTTCGGGTCGGCCCGGTAGTCGCGCTCGATCAGCGGAATGATCTCTTCCTTCAAGCAGCGTTGGAATCTGCGCGCCCCGCCCGACCCGCCGATGGTTAGATCCTGCACCGGGGTGTAATCCATGGCCCGCAGCGATTCATAGTCCGCGTCCTCGCCCGAGTACGTGATTCCCACAATGAGCATCTCCGGCACATATTGGTCGTAATTCAAGCCCCCATAGATCGAATCCAGCATCTTGAAATCCCACTGCCCGTCCAGCGAATACAGCACCGGGTACCTTTGCTCGGTATACCGCTCGTATGAACTCGGGAAGCGGATATACAGATCGTACTCCCGCCCGGTGATCGTCGACTTAAAACTGCGCACCTCTGTGTCCGGCAAGCTCAGCGGCGGATAGCCCGAGCCCTCCGCCTCTGTCTGAGGCTTCTCTGCGCACCCTCCCAGCAACGCCATCACTAATGCAACTAATACAAACCAAATGCATCGAAAATGAGTAGCCATATTCAACATCTCATTCAAACTCGGAAAAGAAACCATAGTCTATATCAAAGGTTTTTCTCGGCTTTAATCCCAATTCCAGCTTTTCGAATAGATCAATCATTTTTTCGCCATCGACCAATTCAATCGCTGGCACTCCTTCTCTCTCCGCCTCACGTTTCGCATCCGATGTAAATGTTCCAGTTGTGATAATTATTCCTTTGTCGGTACGCCCCATCATTGCACCTCGAAAGTCTCGTACCTGTCCCGCAGAAACGGTCCCGATATATCTTTTAGATTGAAAAAGAACAGTAAAGCTGACAAAAGGGTTGACTTGCATGATCCCAATGCCGTCCAAACCACCGTCCCCGCTCTTGCCTGTAACCGTTACCTTCTCAAACCCCGATTCTCGAAGCAGACGCTGGCAAAGGCGCTCAAACCCTTCCGGCGGCAATTTTCTAATAATTTCCATTAATTCAGTGCGATAGTTAGTTTTATCAGATTCGGGAAGGGGTTCCTTGGGAGTATTATCAACATTTCCGATGTTTTGCACCGAACGGAATCCCATTAAAACTTTCCGGTAAAGTTCTAGAGCTTGTTCGTGGGTTAAATTCGATTTTCGCCCAACATCAGTTAAACTCCAAACACCCCGGGTTGACGAGTCTATATATCCACCTTTAGCCAGATAAAACCTGGCCCAATCGACATTATTTCCAAATCGAGTTTGACCACTGGCAATAGTTTCACTAAGTTCGTGCTCTGTGAGTTTCAATTCAGCCGCGACGATATCTTTTATTTCACTCGGATGACCAGAACCATCCAATTCTTTTAAAGCATTGATCACTGGAATGAAATATTTTACAAAGTGGGGGCCCTTCAGATTTTTTCCTGCCATTACATTCCCCTTTCATTAACTTTCAATGTTAAAATTATACAGTGGATCTTTACACCCATATAGCGCTGACTGCATAAAAAAAATCCCTTCGGGCTGCTCAAAAGCAGCCCCGAAGGGATTTTCCTTGTTCTGAGGCAGGGTTTCCACCCGCCGGATGATCGTACCCTACCCTTGCCCCTTGAATATAAACCGCAACCCCCGATTGAAAGCCTCCGGCTTCACGCTGGCGTGGCCATCATCTTTCATGACCATCGTCTCCA
>CAZMMI010000498.1:0-2756 GCA_964567255.1 uncultured Anaerolinea sp.
GCTTCGATGGGGAGTAGCCGCCTGAAAAAGGTTGCGCAGCCGTCAATCCGGAACATCATTCCCGGCTGAGTGAGAAAGGGCAAGACCATCGCCAGTGTATTGGCGGTGGTCTTTTTTTTGTGTGTGAGCATAATAGGCTGTAATGGCTGCGGTTTTACGACGAATCTGAAATTTTGTTGTAATATGGTGGAAAGAGGAGAGAACCGATCGATGGACGCAAGCAGGGAGGCACATGTGAACTGGCATCAGGTTTCGGCGCAGGAAGCGATGGAGCGCTTTGAATCGTCCTTGCAAGGCCTGTCGGCTGCGGAAGCAGCAAAACGTCTGGCCGAGTATGGTTACAACGAACTGAAAGAGAAAAGCGCTCGCAGCCCGTGGAAAATTCTGTGGGAGCAGTTCACTGCCACCATGGTCTTGATTCTGATTGGGGCGGCGGTTGTCTCGGGGTTCCTGGGAAAATGGCAGGAAGCCGGGGCCATTTTTGCCATCGTGCTGCTGTTCTCGCTGTTGGGTTTCGTCCAGGAATACCGCGCTGAACGTGCGATGGCGGCTCTTAAGAAAATGGCGGTTCCACGCGTGCGCGTGCAGCGGGATGGAATCCTACAGGAAACCTCAGCGCGCGATTTGGTTCCGGGTGATATCGTCTCTCTGGAAGCGGGGAACATCGTCCCGGCGGATTTGCGGCTGGTCGAATGCGCCAATTTGCGGGTGCAGGAAGCCGCTCTAACCGGTGAGTCAGACGCGGTGGAGAAGGACATTGTTTCTTTGGAGAAAGCCGACCTCCCACTGGGAGACCGGACCAATACGGCTTACATGGGAACCACGGTTACCTATGGACGCGCAACGGGGGTGGTTATCGCCACGGGGATGAAAACCGAGTTGGGCAACATTGCCAACTTGTTGCAACAGGGCGGTGATGAGCAGACTCCGCTGCAGAAGCGCCTGGACCAATTGGGCAAGGTTCTGGCGATGGTGGGCGTGGCGGTGGCGGTGCTGGTGGCTCTTTTGGATATCATTCGCGGGACGCCCGTGGTGGATGCCTTTTTAGTGGCTGTCAGCGTGGCAGTGGCGGTGGTGCCCGAGGGACTGCCGGCAGTGGTAACCATTACCCTGGCCTTGGGAGCGCGGAGAATGCTGGCGCGGAACGCTCTGGTGCGCAAGTTGTCGGCTGTAGAGACGCTGGGCTCGGTGACCACGATCTGCTCAGACAAAACCGGCACGCTGACCGAAAACCGCATGACCGTGACGGTGCTGGATGTGGCCGGACACCGCGTGGATGTCAACGAGCAGACCACGCCGAAGGGTCAGGGCATGATTGACCTGAGCGCGCCCGGGGCAGTCACCTCGGAAGGGTCGCTGGCACTGCTGCTAGTCGGCGGCGCACTTTGCAACGATGCGCACCTGGCGGCGGATGATGAGATGGGTTTGGGAAAGCGTTACCACGCGATCGGCGATCCAACGGAAGGCGCGCTGGTGGTTGCGGCGGCAAAGTTTGGATTGATGAAAGCCAACCTGGATGCGCACAAACCCCGCATTGCCGAATATCCCTTCGATTCCGACCGCAAGCGCATGACCACCCTGCACAGCCTGGAACGCAGCCGCCAATCCAGCATTCGCGAGCTGCTGAACGTAGTCGCTCCCCAGGCTGCTTACATTTCCTTCACCAAGGGCTCGGTGGATGGACTGCTGGAGATTTCAACCCACGTTTGGGATGGAGGCGCCCTCCGCCCTTTGTCTGACGCGTACCGCCGCCGGATCGAAGGCGCTAACCGCAGGCTGGCGGAAAACGGGATGCGCGTGTTGGGGGTGGCGTTCAAGACGTGGGATACGCTTCAAACTGGGGCAGCATTGGAAGAGGGCCTGACCTTCGTCGGTTTTGTGGGCATCATCGATCCGCCGCGCGCCGAGGTGAAAGACGCGGTGGCGCGAAGCAAGAGCGCGGGCATCCGTCCGGTGATGATCACCGGCGACCACCCACTGACCGCTTTATTCATTGCTCGCGAGCTGGGCATCACTACCAACGGAAAAGCGATGACCGGCACAGATCTGAACGGCTTGAGCGACGATGATCTTCTCAAGGTGGTTGAAGAGATCGATGTATTTGCGCGGGTTTCGCCCGAACACAAGCTGCGCATCGTCAATGCGCTGCAGAAGCGCGGGCACATCACCGCGATGACTGGGGACGGCGTGAACGATGCCCCGGCCCTGAAGACTGCCGATATCGGCGTGGCCATGGGCATTACCGGCACGGACGTATCCAAAGAAGCTGCCAAAATGGTGCTGCAGGATGACAACTTCAAGACGATTGTGGCCGCGGTGGAAGAGGGCCGCGTTATCTACGACAATTTGCGCAAGTTCATCAAGTTCAGCATCGGCGGCAACCTGGGCAAAATCATCGTCATGTTGTTGGGCGTGGTGATCGGCATGCCTGTGCCGCTGCTGCCGCTGCAACTGCTGTGGCTGAACCTGCTGACGGATGGGCTGCTGGGCGTGGGCATGGGCGTGGAGCCCGCTGAACGAAATGTGATGAAACGCAAGCCTATCTCGCCCCAATCCGGCATCTTTAGTGGGGGCGTGGGTGGGCAGATCATCCGCTTTGGCCTGCTCATTGGCGCGCTATCGCTGGGGATGGGGGCGTGGCATTTCTATGGCGGAAACCCAGACTGGCAGACGATGATGTTCACCACCCTGGCCTTTGCCCAGGTGTGGCAGGCGATTGGCATTCGCAGCGGCAACGACTCGATCTTCAAGGTGGG
>CAZMMI010000499.1:0-2756 GCA_964567255.1 uncultured Anaerolinea sp.
AACATGGCTGTTTACTAAATACGGATTACGGGTTGACCAGAGTCAGGTTATACAGGCCGGCGATGCCCCAGCCATCGGTCATATCCAACGGAGGAACGGGCGGGTTGGTGCCATCACCCTCAGCGGGGAAGTTGGTCCAAACGCTCTCGTTCACGGTGTGGAAGGACTGCGGGCGATACATCAGGGTGAAGGAAGGAACATCGGTCAGATAGATCTCGACCAGTTCGGTGTAGTATTCCTTCAGCTTGGCAGCGTCGGTTTCGTTGGGGATCAAAGCGAGGAGTTCGTCCACGCGGGCGTTGGAGTACTGACCCCAGTTGCCGTTCCAGTTGCTGGCCATGCCGACGAACTCAGAGCTCAGCAGGCCACGGATGCGGCCCCAAGGCATGGTCGGTCCTGCGCCACCACTCCACATCATGAAGATTTCATAACCTTCGGGGAGCGGAGCGTCGGACTTGGTCACAACGGTCTGGTAAACGGACCATTCAGGATAGTTGGTGACGATGTCAATGCCGATTTCCTTACCAGCGGCGGCAACAACTTCAATCGCAGCCTGCCAGTCAGACCAGCCGTTCGGCGCGGTCGCGGTATAGTGCAAAGGCTTGCCATTGAATTCGCGGATGCCATCACCGTCGGTATCTTTGATACCGGCCTCGTCCAACAAAGCATTGGCGCCTTCGATGTCATTGCCAACCCACTGCAGATCAGCAACAGCGGCCTGGTCATACGCGGCCTGTTCGCCGGGGGTCGGGTTCATCAGGGACCGCGGAACCTGATCAAAGGTCGCGGACTGATTGGTCATCGCGTTGGCGATGATGGTAGGATAGTCAACAGCCATGGCGATCGCTTTGCGAACAGCAACCTGGTCCAAACCATTGGCGGTCAGGTTGAAGTAGGCGGTCGGGAGGCTGGCGCCGATGCCGTAGGGGGCGTCGGGCAGATAGGTCGAGATGGGCAGGTCCTGCTTGAGCCAGAAATCCTGAACATTCGAGTTGAACTGCTGGGAAACATCCACCTCACCGGCCTGCAGCGCGGTGGTACCGGCGGCGTTGTCTTTGAAGATCACGTGCGCGAGGTACTTGGGAGCGGGCAGCTTGCCGAACATGGAGGCATCCTGACCCCAGTAAGCGTCATTGCGAACCATGACGACCTTGGTGTCATCAGCGAAGAAGTAGCCGTAGGGGCCGGAGAAAGCGGCATCCAGAGCGACGTCAGCCTTGAAGGCTGTCGCATCGCCGGCAACGCGTTCTTCCAACACCATCGTCCAGGCTTTCTGCATGATGTATTGGCTGCTCAGGTAGGCATTCACCAACAGGGGGTTCTTTGCCTTGCCATCGTCACCCAACACGGCCTTGAGCACAACAGTCTGTGCGTCAACGGCTTCGAAGGTGTCCACATAGTCTTTGTTGCCGGTGTAGGCGCCAGTCTCGTACTTCTTGTTGGCTTCCCAGGTATAGACAACATCGTCAGCGGTCACGGGGGTACCGTCGTTCCACTTGGCGGCGGGGTTAATCTTGATGGTGATCTGAGTCATGCCCTCGTCCCAGGTGTACGGGCCGTCGGCGAGCAGAGGATACTGCTGGCCGTCGAGCATGTTGTACAGATACAGGGTTTCGAACATGGGTACGCGGGCGTTGTCGCCGGCGGCCAGGGCCATGGCATTGTTGCAGCTAGAGCCGTAGGGGTTCCAGCAAACAACCGAACCCCACTGCTGACCATTGAAGTACAGGGTCTCATTGCGGGGCAGGGAGGCAGCGATCGAAGCCGGATCGGACGGAACTTCGGTGGGAACAGCTGTGGGCTCTTCCGGGACAGCAGTGGCCTCAGGCGCCTTAGTGGCCTCGGGGGCCTTCGTCGCGGTCGGTTCCACAACCGGCGCTTGCGTAGCAGGCGCGGGCTGGCAGCCAACCAAAGCAGTCGCTAAGATGATCATAGCGACGGCTACACCAAAATACTTGTGTAGGCTAACTTTCATTTTTCCCTTTCTCCTTAAGAAATTCGACATTGTTTTATAACCATAACCGACCCACGGCTATGGCCATACAACCTAAGTTAATAGGTGCGCCTCTCCGAAGAGAAGGCACACGATCCTGCCCTTTTGGGCAGGGGAATTGGAATTCAACGGGCTGTGGATTTCCAATTTGCGACTTATCATTGTTTTATCGGGAGCGCTCCCATTTTTCTGGCACAAAAATCGTGAGGGTTTTAAACAATCGCTGAAAATCGTTCTGTACTTTGGGGGGAGCGAGAGATACTCTCGCACGATTTTTTGATAACCTGTGTCTTGGTTATACATGCTCTCTTTTGTCGAGCTCTACAAATAATAACAAGGTCAAACAATAAACTTACATTGTATGCTGTAACATGCGTTTTTTGCTTCATACTTGCGGCACATCACAGACAGGGCGCTTTCAATATACTACGTACTGTTAGTTATCATACCATCAATTTGTAAGAATTGCAACGAGTTACAATGTTAAATCTTCAAATCCATTGTTGTTTCATGCCCGGGTTGCCTCAACCCAGGCTCATCAAAACCTGCCAAGGATAAATGCCGCCAGGCCGAGCGTAGCACTCAGGTACATCACGCGCATCGCCTGCCTGCCTTCCTGTGGAGTTTTACTCTTTAGCAGCCGATAGGCAAAAACCACAATCACCACATCCATCAGAGCAATCGGAACCCAATAGCCCGGGCTTTTTTCCCCCAGAAGCATGGGAACGATCGTGAGCGCAACTACCACCCCAAACAATATTGC
>CAZMMI010000500.1:0-643 GCA_964567255.1 uncultured Anaerolinea sp.
CGCTTCGAGCGGCTCACAAATTAAAGCCCCCGGCTCTGCCGGGGTGATAATTACTGCTTGACTTGCAGAATACGTTTGTGAAATATGGGAGGATAATGTGGTTTTGACTAGCGAAAAAGCCCCTTTCACGAAAGACTTCGCGGCATGCCTGCGTGGGGAAAACTACCAGATCCGGGCGATTGTCAATGAGTCGCTTTTTCAGCAGGCGATAAACGCCACAAGGGGAAATCTTCCTATGGCAAAGGTAAGGAGAGGCGTTATGAAGACATCTCAATGTTGCCAGCGGGCATAAAAAGGAAAAATCGTGAGCAGTATGGACCCATTTGAAAGCGCCCCTGTCCAGAATCCCGCCTATGCTTAGAGACAGGCCATTGAGATTATGAGTGTGAACGATATCTGGATTGACTTGCTTGAGGATGGAGCGAACCGCCAAGAAGCTGTGAGGATTCCAGATATCCAGCATATGCCAGGGGATCTTCAGGAGCGGAGGCTTGTTTTTGGCATGGAGAGTATGAAAGAGATTCATCGGATAGAAGCTGTATATCTTGATTCTGTCGCGAACTTCTCTTTTTGGAAAAAGGCTTTTTATGGCCTCAAACGGCTGGGAGGTGATTACGGTTACGTCGTCGTATTCCGCCAGGCG
>CAZMMI010000500.1:653-2749 GCA_964567255.1 uncultured Anaerolinea sp.
GGGGAAGAAAAGCTTCTTCTGGATTTATTCGTTCATCGTATTCCGCCAGGCGTTCAGCCAGTTGTGTGGCGTAAATTTCTGCTCCCCCAAGAATCAGCGGGGAAAACAGATTCGATATGATGCATACTCTCATATGCGTGGTCTCTCAATCCGGCAATGCATCGCCAACTTGTGCTTATCGCAGTCCTTGTGAAAAATGGCGGTCAAGGAAACAATCGACAATCTAGCAGCCATCCTATGGATTATGCAATTCATCGCTGCGGATATGGAGATAAAGTTCAAGCAGACGGTCGGCTACGCGGTGAATGGTATAGCTCGCGTCTACCATTTTTTTCGATGCCAAACCTTCGCGAATGCATCGATCCGGGTCATTCAGGTATGTTGTCATTGTCGTTTCCCACGCTCTGACGTCAAACGGTGCCAAGGTAAACCCGGTTGCATTATCCACAACAAGCTCCGGCAGTGGCATCACGTTGCTGGATAGAACGGGTGTACTACAGCAAAATGATTCGATCACCGTGATGCCAAAGCCCTCGACCAGGGAAGGTTGAACCGTAAACTGCGATTCCGTCAAAAGATCAACCTTCTGACGATCAGTGATCTTTCCAAGAAACGTGACGTTGTGTTCGAGGCTCAGATTGGCTGTGAGTTCCCTTAAATATTCTTCCCGGGGGCCTGTTCCTGCAATGAGAAACCGAGCCGAGGGCATTTGTTCACAGACTCCTTTGAAGGCCTTGATGACGGTATCCACATTCTTGTAGAAAACTAGACGCCCGATGTAGGCAATCTGACAAGGCTTTTTGGGATGATCCGATCGATATTGAGCAGGATCGATTCCGTTGGGGATGAGGGCGATTTTGTCAGGGGCAACGCCAGCGGCAACCAGGTCCTTTTTGCTGGTTTGACTCACCGTGTGAATCATGGTGGATGGCAATTTTAAAACAATTTTTTCAACTAACGCCCCGGCATATCTGGCAATCGTTCCGATGTCCTGCTGGCTCGTCCACTTTTTCCAAAAATCCTTGTCGGTTTGATTGTAAACATCGTGGATGGTCATCAGATGGGGCAGCCCCCTCAGGCGTGAGGCTACTTCGGCAGCAACGGTCGGTGTATAGGTATTGCTGTGAATCACATCAAAGCCGCCCGCCAGTCGACTGGCCATGGCAACGGCGTTGATCATGAATCCGAGATTCTGAAGCAGGCCGATGTTGTACAACGCCCCGGTATATTGAATGACGGGGCCTATCCTGTGAACCTTCACCCCCTTCAGGACCTCAAAACTCTCGGTTCCACTGATTTTCTGGGTTATGACCGAGACGTCATGACCGCGGCTGGCCAGTTCCTCGGCCCATTTGGCGAAAATGTACTCTCCTCCCCCATAAACCAGCGGCGGGTAGAGTTGCGTCAGGTAAAGAATTTTCATGATAGCCCGGAATGATTAAGGAATGGAGCTTCCCGCTCTTATTCCCAGTGAGGTTGCAAACAAACGAAAATGCCCTCGGGTTTCCTTGAAAAACGCGAGGGATATCAGGATCAGGATATGCGTCAGGACGGTGGCGGTTGCCGCGCCCACGGGGCCGAAGCGGGGGATCAGCGCAAGGTTCATGAGGAAATTCATCCCTGCTCCCATAACCGAGCGGTACATGATGATTTTTTGCATCGATTCGGCCAGGAGATAATGATCGCTGACCACAGAAATAAACATGGGCAGGCATGCCCAAAGATGTACAAAAAGTACCCATGTGGACCCCCGGTAGCTTTCGCCATACAGAAGGCTGATAATGGCGCCGGAAGAGATCGACAGGGGCAAGGCCACCGCTACCGCCAATGAAAGAAGGGTGCGATAGAGCTTGCGAATACTGATGAGGTATGAAGCGCGGTCCTCCCGCTGGTATTTCAGGATGACGGGGAACGCTGAGGCGACGATGACCACAGGGAGGAAGTACCCGGCCTCGGAAATAACGGTCGCTGCGGCATAGAGGCCGGCGGCCGCGTCCCCTTTCATCTCCCGGAGCATGACGATATCCATCCGCATATAGAGCACGGCCGCTGTATTGGAGGCCATCAGTGGCAAGCTCTCCCGGAGCAGGCGCCAG
>CAZMMI010000501.1:0-2743 GCA_964567255.1 uncultured Anaerolinea sp.
TTCTACATCTGGTCGCCCGAAGAACTGGCCGAAGTGCTCGCCCCGCTGGGTCTGCTGGAGCGCTTCCGGCAGGTCTATGACCTGCCCCAGGGCGGCAATTTCGGCCCGCGCTACATCCTCCAGCGCCGCACCGATCTCCCCGACCTGGCCTCCGCTTTGGACCTGGACCCCGACACGCTCCGCCAGGACCTGCACAGCGCCCATCAAGCCCTCCTCCAAGCTCGTTCAGCCCGCCCGCGCCCCGCCACTGATGACAAAGTGTTAGTCTCCTGGAACGCTCTTACCCTGGTGACATTTGCCGAAGCAGCCCGCGCCCTCCACCGCCCCGATTATCTCGCCGCCGCGCAAAAGAACGCAGCTTTCCTGCTTTCTGCCCTCCACCCCGCCGACCGGTTGCTGCGCTCCTGGCGCGCCGGTCAGGCTCATCTGGACGCCTACCTGGAAGACTACGCCGGGCTGATCCTGGGACTGCTGGCCCTCTACCAGTCCGACCCCAACTCGCGCTGGTATTCTGCTGCCCTTTCGCTGATGGACGAAATGCAAGCCGGTTATGCCGACTCCGCCGGAGGCTTCTTCGACACCCGCGCCGACGCCGACCCGCTCATCTCCCGGCCCAAGGACTACCAGGATAACGCCACCCCTTCGGGCAACGCCCTGGCTGCTCAGGCCATGCTCCTCCTCTCTGAATTCTCGGGGCGCGCCGATTTGCGCGAGCAAGCCGAGGCCTCCCTGGCTGCCTTACAAGAAGCTTTTGTGCGCCACCCCACCGCCTTTGGCCAGTGGTTGAGCGCCGCCCACCTGGCCATTGAGTCCGTCCGCCAGGTGGCGCTGGTGGCCGTCCCCGGCGACCCTGCCCTCCAGCAACTGGTCAACGTGCTCTGGACAGCCTACCGCCCCAACCTCGTCGCCGCCGTCTCAGACTTCCCCCCGCCGCCCACAACCCCAGCTCTGCTGGCCGACCGTCCCCTACGGGATGGAAAGGCCACCGCTTATGTCTGTCAGGGTTTTGTCTGCCTCCAACCAGTCACCACCCCAGAAGAGCTGGCTGCCCAACTGAACGGTTAGGCTTTCACCAACATCAGCCCCAAAAGCCTCTCAAGCAGGTCACCGATCTGTTTGAGAGGCTTTTATTAATCCTCGGCAATTAAACCAACTTTAAACCATTCATCATCCGGCAGTGGCTATATTAACGCGTGAAACGAGATACACCAGAAAATCCAACAAGCTTATACAAAGCCAGGGATTTTTATGGACATCTAATATTGAAAACTTAAAATGTGTTTGATCGTAGGCCAAAGGGAACCACTCAATTTCCCCGAAGACGCAAGATAAGGAGGTCCTATGTCTTGGAAACGTGTATTCTATGCTTTCTTGGTCATGGTCGTCGCCGGCGTTTCTGCGCTGGGCGGAGCCCTGGCTGGTGGTCTGGCCGTCTACCGGGTCGCGATGCAAAACCAACCCGCCGCCCAAATAACCACCGACCAACCTGTATCTACCGGAGCCACCTCGACCACCCAACTGGTCGTTGACTCCACAGCCGTGGAAACTACCATCACCCAGGCCGTTCAGAAGGTCGGTCCGGCCGTGGTCACGGTCGTCGGCACGGTTCCCGGCCAGATGACCTTTTTCGGCCAGGCCAGTGACTCCACCGTCAGCGGCACGGGCTTCTTCATTTCCCAGGATGGCTATCTGCTTACCAACAACCATGTGGTTGAAGATGCCAGCGAACTGTCCGTGATCTTGTCGGATGGAACCCAGGTTCCCGCCTCGCTCGTCGGCACGGATATCTACGCCGACCTGGCTGTTTTGAAAACCGAGTCAGCGGCGCCCGCCTGGGTCACCCTGGGCAACTCCGATGAGATGGACCCCGGCGAAACCGTCATCGCCATCGGCTCGCCCCTGGGTGAGTTCATGAATACGGTTACCACCGGCGTGGTCAGCGCCACCGGACGCTCCATTGACACCGGCTACGGCTACCAGATCGAGAACCTGATCCAAACCGATGCCGCCATTAATCAGGGCAATTCGGGCGGTCCGCTGCTCAACCTGGCCGGCGAGGTCATTGGCATCAACACCCTGGTGGTGCGCAACAGTCAGAGCGGCACGGTCGCCGAAGGTCTGGGTTTCGCCATCCCGACCAATACCGCTGCCGTGGTCGCCGAGCAGATCATCCAAAAAGGATATTTCTCTCGGCCATACCTGGGGGCACAGTGGCAGGCCATCAACCCCAACATCGCAGCCCGTTATGATCTGCCCGCCGAATGGGGCGTTTACCTCACCGACGTAGCCACCGGCAGCCCCGCCGCCAAAGCGGGCCTCCAGCGCGGCGACATCATCGTAAAAATCGGCGATACCGCCCTGGACGAAAGCACTTCCTTCCTGAACGTGCTTTACGCCTACCAGCCGGGTGATGAAGTGCCCCTGACCGTCATGCGTGGCCGCTCTGAGGAGACATTCACCGTCACACTCGGCGAAACCAAGCAGCAATAAACAACAACCCTCTTCTCCCTCACCCATTTTCTTTCAATATCTGACAAATCTCTTCCTCCTCCCCCATTTTCCTTTGAAAATGGGGGAGGCCGGGTGTGGGTAATTGGTTCATTGGGAATCGGCGTGGCGAAACCCGCATTTTGGGGTGTGAAGGCGGCAAAGCCGCCTTCACACCCCAAAATGCGGAACTTACCACGTCAACTCCCAGAGAGCCGGGTAATTTCGCTTTTTGTCTGGTATCATTGGCCCTATC
>CAZMMI010000502.1:0-2729 GCA_964567255.1 uncultured Anaerolinea sp.
GGTCAGGAAGGCGTCTTCTCCCATAGAACCGAATTTTCATCCTCATACAGGAGTGTCCAGCCCGAAGACTGGCGCATCTTGCCCATCAGTCCCCTGGCATCCCTCTCCGTGTTGTCCTTTGCCAGCAAAACATAGTTGATATTATATTTATCAAGCCTCCGCTCCCAGTCGAAGCCCTGCATGATTTCGAGATAGGTCCGCACAAATTCCTCGCCGAAAATGTGGACCCTGCCGTCAAAAAAGACCTTCTGTTTCGGCCAGAGCCGCCAAAGCATGTAATCACCATAGCTCTGGGAATGAAAAATATTTCCCCGCAAGTCGTTTTGTTCCATGTAATCCACGACACCAACGGGAATCTCGGCTTTCAGAAGCGAATCACCCAGGTACTGGCTTCTCCACCATGGGGATTTGACGACCACAAGCGTGATCAGTAGTGCGGCAACCGCAAGATCAAGCTTTCGCATCTTCTGGTGGGAAGTGATCTCCATCCCTATCCTTTTGATGCGATTGCCCCTCAAGAGGGTTGCGGTCAGGTTTGTCCATGGCACCAGGGCCAGGTACCGGGCCAGGATGGGGCCCGCTATCAGCAGAAACCATGCACAGTTGCGCACCGCGGTCAGGGCGAAAATGGAAAAACCGGCGAAGAGAGTCAAATCGATCAACCTGGGCTTTTTTGAGGACAAAACCAGCGCCAAAATCGTGACAAAGAACGGGAAGAAAAACATGAGCATCCCGCCGATGCTCTTGATCGCGGGAGGCCGCCATTCCATGACAAAGAGTTGAGAGGATGGGTCGTTGACCACTGTTCTGATGTAGTCAAACACGCCATAGCCTTCAGGATTCACCAGGGTAGCCAAGCCAGAAAGCAGGAGCACCGAACCCAGGTGATACAGTCCTCCCCGGGAGGGATTGCGACCTGCAACGTGATCGATGCGGTAATCGATGGCTTCCACAAACAGGTAGATCCCGATAAGCCCGAGTCCAAGCACGAAGGCCCCGTGCGTATTCACCCAGAGCAGCATAAGAACGGGGAGCCAATAAATCCGTCTACCGCCCTTTGAATAATGGGAAGCCAGTGACGAATAAAACAAAACGAAAAAAAGAAACGAAAAGATCTGCGGGCGCAGGTTGCTGGCTATGCCGAAGGCAACCACCGTCGCTGCCAGAACACTGGCCCACAAACTCTGTGAAAGCTTCAGACATAGGTGGTAGATGATGAAAATTACGGAGAGAAATAACAGTGCATTGAAAAAGAGGAGCAGCTCATATCCGCCACAACGGTATACTCCATAAAGAACGACTTCACTAAGCCAGTTCTGAACGATGAAAAGCGTTCCGGTCACCGTAAAGCTGAAGGCGTCAAACCGTGGGATGACCCGTTCCGCAAGAATGATCTCCCCCACTTTCAGGTGCCACCAGAAGTCGAAGAGAGGGATGTCATCCCGGAAGCATTTTTGCAGGATGAAAAAGAGAGGGATGCTGCTCCAAAGCTGCCTTCTTGTCGGCACCAGATGCCTCATGACGGATACAGGACGCATTTCTCTGTCCTCCTTCAATCACTGTCTCACATCCCATTATTTGAATCCCTGCCGGGATCCCCAAGTTCATGAAAGACGCCTGGGATGACGCCACTATGCTCTGGATTTTTGTTTGAAAGTAAAGAAGAAAATTGGACCGGGTGCCGATGAGGTGCCACAGAGGAAATCCGGAGTGGACTACCGGGTATATGATAGAAGGGATTGAAAGCGGGAATTGTGGCAGGAATTAGCTTTACAATATTTGACAATGCTTTAACATTTGCCGGACAAAATATGTGTAATTTTACAATACCCCTCACAATGTCTATGTTAGATTCTAGGATCCATCGATTGAATGTAGGAATAAAGTATTAAACCAAAGGAGAAAACCATGCTTTCACTGTACGCGAAGTATCAGATTCTCAAAGACAGGCTGATGAATGAAGAAGAAGGACAGACGATCGTTGAGTACGTCCTCCTGATCGTTCTGATCGCTTTGGCGGTTTTTGCCGCGAACCCGAACATCACAGATGCAATCACAGGAGTATTCTCGAGAGTGATCACCTCGCTCTCCGAGTAGGTTTATTGGCGGGATGACGCAACCTTTGTTTGCGTCATCCCGCTATTCTTAGAGCCGCCGAGAAAATGATCCATTCCCTTTATCCATTAGAAAATGACAGGTACTATGTCAGCAGAAAGCGGACCGGATATCGGAGGAAAATATATGAGGAGAGGGCGTTAAGACAGAAAGCCAGAATTGCAGAGCTCCCTCGAATCCTGAATTTTCCTCATCTTGACAACGCCTCCGGGCAAGTCTTGGGGTAACAGAATGAATAGAAATCGAATGCTGGTGCTGGCCATCGTTGCCCTGATTCTGAGCGGCGGCGTCACCTACCTGGCCTACAAGGTGCTTCAGACCAGGCTGAAGCCGGCGGAAGTCACAGATAAGGTTGTAGTTGCCGCCAAGAAGCTTCCTCTCGGTTACAAGCTCACCAAGGACGACGTCAAGCTGGTAGAATGGCCGAAATCCACCCCGCTCGAGGGGAGTTTCAACGATCCGGCCATGGTGATCGACCGTGGCAGCATGGCACCGCTTCAGATGAACGAACCGATTCTGGAATCCAAGCTGGCCCCAAAGGGCGCGGGGGCAGGTCTGATGACGGTAATTCCTGAGGGGATGCGGGCCCTTTCCATCCAGGTAAACGCCATCAT
>CAZMMI010000503.1:0-2726 GCA_964567255.1 uncultured Anaerolinea sp.
CATTCACAACCGACCACGGTTTGGCGCCGTGCTACCAACCCCTGCCCGCTGGCAAAAAACTCGCAAAAATTTTTGGTTCAGGGGCGGGGAGGGGAAATACCTAAAATATGGCGAACGCATCATGAAATTTTTAGAACAAAATTCCATGATGCGTTCGCCCTATCTTTTTTGGTTTTGTTCCTATCCAATCCCACAGAAAGTGCTTAAAATAGCTGTTATGAAAACCTACCCCTCCATTGGCATTCAAGCTCCGCAAATTCTGCTCCCCGCCCCAGGCATCGACCTGCGCAAGTGGGCCGTCATCGCCTGTGACCAGTTCACCTCCGAACCCGAATACTGGGAACAGGTCCGCGCCCTGGTCGGCGATGCGCCTTCCACCTACCACCTGACCTTGCCTGAAATCCTTCTCGGCACCCCCGCCGAAGAAGCCCGCGTGGCCTCCACCCAGGCCGCCATGCGCGACTACCTCTCCCAGGGCCTGCTCACAACCCACGAAGGCATGATCCTGGTGGAACGCACCGCCGAAGGCCGCACCCGTCACGGCATCATGCTGGCCCTGGACCTGGAATGTTACGACTACACCCCCGGCTCCCAGACCCTCATGCGCGCCACCGAAGGCACCATCCTCGACCGCCTCCCCCCGCGCATGCGCATCCGCCGCGGCGCCGCCCTGGAACTGCCCCACATTCTCGTGCTCATCGACGACCCCCACGGCACAGTCATCGAGCCGCTGGCTGCCCGCAAAGCCGCCCTGCCCCGCCTCTATGACACCGACCTCATGCTGGGCAGCGGCCATCTCTCCGCTTACAGCCTCGGCGACCCCGCCCTCGAGGCCGGAGTGGCCCAGGCCCTCGGCGCGCTGGCCGATCCCAACTTCTTCCAATCCCGCTACGGCGTAGGCGCAGACAAGGGCGTGCTGCTCTTTGCCATGGGCGACGGCAACCACTCCTTCGCCACCGCCAAAGCCATTTGGGAAGAACTCAAGCCCCACGTCGGCATGGACCACCCCGCCCGCTATGCCCTGGTAGAAATCGAAAACGTCCACGATCAAGGCCTGGTCTTTGAGCCCATCCACCGCGTGCTGTTCGGCCTGCGCGATGAGCCCCTGGCCGCGCTGAACAAGGCCTTTGCAGACAGCCTCCGCGTGGAAGCCTGCGCCAATCCCGCCGAGATGATTGCCGCGGTCAACGCCGCCCCCGCCGGCCTGCAAACCGCCGGCCTCGTCACCGGTCAGGGCGCCTGGCTGCTGCGCTTCACCCAGCCCACCTCCAACCTGCCCGTCGGCACCCTGCAAACCTTCCTGGATGCCTGGCTCAAGCAGGGCGGCGCTGAAAAAATCGACTACGTTCACGGTGACGATGTAGTCTGCCGCCTGGGCGTGCAGCCCGGTCAGGCCGGTTTCTACCTGCCCGCCATGCCCAAGGAAGACCTCTTCAAAACCGTCATCCTCGACGGCGCCCTGCCCCGCAAGACCTTCTCGATGGGCGCGGCCCGCGAAAAACGCTTCTACCTCGAATCCCGGCGCATTGCATAGGAACCCATGGAATTCAACCTCCCCACCCCCGAAGATCAAGACGCCCTGCCCCCGGCAGAAGTGCGCTTTTTGGATGTGCACGTCGAGCCCTGGCCCGACGGCAAGCGCGTCCGCGTGCACGTCACCCTCACGCCCTTCCAGGCGCGCCCCAACCTGCTCATCGCCATCACCACCCCCACCGGCGAAGAGGTGTGCAGCGCCAACATCATCGAATCGATGGAAGACCGCTTCGTCTTCACCCTGCACCTGCGCGGCGAGCCCGTCGATGAATACACCCTCGCTGCCCAAATCCTCTACGACGAAACCGGCGTGGTGGATCAACGCAGCTTGACCTTCGCGGCCCCCGTTCCCAACGCATGAAAAGTCGCCGGACAAACTGGCTTGGCTTGCTGGCGGCGCTGTGCTTGCTGCCGGGCTGTGCCGCTGCGCCTGCCTCGGCGACGCTGCCCGCCCCGACCATCGCACCCACATCCACCTCCCTGCCTCCGACCCCAACGCTGGTGATGCCCTCCCCCACCGCCGAGCCTGCCCAACCGACCTTCACCCCGGCCCCCAGCCTCACCCCCACCGCCGTCCCCGCGGCCTGTTCGCCCCTGCAGGGCTTCGACCTGGCCGACCTGGACGACCCCGACCTGCTCAAAGGCACCTTTTCTCCGCCCCTCCCCGGCTACGATGACGGCCATTTCGGCGTCGACTTCTCCTACTGGACCGACGACCAGGGCCAACCCATGCTGGGCCTGCCCATCCAATCTGTCCTGGCGGGGCGCGTGGCGGCCTCCCTCCCCGACCGGCAGCCCTACGGCAACGCCGTGATGATCGAAACACCCCTCGACCAGTTGCCCCCCGCCTGGTTGGAGCAGCTTCCCAATTTCAAATTCATCCCCCAAGAAGCCATCGGCCTGAATTGCCCCGAGTACGGCTACACTCCGCTCAGCGAGTCGCTTTCCTTATATATCATCTACGGGCACCTCAACGTCCCCTCCGGGCTGGAGATCGGCCAACAAGTGAGCTGCGGCGAGGTCATTGGTGAGGTAGGCACCACCGGGCGCTCGGTCAACCCGCACCTGCACCTCGAGATGCGCCTGGGGAACTCCGCCATGACCTTCCCCGTCATGGGCCACTACACCAACGACGTCACCGACGAAGAGCGCCGCCTGTACTGCCTCTGGCGCGTCAGCGGCGCCTTCCAACC
>CAZMMI010000504.1:0-2725 GCA_964567255.1 uncultured Anaerolinea sp.
GCATCCCACAAACATCTCAAATTCGGTATCTTTCTTCAACCCTTGAGTAGTACCTCGAAAGGAGCAAAATTTTATGTCCGACAAGGTTGGTTTTATCACCATGGCCGGAGAAAAAGCCACCGGCGAGGCCCCCGAAATTGGCGTGGGCATGTTAGGCTATGCCTTCATGGGCAAGGCCCACACCAACGCCTTCAAGAAACTGCCCTACATGATTTACCCCCCGCCCGCCATCCCCAAACTGGTTGCCATTGCCGGGCGCAACGAGGAAGCGGTGCGCGAGGCTGCCAAACGCTACGGCTACGAGGGCTACTACACCGACTGGAAAGAGATGCTCAAGGATGACCGCATCCAACTCTTTGACAACGGCGGCCCCAACGACGCCCACGCCGAACCCTGCATCGCCGCGGCGCAAGCTGGCAAGCACGTTCTGTGCGAGAAGCCCCTGGCCCGCTCGGCCAAAGAGGCCGCCGCCATGCTCGAGGCCGTGCAAAAAGCCGGCGTGGTGCACATGGTGGCTCACAACTACCGCTTTGTGCCCGCCCTGCGCCTGGCCCGCGACCTGATCTCCTCCGGCAAGCTCGGCGAAATCTATCACTTCCGCGCCGTCTATTTGCAAGAATGGATCATGGATCCCGACTTCCCCTACGTCTGGCGCCTGGACAAAAAGATTTCCGGCAGCGGCACGCTGGGCGACCTGGGTTCGCACATCATCGACCTGGCCCGCTTCCTGGTGGGCGAGCCGCGCAAGGTCTCGGGCATGGCCAAAACCTTCATCAAGCAGCGCCCCATCCCCGGCGGCGGCACGGGCGAGGTTTCGGTGGACGATGCCTTCATGGCCATGCTGGAGTTTGAAAGCGGCGCGCTGGGCACCCTGGAGGCTTCGCGCTTCTGCGCCGGGCGCAAGAACCACCAGGTCATCGAGATCAACGGCTCCAAAGGCTCGCTGGTCTACAACCTGGAGCGCTTCAACGAGCTGGATGTTTTCTGGAAGGACGATGAACCGCGTGAAACGCAAGGCTTCCGCAACGTGCTGGTCTCCGAGTCTTACCACCCCTTCTGGAAGAATTGGTGGCCGCAGGGCCATATGATCGGCTGGGAGCACACCTTTGTGCACGAGATGGCCCACCTGTTTGACGCCATCGTCAACAAGACTCCCATCGCCCCCTTCGGCGCGGATTTTGAGGACGGCTATAAAAACGCCGTCATCTGCGACGCCATCCTCGCCTCCGCCGAGAAAGAAAAAACCGTCGCGATCAAATATTAAGATTTCCATCCGCGAATGGGCGCGAATAGGACGCGAATATATTCAATAACAATTCTTCTTTATTCGCGTTCATTTGCGACATTCGCGGATAGTATCTTCAAAGAGGTTTTATGTCACCCAAGATTGGATTGCAACTATACACCGTCCGCGACCGGATCGCCACCGATGGCTATGAAGCCGTGGTGCGCCAGGTCGCCCAGCTCGGCTTTGCCGGGGTCGAAACCGCCGGCTTCCCTGGCGGCACCCCCACCGACGCCGCCAAATTGTTCAAAGAGCTCGGCCTCACGGTCATCGGCGCGCACGCCGGGCTGCCCCTGGGCGAGCGCAAGAACGAAATTCTCGACACCATGGCCGCCCTGGGCAGCCAGTACCTGGTGATGCCCTACGTCAGCCCGGATGAAGTCAAAACCCTGGACACCATCAAAGCCCTCGTTGAGCGCTTGAACGAGGCCCAACCCATCGCCGCGGCTGCCGGGCTCAAGCTGCTGGTGCACAACCACTCCGCCGAGTTCCTCCTGGTCGATGGCCGCCCCGCCATGGAATACGTCCTCGAGATGGTCGACCCGGCCGTGCTCTTTGAGTTGGACACCTATTGGATCAAGGTGGCCGGTGTGGACCCGGTTGCCGCGGTGCGGAAGTTCGGCCAGCGCGCCCCCCTCCTGCACATCAAGGACGGCACCGGCGTGCGCGAAGACCCGCAGCTCGCCGCCGGGGAGGGTGTCATGGACATCCCCGCTGTTCTCAAGGCAGGCGGGGCCAATACCGAGTGGGCCATCTACGAGGCCGACCGCGTGGCGGGCAGTTCGCTGGATGTCTGCGCGAAGAGTTATCAGTATTTGAAGTCGATTGTATAAACTTTTCACCAAAACCTAAGGGTCTTAAAGACCCTTAGGTTTTTCATCAAAACTTAAAGGAAAAAATAATGAAGAAAATGATGTTCGTCTGGGGCGGTTGGGATGGGCACGAGCCCAAACAGTGCGTCGATATCTTTGCCCCCCTCATGCGCGACGCCGGGTACGACGTAGAAATCTACGACAACCTGGATATCTATCTCAACACCGAGAAAATGCTCTCCTACGACCTCATCTGCCAGGTATGGACGATGGGCAAAATCACCGGCGAGCAGCTCAAAGGCCTCAGTGGGGCAGTGGCTTCCGGCGTGGGTTTTGCCGGCTGGCACGGCGGCATGGGTGACTCCTTCCGCGAGTCCACCGACTACCAGTTCATCGTCGGCGGGCAGTGGGTGGCCCACCCCGGCGGTGTCATCGACTACACCGTCCAGATCACCGACCACATCGACCCCATCACTGCGGGCCTCTCCGATTTCGCCATGCACTCCGAGCAGTATTACATGCACGTTGATCCCGGCAACCACGTCCTGGCGACCACCACCTTCGGCGCGCAGCTCCATCCCTGGATCTCCGGCACGGTCATGCCCGTGGCCTGGAAGCGCTTGTGGGG
>CAZMMI010000505.1:0-2718 GCA_964567255.1 uncultured Anaerolinea sp.
CACCGGCGCCGGGCAAAAATCAAGCGAAGGATCTACTATTCCGCCCCTCGCTCCGCGGCGGAAAACCCCAGAACCAACAAAGCTCCGGAGGCGGGTGGCATTCCCTCCCCGTCTCTCTGTTCACCGCATGAACACAAAAACCATTTCTTAACCAAATCTTCATTAAAGTTCTTGCGTTTTGTGCCGCGGGGGTGATATCAAAGGGCTAACAAATTAGCAATTTAGTTGGCTTGGTTTTCGTCCTTCGTTGGTTATTGGCAGCGCCATGTGCCAGAGGCACATTCCAGTGTGTCTTCAGCATGAGGCCCAGTATCGGGAAACATTCAGGCCGCTGCGCCAGCATCCCCTGACGATCCAACCAGGTTGCCAGCAAGAGGGTGGGGTGTGCCCGCGGGGCTTAGCCTCGCCTGTGGGGGGAAATTGACAGGCCAAACAGCTCAATAAGGAGACCGAAATGATACGAATCTCGACCAAATCAGCAACCCGGCTGGTCCTGGGTGCCATGATTCTGGTGTTGGCATTCGGAACACTGTCGTTTGCACAGGGGTACCGGTATCAGAGCCCCGATGCGTGGAAGTTCGGAGTACAGGGGGATACTCAATGGACAGCGTGGAGCGATCCTGAGGGAGTGAACCCGCAATTTGTCAGCGCCGGGATAGTCCAAAAGCTGAATGACAATTTCATCAGCCATGGTGTCCGTTTTGTTGT
This sequence comes from uncultured Anaerolinea sp., assembly GCA_964567255.1. GTDB lineage: Bacteria > Chloroflexota > Anaerolineae > Anaerolineales > Anaerolineaceae > Anaerolinea. Next base: position 709 of record CAZMMI010000505.1, read on the forward strand.
TCAGCTCGGCGATCTTTCAAACTGGGCCGGCGATGCCGCCATGTACGCCCGTGCGGAAGCAGCACAACCGCTGTTTGACGCCGGCATCGGCTTTTTCCCAATACGCGGCAATCATGAAACGTATGGGTATTATTTTGATGATGTAAACCACACGATGAATATTCCTGCTTTTCTTGATGCATTTCCACAAACTCGTGGATTAGAGAAAACTTTTGGCGCATCAAACTTTACTCATCCACCCAACATCCCGGTCTTGGAAGGGCTTAGTTATTCTTTTGATTACGGCCATTCGGGCAATAACGCAAGGTTCGTTTTTGTCGATACCGAACCTACAAAATACAATGTCACCCCAATAGTGCCGACAATATATGGACAAGGTTACGATTACCCAAGCGCTAGGCCGACCTTTGTCCTGTATAAATATAATGAGCCGCTAGCTGGAAAAACGGTGGATGCTAATGGCAACTATACCGTAGATATTACGATTGAGCCCGGAACATGGTTTAGAATAAGCTCTCAAGGGTATTTAACGACAAACCTCAGTGGCTATGAGTTGATTTGGCCAATCGACAATAATGTCGTGCCTGAACAGCCAAAGTGGAAATCCACAAACACGGAATATTTTCCGGGCAAGCAACAAGCTTGGATCAGCAGCCTCCTTGATGTGACAAAGGAAGGACGCCCGACGCAGGCATTCGTTCTGACGCATAGGGGCCCGATGAACCAAAACCATAAGGATTCGATGTTCGGAACCAGCTCAGGATCAAAATCTACCGATCAGAACGTGTTTTTTGCAAGCATGCAAAACAATGGTGTGCGGTATCTGCTCGGAGCGCACGATCATCTGCACAACCGCGCACTTCTCAAGAGCCCGGATGGCAAATCGCAGATCGAAACGCTGATATCTACGGGAGCGAGTACAAAGTTTTATGAGCCGGCAGATCCAAGTGCATTTAAGGATCACTATGGAGACAACAAGCAGCGAGAGACTCAAATCTCTCAGGAACTGTTCAACATCGGTTACTATATTTACACAGTAGATGGTCCCCGCGTGCTGGTGGATTACTACTCCGATGCGACCGGCGAATTTCAAGATGACGACAATTTCCCCTATGGTGAAGCTTCGATACCTGCTCCTCTCTACACTCCCAATTTTTATTTTGTAAAGAAAGAGAGCTGGGGTTACAGCCTTAATGGCAAGCAGTTCGAGATTCCACAGGGTGCATCCTACACAGCGGTCCAGGATGCGTTTGGAGCGACTACCGTCAAAATCCTCTCAGGCACCAACTCCAGCAACGCGGTGGATGGCGCTCCGACCGAGCCTCGTCCGTTTATCAAAACCGTGAATACCGGCTGGACTGCGAAGCCTGACTCCAAACTCGCAAGCGATATCTTCAGTCTCTGGGGCATGGCGGAATTTGGAACCGATGAGACCGACGTTTATGTACTTGAAATGAGTTATCTCGACAAGAGGGTTAAGGGTAAGCACCTTGGCAATGCTGGCTACCGGCTATCCGGCCTCGATAAGAACGGACAATGGGTCAATGCGGTCAATCTCAATATTGGGGCAAAGAACCCAAAGGGCCAGAAGTTTGTCCAGGGCCCTTGGAAGCCCGGCTATAAATTGGGTACCTATGGAATCGATATGGCTAAGGGTACCGTCTGGGCCGTCATCAACTACAACGCCGATTTCGCCGTTGTTGGCGGCTCTGCTGCCGCTTCTCCAAAATAGTAGGGTGGATTTCCTCCGCATTCGTGCGGCGTTTTATTGATCATCAGCCCTGAAGAGCGGCAGCCATCAGCTTCCGCCTCTTCAGGGCTTTTTTCTGTCCACTTTTCCCTTTGTGGCTCAGGGACAGGCTGGATCTCAAAAGAAATCGGCGTCAATGCCGAGGCGAGGCCGGATGGGATGACTCATCCAGGTGATGGGATCGACCTTACCGATGCCCGGGCGTTGCTGGGGTCCTAGTCGGGTTCGTCCGGGGTGTGGTCGGCGATGATCTTTTCCGC
>CAZMMI010000506.1:0-2709 GCA_964567255.1 uncultured Anaerolinea sp.
GACCAGACATCTCCGTCATCGGCTACATGATGCACAATTTGCCGGATTGTCCACTGACCCGGCGCACAAGAATAATCCAGCGCTTCCTCCGAAAGATCGGAGACAGCCATTTCAAGCTTTTCCGCCCCCGATATAAAAAGGGTCAAAGTCTCTTGTTGTGATAGGGTTAGTTCTGTCATGACAACTCCTTTGCTTGTTCAATGATCAACGCCAGGCAAACTGGATGATTTGAGAAATTGTACATGCATATTTGAGACTCAACTAGAGGCGAAGTTGGTTCACTGTGAATTGGTGTGGTGAAATTCATTCGAATTAGCTATTGAGGTTTTCATCTTCCGGCTTTATAATCACACTAAATTAGTCCGATTAACAAAGGAGTTTTGAATGTCCAATAATGTCTCGACAGCTACGGCTGTCTTTGCCGATCCCCCGTTTGCTCAAAGTCTTTTCAATAGCCCAAAATGGTCCTGGCTATGGGTAATTGCCCGCCTTTACGTAGGTTATACCTGGCTCTCCTCCGGTCTCGGAAAACTGTCAAACCCGGGCTGGACCCAGACTGGCGAAGCATTGAAAGGTTTCTGGGAACGTGCGGTGGCCATTCCTGAGGCTCCGGCTCGCCCCATGATCGCCTTTGACTGGTATCGTGCGTTCTTGCAATTCATGATTGATGCCGGGGCCTACACTTGGTTCGCCAAGTTGATTTTTATCGGAGAGATCTTGATCGGCGTAGCCTTGATCCTGGGCTTGTTCACCGGCATCGCTGCCTTCTTCGGCGGCTTTATGAATTGGAACTTCATGATGGCCGGAACCGCCAGCACTAACCCGCTCTTGTTCACCTTGTCCATCCTGCTCATCCTGGCCTGGAAGACTGCCGGATGGTGGGGCCTGGACCGTTTCGTCTTACCAGCCATAGGCACACCCTGGCAGCCCGGGAAAGCCTTTGGGCGAAAATCAACTGAATAGAGGGTTTCACCCTTTTTCGAGAAGCCGCAGGTTTGCACGTCTCAAAATTTTGAAGCAGCCTGCGGCTTTTTGATTCTGCCGCCAGATCGCGAGGGATGATCTGCGTCAAATGCGGTAAAATGGGTGAAGTTCCATTACCCCATCAAAATATCAGGTATACATATGCCGCTCCTAACCCCCGGACGCCGCTGGCAGCCAATCTATTACCCGTTCCGCAAAGAAAAGCTCTCCCACAGCATTCTTAACACCTTGGAAATGCTTTATAAAGGCCCGCTTTGGGGTTGCCGCCAGTGCGGTAACTGTCTGCTCCAGGAAACCGCTTTCATTTGTCCCATGGAATGTCCCAAAGGCATCCGCAATGGTCCCTGCGGTGGTGCGACCGAAGAATACTGCTACATCGACAAAACGCGCCCCTGCATCTGGCACAAAATTTACGAGCGCGCCTTCAAGATGGGCCGCCAGGAACGTCTCCTCGAGGTACTGCCGCCTCTGGATTGGGAACTGGTCGGCGCAGAACAAATCGGTAAGCTGGTAGCCCAGGTGAAGAAGAATGGCAGCAGGAAAGTCATCCGCGGACTGACCTCTACCGATCCGGTCAAACGCAAAGTGACCTGGGACGGTATCTTCCGCCCGGTGCGCCAGCCCGACTGGTGGCAGGGAGATTCGGAATATCACCCGCCCGCTTACAACGAGCCTGTGTCTGGTCTAGAAACAGCCCTCAAAGCCGGGAATTTTGTCGTCACTGCCGAAGTCCAACCCCCGCAGACCAGCGCCACCAGCAAACTCAAGAAGAACATTGAGCTGGTGAAACCCTTTGTAACAGCGGTCAACTTCACCGACGGCGCCTCCGCCACTCCGCGCATGTCCGCCACCGCCTGCTCCACGCTTGCCGCCCAACAAGGCGCCGAGCCTGTCCTTCAAATTGCCGCCCGCGATACTACGCGAGTCGCCTTGCAGTCCGACGCCCTTGGAGCCAACGCCCTGGGAATTATAAATGTCCTTTGCTTATCCGGCGACAGCAACCGCCTGGCCTCCGCCCCGATGGGGCGTCTGGATATTCTCGACCTGGACTCCGTCCAGATGCTGTGGATCCTACGCCGGATGCGCGACGAAGGCCGCTACCTGGATGGGCGCGAAATCAAGTTCCCGCCCAAGCTGTTCCTGGGCGCTGCGGCCTCCCCCTTTGCCTCGCGCCCCGAATTCCAGGCCCTGCGCGAGCACAAGAAGATCAACGCCGGAGCGCAGTTTTTCCAGACCAACCTGGTCTTTGACCCCGACCGTCTGGACATCTGGCTGAATGAATTGGCCAAACGCAATGTCCTCGACAAGGTTTACATCCTCATCGGCATCTTGCCGCTCAAGACCTTCAAAGTCACCAAGTATATGCAGAACGAAATCCCGGGCGTGTTCATTCCTGACTCGATCATGAAGCGTATGGAAGCCGCTGACGCCGCCGGAAACCCTGCCGAAGAAGGCGTGCAGATTACACTGGAGATTATCGAAAAGATCCGCACCAAACAAGGGGTGCACGGCATTCACCTCATGTCGGTTGGCTGGGAAGAGATCATCCCCCTCATCGTCACCGAGGCGGGCCTTCTGCCCCAGCCTATTTCACCTACCCTTGAGAAGAAACCCAACCTAACTTGATCGACCCAACATAAACGATGCAAAAACCTTTCACCGCCCTCACCAATCCTGGAAAACTGCGCCGCCTGCGCGAACTGGCCGAGCTGGCCATCACCCGTT
>CAZMMI010000507.1:0-2664 GCA_964567255.1 uncultured Anaerolinea sp.
TCGCGGCAGTTGCCCACCAGTCGTTCGGCGGGCGCGCGCTGCTCGCTCAGCGGGCGCGGATCCATGCCGCCGATGCGGCGCAGCATCTCGGCGGCTGGGCGGATGTTGACCTCTTTCTTTTGCACAGAGGTCAAATCGACCTTGTATAGTTCGGTTAAAAACGGGTGGATGAGCAGGCCTTGTACCACACGGCATAAAGCGGGCAGGTCGGTGGGCAGGTTCTCCAACAGGCGAGCCTGCTCCAGCGGGTCGGTCATCACGCCGTGAGCGGCGTAGAAAGATAGCAAGTCTGGGTGGGTAGACTGGCTCACGGGGGGCACTCCTTGATTGAGGTCGATAATGGTTAGCGCCGCGAGGGCGGATAAGTTCTTGTTGCGGGGGAGAGCTGTTTGTGGCAGCAGTGACGCAGCCACTATATTATAGAACAAATATTTTATAAGGTCAACATTTTTTAAGGGTATAGATATGGCTTCTCAAAGTCAGGAAAAGACCCTCACCCTGCCCTCTCCCGGAGGGAGAGGGGGAAGAATCTGCGGTCTTCTCCACCCGGGAGAAGGGTTGGGGATGAGGGATGCCAAATTGTCAGGCGGCTTTGAGAAGACCATACGTACCTAAAAAATTCCTGCTTGTGCAGGGAATATCCAATTGTGAAAATTGAGGATAATAATCTCAGGGTTTTCAACCAAGACGGAACGAGGCGGGCATGATTACATTCAGCGAGTCATCCAATTTGGCGTTTCAACGTCCTCTGCGCTGCTTGCAGCATCCTTTTAGCTGGATGAGCATCGGTTTGCTGCTGGTCAACGATCACTTGCTCAAGAGACTGTTCCCCGGCGTGATCACGGGCAAACTGAGCGATTTTGCCGGGCTGTTCTTCTTCCCGTTCCTGGTTGCGCTGGGGCTGGCGATGATAACGTCTCGATGGAAATTGAGTCCGCGCCGTCTGGGTGGGTTGGCTTTCCTGATCACCGGTTTGGTGTTTGCCCTGGTCAAGGTCTTTCCCCCGGTGAACCTGGCGGCGGGAGAGTGGCTGAGCGCGCTTTATGGGCGACCGATTGCGGTTGCGCCCGACCCCAGCGATTTGCTGGCCTTGCTGGTGTTGATTCCAGCCTGGCGGCTGTGGCTGCGCCCGCCGGAGGTGGACCGTAAGCGGACGGCTGCCCTGGCGCTGGGCATGGCCTCGCTGGCCTGCCTGGCGACGGCGCCTGCAATGGTGGATGCCGGGATCTATCACTTTGCGGTTAAGCCTGAAGACAGCTCTCTGGTCACCTGGACGTGCAACGGCTCGTACGTCAGCCTGGATGGCGGCTACACCTGGGCGGAGCAAGGGGAAGGCTGGCAGGCCGGTGAAATTGACCGGTCGGAGCCGGAAATTCCGGCCCAATGGGAGCTGGCGGACCCAAACGATTCGCGGGTAGTGTATCGCTTCGTTTCGGGACAGTCGATTGCCCGTTCCCAGGATGGGGGCCTTACCTGGGCAGAGGAGTTCCGTTCAACGCCGTTGACCGAAGGGCAACAGGATTACTACACCTCCATGACCTTTGCCTGCATTACCACGCTCCAACAGGGGCCGCTGAACGCGGTGTTCGACCCGCAAACGAACAACCTGGTGATCGGCATGGGTCACGAAGGGGTGCTGGTGCGCTCGCCCGACGGGGTGTACACCTGGGCCGCGGTTGGCAAGTACCGGCAAATTGGGCCGCACAACCCGCGTTTGATTGCCAAGGCCACACTGCGCGAACTGCTGGCTGCTCTCAGTTTGGGATGCTGTCTGGTGCTGGTCATCGGGCTGGTAGTCAAAAAGAGGCTGGGCTGGCTGTTCCTGGTCATCCCGGTAGAGCTGGTTTATCTGGTGTATCTGATTATTCTTCAGCAGAATGATTCCTCCATCTCCGCCGAACCCTTGACGGCTGTCGTGCATTTGGGCGGCACGGCTGTGCTGTGCGCTGTGTTCCTGGGGGTGGGCCTGCGGCTGCTGCGTGAATCGCCGCGCCGCCAGGGCCGGGCTGTGCTGGCGGGGGGCATCACGGCGGCGCTGAACTGGCTGCCGTTTGCGCTGTGGAGCGTGAATATCATTGATGTTTACGGCGGCGCGTGGCTGTTATCCGGGGTGGCTACCCTGATCAGTTTCTTCATCGCCTGGAGATTGGTGCGCAGCCCAAAAACGCCTCAAGTTTGAGCGTAAATCACTTCCGCTGGCAAGGTAGAGCCGGTCGGGCTGAAGCCCTCCCTTAGTGCGCGGAGGCCAGGTTTTGGTCTGTGAGGGATATTAACCTCGTAAACGAGCGCAGAACTCAGCCAGTTCCGCACTCGTTTGGTAGTTCATCACTTCTCGGGAAATGCCGCGAAGGGTCTCGGAGATGTCGGCGTCCGCCTCGGCAATGGTTACAATAGGGATGCCCTTTGCGTGGGCGAAGCCGGCTTCGATGCCCACCCCCACGCCTTTTTCGGTCAGTTCGATCACCAGCAGGTCGCAGCCTTCCAGCAGTTCGAACGAACGGCGCATCAACTCGCCCGGTTCGAAGTGCACGGCTCCCCACTGCTCCAGATCGCGGATGACGCAGACGCTTTGTATGCCTGCGGTTTCCAGCGCAGCGCAGATGCACTCGATGCGCGCCCGGTTGGCTCCATTTGGGTGATATTTAATTGCCAGGTAGGCTTTCA
>CAZMMI010000508.1:0-2653 GCA_964567255.1 uncultured Anaerolinea sp.
CCGCCTTCAATATCTCATGCAATAGTTTCTTGTCGATTTTCATGGGTCCTCCTTGCCCAAAGAATGAAGATTGGTTCGCTGCATTCGCCCACTTCAGGGCAGACCAGCTGCGTTTTAACTGTCTTGCCAAATGGCAAAACAACAAATACTCACCGCCAACCTTTTGGGTTAGCGGTGAACATTTGACGTTTTGTTTTGTTTCTTGTGTTGTCGGTTAGTCGATATTGATCAGCACGCGAGTCCTTCTGTCTCGGCTCACCAATACCTGCCTGCGCTCCTGCCACCAGGGAACAACGAACATGATGTATTCCCCGCGTTTGCCAACCACCCAGGTTTGCGCTTGGCGTCCGATTTTGAACTCAACCACCAGTGTTTTACCGGGATGATCAAGCGCCCAATCGTAGGCCACCTTCTGCCAGGGCGTGCTGAGCCACTTTGTGTTTCTTTGCAGAAACTGCGCGGCGGTCATTCTTTCGCCGCCAGGCACGCGCCCTTTCCCCTTGGCTATGATCGCGTCCCACGTCGCCAGCGGGTCTTTGCTTTCGTGTACCCCGCTGATGGGAATGTTCTTCTCGCGGACAGCCTCTACTGAGGCGCACAACCGCTTGATTTGAGTGATGGGATCTATGGTTGTTGTCGTCATGCGCTAATCCCTGTACACCAGGACCCGCGTTTCGTTGTCGCGGCTGATCCAAATTGCCCCACCGGAAGTGTTCTCGTTATAGAAAACAACGTATTCACCGTGTTTTCCTACCATCGTGATTTCTTCCCAGGAGTCCTCTTGCGGCACCTTGATACTTACTGTCAGGATCGAGCCAGGGTTTTGGATCGCCCACTCGTAAGCCGCTTTTTGCCATTGCAACTGCATTGGCGCGGTATGCTTGCGTAGGTATTCTTGTATGGTCATGCTTTCGCCAGCCACACTTGCTTTCCCGGCTTCCACACTGGCCTCCCACGTTGCGAGCGCCTCGTCTTTGATACTCAGACCTTCAGCGACTTCGCTAATGGAGATCTCTTTGGTGTACGCATTGGTAATATATGGGAGTATTCCTTTCACATGTTCAACGATATTCATGCCACCTCCTTTTGATTTTCTTCTACCGCCTCGATGATCTCCACCGCTACCGCGCGCACGCGGTCCAGGCAAGAGAGGATGTCCTCTTTGCTGGCTTCCCACAACGCCAGGTAATTCGGTGAGAGTGATGAGATACCGAAGTGTTTGCAAACGACATGCGCCGCTGCGTCCGCTTCGATCTCCCGCTGCTGCCGAGTCGTATTCTTGTGCACCTCCGGCCTGGTGTGCTCATACAGCTCATGGGCTAACTCATGCACGAAGGTGTGCGTGCCGGCTTCGGGCAGAAGTTTGATCTTCCCACCGCTGGAACTTCCTTCGGCGCCGCCCTTCATCTCGTCCACGATCTCGACGGCAATCCCCTTGCTGTTGGCAAAGGCCGTTAGCGCCGCCTCCACGTCAGCGTCCTTCGCCCGTTCCCGCCATTCCAGTTCATCCGGCAACGGATCGCCTTCTGTCTGCGAAATGTCGAAAACGTACACGGTCGTAAAGCACACTCGCCGGCGGGGAGCGGTATTTTCCTCTCCCTCGCCGCGCACCAATGTGCTCAACAACACCGGACCTTCGGGCGTCTCGCCGGCATCTTCTTCTTGTTCTTTCGCCTTCGGCTGGAGAACGCGGGGAGCCAGGATGGCAATCCCCTTCTCACCCTTCTTCACCCACCGCTTGAATTTCTGCTTCCAGGTCTGAAAGCCGGCCACCAGGGTGGCGTCCGGTTTCTGCAGCCAGATCAAAATCTGGTTATGCAGGCTGTAGCGGTGAAACTTGCTCAGCGTGTCGAAGTAGCGAGCCAACGCTTCGCCGGCGCGAACTGCGTCCGTTTCGGCGGCCAGCGCCTTGATCGCGTCCGTGATGGACTCCATCAGGGCATTGCGCTTCTCCTGCGCTTGAGTTTTCCAATCGGCAGCTTGCGCGGTCATTCGTACACCTCGCTTTCAGCTGGCCAATCGTTCACCGCTTCGCCAATGTTCTTCACGATCATCGGTTCAGCCGAAACGTTGAAACCGGGATGAAGATTGCCTTGCGAGTCGCACAGCCACACATCCAAAACGTGCAACGGATCATACGACCCACTCCGCGCAGGGGTGCAGCAGGGGTAATCTGCGCCGTAGATCGGGCGCTTCACCTTATAGATCAGGTGCTTGCTCAACCAGCGTTTCTTGTCCATGTCAAGCCTCCTTCCGATTTCTTGTGTCCATCACGTAGGCCGGGTACATTCCCGCCAGGCCGCTAATGCCCACACCGCCACCGACTAATCGGACTGCGGCGGGCAGTTCTTCTTCGACTTCCTTGTATCCGCGCCGGGCCAATGTTTCCGCGCGCGCCGGCTTGTACGGAGCAAATGCCGTAAACACGCCTGCCTCATCCAAGATCGCCCACACCGACCGCCCAAAACGGTTGACGATCACCTTCGCTTTCACCGTTTGCCCATCCAGCGTTTTCAGCACCGTGAAGGGGTACTTCCCGCCGGCGCGAACCAGCGCAGCCAGCATTTCGTACACGTGGCTCGTCAGGTCGTCACAGCAATTGCTCACAAAGCAATCGTCCAGGTCACCACCGTTCCGATCCAGGCGTTCTTGC
>CAZMMI010000509.1:0-2650 GCA_964567255.1 uncultured Anaerolinea sp.
AGGCGCAACTGGCTGATTAAGGACGGCGTTCTGGTGGGGCGGTTACACTCGCGCGAGACTGCCGCTAAGATGGGAGAGCAGCCCTCTGGGAATGCTCGCGCCATCAACTACCGCTTCCCGCCCATTGTGCGAATGACGAACACAGCCATAGACAACGGGGCCACGCCTTTCGAAGAAATGATCAAAGATATCAAACTGGGCATCTACGCTTGCGATGCTTACGGCGGCCAAACACAACTCGAGAACTTCTCATTTAGTTCCGGCTATGCGTATATGATCCGCGACGGGAAAATTGCTGAAATGGTTAAAGATGTAATTCTGGCTGGCAACCTTTTCTCGACGCTGGAAAATATCGATGCTATCGGCAATGATTTCAAATGGGCCTTTACCAGTGGCGGGTGTGGAAAAGGCAATCAATTTCCACTGCCGGTAGGGATGGGCGCTCCCCACATTCGCATCCAGAATGTGACCATTGGCGGAGAATAACCGCGGACCACTCGGAGGAAAACACAATGGAACTCTTGAAACAACTTTCCAGGCAGGCGGAACAGGTCGAAGTAACCAGCCTGAGTGACGAAACAACAACCATTGAATTCACGGCCAACCAGCTCAAATCGAGCTCTGTGACCGAAACTCGTGGCATGGCGGTACGAGTTTTGCGCAAAGGCCGGCTGGGTTTTGCAGCTTCCACCGATCTACAATCCCTTGATAAGCTCTCGGCCAGCGTGCTCGAATCGGCTGCTTATGGCGATCCTGTCACGCTAGAATTTCCTGCGCCTCAAATGGCTGTGCAAGTAAAAACCTACGACCCGAAGATTGCCAACTTGCCAATCCCTGACCTGGTTGAAATCGGGCGGAAAATCCTCGCGTTAGTCCTGCCCGTCGAACCGGATGCCCGCTGTAATGTAACCATTGAGCGCAGCGTGCAAACGGTTTCCATTCAGAACCATGCCGGTCTGGATGTAAACTTCCAGCGTTCACCACTATCGATTGGCTTTGAGATTGATCGGATTGCCAGCGATGATGTGCTCATCCTCTATGATCAACTGGGTACCCTCTTATGGGAGGATGGTTATCTTGATTTTGCCCGCCAACTCGTGGAAAAACTGATCCAGGCGCGTACCATCACCACCATAAAATCCGGGGAAATGCCCGTCATTTTCTCGCCCATTGGGTCTTTAGCATTGACACTTCCGCTAAATGAGGGCTTGAACGGGAAAAATGCGTACAAAGGCACCTCGCCCCTGGTTGGGAAAATTGGGGAAAAGCTGTTTGACGAAAAGATTTCCGTCATTGACGATGGCACGATTGACGGCAAATTTGCATCCGGCCCATATGACGACGAGGGTGTGCCGCATCGCCGTAACGCTCTGATCGAAAACGGCGTGTTCAAAGGTTTTTACTACGACCTGAAAACTGCCGCTCAGTTTGGCGTCCAGACTACCGGTAACGGATCGCGCAGTTTATTCAGCCCTCCCAACCCCTCGGTGACCAATTTCATTGTCCAACCCGGCCAGACCCCCTTAGCAGATATGATCTCAGGCATTGATGAAGGCATCCTGGTAGAGGATTTACTGGGAATTGGCCAGGGCAATATCATCTCGGGAGCGTTTTCGAACCCGCTCAGTCTGGCCTTTAAAATCCACAAGGGAGAAATTGTCGGACGAGTAAAGAATTTATCCATTGCGGGCAATGTTTACGATTTATTGACGAGTGTCGCGGCGGTCAGCCGTGAAACCCAATGGGTGTACAGCACGTTCAACGCGCCTTACATCCTTCTCCCCAATATGAATGTGGTGGCTAAGGAAGAATAGAAGAGAAGGATTTTTACAACCGCAGGAAATCAATATGCATGAACTTCGCCCCGATCAATTCTCGCGGGTAAGTCCGCTTCTGGCTGCCCTCCCCCAAACCGTGCTGCCCTACGCGGTTTGCCAGGGCTTCAATCCTGGGCGCGTCTTTGCCGATGACCCCCAAATGCCCCGCCGGGCACTGCTGTGGACTCCCGTAGGCTATTTCTTCCTTTGCGGACAGCCAACCAGCGAGCCTGATACGTTGCGGACCATTTCATCCTGTTTGACCGGAACGATGGTCCCGGCTGCGCAAGAGAAAGGTGAGTCCGGCTTCATCTTCATCACCTCACCTGGCTGGGAACCTTACTTGCCCACCTTGCTGCCCAACCGCCAGCTCATTTCTATCTACCGGCGGCCTTTCGTTCTCGATGCGCCGGCCTTCGCCTCTCTAACCGTTCCCTCTATTCCCCCTGGCTTTGATCTGGCGCGCATCGATGCAACGCTGGTCGAGCAAACCAGCCTGCCCGCTTGCTGGGGGGCACCTGATGCCTTCGCCCGCCACGGGTTCGGCTTTGCTTTGCTCCACAAAGGCCAGATAGCCGCATCCTGCGCCACTGTCTTCACCTCGGACCGAGCCGTTGAAATCGACGTCCAAACCGCCGAACTGTATCGCCGCCGAGGGTTCGCGCTCATCACCGCCACGGCTTTTCTGGCCGAATGCATCCGGCGTGGATTGCGTCCCAACTGGGAATGTTTTTGGGACAACCAGCCCTCCACGGCGTTGGCCGCCAGGCTGGGCTTCAAGCCCCTGCCCGATTTTCCCGTCACCTACTGGGAAGAAACTGCTGGTTAGTCCT
>CAZMMI010000510.1:0-2644 GCA_964567255.1 uncultured Anaerolinea sp.
TCTTGTCGTCTTCTCCAACGTTCACCGTCTCAGCCGGGTGGGCGGGCGCATCGGCGCGGTCCGTACCGGCCCAGGCCAGTTGCTCCCAGGCTACCTCGTGCCCCGCAGGCGCCCATAGCGTCGTTTCGCGCTGGTAAAAACGGAAGTTTAGGAAGCGCTCGCCCGCAGGCAAATCGTCATCCACCCCCAGGGACACATCCAGGGTCTTTCCAGGCCCAAGGTCCAGCGCAGGCAGTTCGCCGCCCGTCACCCGGTTGCCGTCGACCGTCAGTTCCCATTCGCCGCGCAGCCAGCCAAGGCTGACGAAGTCGTGCTTGTTTACAATCCGCACCACCGCCCGCTCGGTGTCCAGCCACTCCACGCGCACCGGCTGAGCCAGCTTCTTGAACTCGTACAGGGCGGGGTGAGGCGTGCGGTCGGGCCAAACGATCCCATCGGTAACGAAGTTCGCGTCGTTGGGCTCGTCACCGAAATCGCCGCCGTAGGCCCAATACACCTGTCCGCCCGGGGCAGTCTGGCGAATGCCGTGATCCAGCCACTCCCACAAGTAGCCGCCCTGCAAACCCGCATAGGTTTCAAAAGCCTCAAAGTAATCGGCCAGGCAGCCGTTGCTGTTGCCCATCGTATGCGAGTATTCGCACATGATCAACGGGCGGTGGCCTTGCCCCGATTTAGCCCACTCGATGATATGCTCGATAGGCGGGTACATGGGGCAGACCACATCACTGGCGCGCAGTCCTTTGTCCCAACCCTCACCGCCCCAGGGGGTGATCGCGCCCTCGTAGTGCAGCGGGCGGGTTGGATCGGCGTGACGCACATAGCCCGCCGCCGCATCGTGGTTGGGTCCGTAGCCGCTCTCATTGCCCAGCGACCAAAAGATGACACTGGGGTGATTTTTATCCCGCTCCACCATCGCCCGCACCCGTTCCACAAAGGCGTTGGTATAGCGTAAATCGCGGCACATTTCACGGTAGAAGGCGTGCGATTCGATGTTGGCCTCGTCCACAAGGTAAATGCCGTAGCGGTCGCACAGATCGTACCAATACACATCCTTGGGATAGTGCGAGGTGCGCACGGCGTTCACGTTGAACTGCTTCATCAGGCGAATATCTTTTTCCAGCAGCTCTCGGCTGATGTACTTGCCGTGGGTGTCGTCGTGATCGTGATAATTGACGCCCTTGATGAGCACCTTTTTGCCGTTGATCAATAACATCCGGTCGCGGATTTCGATCTTGCGGAAACCGATCCGTGTGGCGGTTGACTCAACCCCCGCAGCGGTGCGCAAGGTGACCACCAGGGTGTAGAGGTTGGGCGTCTCCGCCGTCCACTTCAGTGGGGCTTCCACCTCTTTTTCAAAGCGCACCTGCATGCGCGGCGAGCGAGTGGATGACCACAGACTCTCCGCCTCGGTGAACTCTCGAACCAGGGGAGAGAAGAACACCGGCTCGTCTTGCGGGTCGTACAACTGCACTTCCAGACCGCCCTCGGTGTAATCTTCACCGGGGAAGCCAATTTTTACGGTCAGGTCCAAGGTTCCATCCCGGTAAGCCGAATCCAGATCGACGCGTGCATTAAGGTCCTGAATGTGCGGCGTGAGGGTCGAGTAAAGGTACACCTCGCGCTGCAAGCCCGCCTGCCACCAGTGATCTTGATCTTCTATATAGCAGGCATCGGACCACTGCACGACCACGCAGATGAGTTCGTTGGGCTGGTCGAAATGAACCAGCCCGGTCACGTCAAATTCTGCGGGCGTGCGCGCATCTTTGCTCATGCCCACCGCCTGCCCGTTGACCATGACCACCAACATGCCCTCGCAGCCCCCGAAATGCAGCACCACCCGCCGTCCTTGCCAGGAGCCCGGTAGATCAAAAAGCTGGCGGTAAATCCCGGTTGGATTCTCATCCGGCACGTCCGGCGGGATATTGGGGAAGGGCATCTGCACGTTGGTGTAGTGGGGCTTGCCAAAACCCTGCATGGTCCAGTTACCCGGCACCTGGATGCTGTCCCAGTTTGGAGATCGAAGCGAGTCCAGGGTGACTGCTTCGGGGCGCGGCTTAATCTGAAAATCCCATTGCCCGTTCAAGCTCATGAACCAGGGCGTAGCCTCCCGCTGCAACGTCAGCGCCGCATCCGCAGAAGGATACGGCAGGAGCGTCGCCCGTGGGGGCAGCTTGTTCAACGATGGAAGTTGGGGCATCTCCCAGGTTTTTTTCCCGGCCAGGAACAAGAGCGGAAAGATATCAGATGAACTCATAATGATTGCCTCTATCCAGACTGCTCAGAATTTGACCTTTTAAAATTATACCGGAAATCCGCGCCACGGCACTCAGTGGTTCATTGGGAATCGGCGTAGGTAATCCACAATATCCGTAATCAGGTCTCCACTACGTCAGTTTCCACAGGCCCCCCATTAATACTTGAAATGTACACATTGTCGCGCTACGATAAAAACATGCCGGCCACTGACCGATCGCCCATCGCCCGCCGCATATAGAAGAAATCTGAATGAACTTTTTTCGTCACATTCCCCCTTCGCCCGGCGGCCCCGTACCGCGCGGCTCGTGGTTGGAAGCATTTCTGGCCGGGCTTCCCCACTTCCTGTTTGGATTGTACGTCGGATTGTCCCCATTACTAAAAATCATCG
>CAZMMI010000511.1:0-2641 GCA_964567255.1 uncultured Anaerolinea sp.
GGATGCTCGCCCCAGGCCGCAGCCCCGGTTCTGCCCACCGAACCCGTTCTTGAACCTGCCGCGACCCTGGCCGCCACGTCTACGCAAGCTCCTACCGAAGTTCCAGCCCCTGCGACCACCAGCACCCCCGAAGGTATCATCCTGCCCGACGGGCTGGGCGGCGAGTTCATCCTTTCTGAACCCGCCCAGCGCGTCGTCTCATTGGCTCCCTCCAACAGCGAAATTCTCTTCGCCGTTGGCGCCGGAACTCAGGTGGTGGCCCGCGAAGATTTCACCAACTACCCCGAAGAAGCCGTGGCCTTGCCCAGCGTGGGCGGATTCAGCGGCGCTTATGACTACGAAGCCATCGTTGGCTTTACCCCCGACCTGGTTCTGGCCTCGCCCCTCACCAGCGCTGAACAGATCCAAACCCTCAAGGATCTCGGCCTGAGGGTGATGGTCCTGCCCAACCCCACCACTCTGGAAGGCATGTATGCCAACCTGCAACTGGTGGGCAATGCCACCGGCCACAGTACAGAAGCCGAAGCGCTGGTGCTATCCCTCCAGGCTCGCGAGAAAAAAGTCCTCGAAGCCATCGCTACCACAACCGAACGCCCCACCGTGTTATACGAACTGGATGGCACCGACCCAGCCAAACCCTGGACCACTGGCCCTGGCACGTTCATCAACCTGCTCATCCACCTTGCCGGCGGTGAAAACATCGCCGCAGCCCTCACCGGCGAGTGGGTCCAGCTCAGCCTGGAAGAAATCATCGTCCAGGACCCCGATTTCATCCTCCTCGGCGATGCTAACTATGGAACCACGCCCGACATGGTCGCAACCCGCGCCGGGTGGGAGAACTTGAGCGCGGTGACCAACAACCGCGTCCTGCCCTTCGACGACGATCTGGCCAGCCGCCCCGGCCCGCGCATGATCGACGGCCTGGAAGAAATGGCCCGCATGTTCCACCCCGAAATCGCCGACCAATTGCCCTAGAAAATACCTGATGCGCGCTGCCGACCGCCCATTTTGGATCACAACCCTGCTGCTTGCGCTGGCCCTGCTGCTCAGCGTGGCGGTCGGCAGCGTATTCATTTCCCCCGCCAACCTCATTCAAATCCTCTCCGCCCGCATCCAGGGTCTGGAAATCCCCGCCGCGCTGCAACCATTCGCCGTCATCCTCTTCAGCCTGCGCCTGCCGCGCACCGTGCTCATCGCCATCACCGGCGCGGGCCTGGCCGGCAGCGGCGCGGCCTACCAGGGTCTGTTCCGCAACCCCCTGGCCGACCCCTACCTGATGGGCGTGGCCTCTGGCGCCGGATTGGGCGCGGTGCTGGCCATGAGCCTTTCCTCCGACCAAAACTGGCTCGGCCTGCTGGCCATCCCCACAGCGGCCTTCCTGGGCGCCACGCTCACCGTGTGGATCGTTTACCAGTTGGCCAAAGTGGGGCGCAGCGTGCCCACCACCAACCTGATCCTGGCAGGGGTAGCCGTCAGCGCCTTTGCCTCCTCCATCACCTCCTTCCTCATGCTCACCTCCACCGGCGAACTGTACCGCGCCCTGGCCTTCCTGGTCGGCGGCAACGTCATCGGCGGCTGGAAGCCCGTCCTGGCGCTGCTGCCCTTCATCCTCCCCGGCCTGGCCTTGCTGCTCACCACCGGCCACGCCCTCAATGTCTTCCAGTTTGGCGAAGAGCAAGCCCAACAGTTGGGGCTGCCCGTCAACCGCATCCGCGTGCTGATCATCGTGGCCGCCTCGCTCACCACCGCCGCTGCCGTGGCCTTCACCGGCATTATCGGCTTCGTCGGCCTCATCGTCCCTCACCTCCTGCGAACCCTGTGGGGCGGCGATTACAAACGCCTGCTGCCGCTCTCCGTCATCGGCGGGGCCGCACTGCTGCTGCTCGCCGACATCCTTTCGCGCATCGTCCTGGCCCCCCAGGAAGTCCCGGTTGGCATCATCACCGCCCTGGCCGGCGCGCCCTTCTTCCTGTGGGTGCTGCGCCGCGCCCAACGCCAAATCTACTGGTAGCCCAATATGCCCGCTCGCCCTTCCTCCATCCCCTGCTTGATCCCCGGAGTTGCCCATGCTAACCGCTGAAAATCTATCCGTGCAGTTTGGCGAGCGCATGGTGCTCCAATCCATGTCCTTCGAGGTCCAACGCGGATCGGTATTGGGCATCATCGGCCCCAACGGCGCCGGCAAAACCACGCTCATCCGCGCCCTCAGCGGTGTGATTCCCCTGGCTTCCGGGCAGGTGCAAATTGACGGGCGACCGCTGGCCCAGCTTGGCGCCGGCGAGCGCGCCCGGCAGGTTGCCGTGGTGCCCCAGGCTCGCCAACTGCCCCCCGCCTTCACCGGCCTCGAGATGGTCCAGTTGGGCCGCACCCCCTATCTGAACTTCCTCGGGCGGCTGGGCCCGCTGGACGACCAGCACGTGCGCCGCGCCCTGGAACGCGCCCAGGCCCTCGACCTGGCCGACCGCCGCCTGGGCGAGCTTTCCGGCGGCGAACAGCAGCGCCTCATGCTGGCTCGCGCTCTGGCCCAAGAGGCCCCCGTCCTGCTGCTGGACGAGCCCACCACCCATCTGGATCTGCAATACCAGATCGGCTTGCTGCAAGCGGTCAAGGACCTGGCCGAGCAGGACGGACTCACCGTGGT
>CAZMMI010000512.1:0-2636 GCA_964567255.1 uncultured Anaerolinea sp.
GCAGAAATTGACTTGACGTACTGTGATGTGGGCGGAACGATTACCTGCACTGTCTGCGGAGCGGAGTTGGTGGTTTTGGAGTTGGATCCACCGGACGTGGATCTGGCGGAATAAAAAATTCGCCCCCTCCGAGACGGTTTGGACATCTTAGAGGGGGCGCAGCGAAGTAAGCCAGTCTGCCGGTGGGCTAATCGAACAAGCTGGCAAAACTCTCGACAACCTGGGGGTCGAAGTGTGTTCCGGCACAGCGGAACAGCTCTTCGAGGGCCTCGGCGTGGGAGCGGGGCGGACAATAGACACGACCATCCGTCATGGCGCTGTAGGCATCGGCGACTGCCAGGATGCGCGCTCCGAGTGGGATGCGCTGTTGCTTTAAGCCGTAAGGGTAACCACTGCCATCGTAGTGCTCGTGGTGCGCCAGGATGAGAACAGCGATATGTTCAAGGTTGGATACGAGCAGAACAATTTCAGCGCCCTTTTGAGGGTGTTTGTGAACCAGGTCCCATTCTTCTGTGGTTAGCGGGCCGGGTTTGCGCAAGATGTCGTCGGGAATGCCTATTTTGCCGATATCGTGCAGCAGGGCGGCCCAGCGGATGGATTGGATTTCGGCGGGAGGGCAGTGCATGCGTTGGGCCAGTTTCTCGGCCAGCTCGGTCATGCGGTCACCGTGTTCGCTGGTGTAAAGATCGCGCGCCTCAAGGGTCTTTGCCAGAGCCAGGATCGTCTCAAATTGGTTTTCTTTGAGCTGGTTCGAGAGGCGCACCCGATAGATGGCGCTGGCGGCCTGATCGGCGATAAGTGTCGCCATACGGATTCGTTCCAGTTCGTGGGGTTCGCCTTCTATCTTCAGGCTGTCGCCAAGAATTAACAAACCGACCGCCTCATCATCGACGTGCATGGGCATCAAACAAAGCGACTCAAACAAGTGCAGGCCCAAATCCTGCCGTTGCCAGTAGTTGAGGCCAGAACTGTCCTTGCGCAGCAAGATGGTGTTTTTCCCTGTAGCCACTCGTTTGAGGTAGGACTGAGAGAGGGGCAAGTCGCGCAGGCGTTCCTGCCACTTAATGGGCATCGCTGGGCTAAAATACACAGCCTGACTGACCAGGGAGCCGTCACTTTCCAGGGTGATGATGCGACAGTATTGTCCCCCGATGATCTCGGCGGTATAACGGGCGATGGTTTCCAGTAAGATATCGAGCCGGTTGGTAGCAACCAGTTGGCGGCTCAAGTTAAATAAATCGTGCATCTTGTCCTGAGACGTGGAACTAATCCCAGGATAGAGAGAGTTGATTTTCGGCAAAGCCTGTACGTTTCCTGTAGTCATAATGTTCCCCCTGGCAAGTGGAGGCATGTTGGTGGCATTAAGATGAGCAGTAAAGAATACGCCAAAGCTGCTTAATCCCCAATGCCTAAAGAAGAAGACAGGTAACCAGTATCCATGGCGCGCACCTGGGAGGCAAAATCGGCGAGCGAGGTAGCGCGGATGGAAGCCAGGCGGGTCTTCTCTTCACGAGGAAGATGGAAGGACTCACCGCCGAATCCGGCTGCAATGGCCTTATCCGGATTGTTGAGCAGCATCTGGCGGAACTGCGCGCTGATGACTGCGGCGGTGAGAATGCGGCTGACTTCCTGGCTGGGGCGGGTAACCGCCGGGCCGGTCAATTTGCTTTCCTGGAAACGAGTAACCATGATACCTCTCCTTCGCGTTCGGGGGTTTTCCCCGGCGCATATAACAACCAACAAGCTCCAAGTGCGATCAGTACATCCCCCAGGCTGAAAGCGGCCTGGTAATTCAGGGCCGGTGGAGTGAGGAAACGATCCGATAGGAACCACAGGCGAGTCTGTTCAACGGTGAGGACGATATCTTTTCCGGTTCCAAGCCGGCTGCCAATCTGCCATTCGCTTGCCAGTGCAGTTGGGTAAAGCTGGTGGACGGTCTCGGGGCTGATGGGCATCAGCCCACCGTTGAGGATGATGACACAGAAGTTAAAGATCAGGCCCAGCCCCAGCAGCCAGAATGCCGGGTGTGAGCGATTGAACCAGACAAAAACCAGAAGTAAGATCTGCGAGGTGATCAACGCTGCCGAGGCCCAGGGGGTGGAGATTTGCTCTCGTGTTACTTGCAGGCCAAAGGCCAACCACTGCGGTAAGAATGCCAGAAAAACTAACCAGGGATGGCGCAGCGTGACGGTGGGGTAAGGGCGATGCTGGATGCGGGCGCGAAGCCAACCGGCCGCAAGCCCTACCAGCGCAGCGGCAAGGAGTAGCAGCATTGATTAGCGGATGAAACTGCCACCATCCTCCGGGGCGCCGGCGCCGAGGATGAACAGGCCTAAGGTGACGAGCATGATGACGAGGCGGACTTTGCTGGAGCCGAGTTTGCCCGAAGCGATGGTCATTTCACGAACGATGGTTTTCATGATCAAATTCCTCCCGAGAATTTTTTGGCTATTGTTCGTTCGGGTGGGCCAGGGGAGCCACTGAAGCGAACAATTTTGCTGTTCCGATTTCTTCTATCGTACCAAAGGGTAGGCTTCATGACAGGCTTCATAGAAGCCTGTTTTCATGCCTTTTTGGCAAAAAACGGTTCATTTAAGATTAAAATTAGATTAGAAAATCTTTAATGGGGAAAAGAA
>CAZMMI010000513.1:0-2635 GCA_964567255.1 uncultured Anaerolinea sp.
ACAAAAGCACAGATATCGGATAAACTAAAGTTGGCCCAAGCCGATGAGAGAAGGCGGCGGATGAACCTCCGGCTGTCTTCTTTCACATATGGGGGGAGCACTTTGGGTCATATACTCTTTCAACAGCACCAGACGGATCTGCGCCACAATGACCAGGCGCGCTTCCAGGCTCAGTTCCGGCTCGGCTAACGGCGCGGTCAGCGCCAACACTTGCTCTCGTTCCCTCTGGGTAACGGCCTCTTGTTTTTCCTCCGGCTGCTCCAATAGTTTCAGTCGCTTTTCCACACTGCTCATCGCCCGGTAATAATCGTCCTCGACCGTCTCATCATGCACCCGGGCATAGATCATGGTGGTGCTCAGTTCTTTATGTCCCAGAAACTTCTGGATACTGGTGATCCGGCAGCCCGCGTTCAGCAGTTGGGTCGCTGCGGTATGGCGCAGCCGGTGGGGGTAGACGGAAACGCCCACCGCTTTTCCGGCGGCCTTGATTCGTTCACGCACCAGGTCTTTGCTCACCGGTTGGTTACGATATAGAAAAACGTGGTCGGTCGGGCTGGGGCCGCGAACCGTCAAGTAGTCTTTCAACGCGCGCACGGTGGTGTCGGTCATACAAACGGTGCGATCCTTCAAGTTCTTGCTCTGGCGCACGGTCAGTTTGCGCCCGGAAAGGTCCAGGTCTTCCTGGCGCAATTCTTCCACCTCCCCAATGCGCAACCCACTTTGCCAGAGCAAGTAAAACGCTGCCCGAGTGAGCAACGCATCCCGTTGCTGGTGAAAGCCTTTGGCAGCCGTCACCCGACGCTCCATTTCATTCTTCAACAGGCGCATCTGGTCATCGGTCAAGTATTTGGGCAGCGGATCGGGTTCTTTGAGGGTGTACATACGCAGCAGCATCTGGGGAACAGCGTATCCCTGGCCCTGGAGGAAGACCATCAGGCTGTGGAAGTTGCGCATCTCGCCGTTGACGCTGGTGACGGCATAGCCCGCCTGCAAGCGTTCCCCGATGTAATCCTGCAAGTGGGATCGCCGCACATCACTCAGTTCCATGACCCCGCAGCGCTCGCACAAGAAATGCCAGAGATGCACATGACCGGCCCAGAAGCCGCGAATGGCATGTTCCAGCCGGGCGGTGCGCCAGTTGCGCTGCCGGATATGCTGGTAACGGGTTAACTCCTGCACCAACCAATCCGGCAGTCCTTCTCCCAACCGCTCCGCCGGATCGTAGGGCTTGACCTTGCTCTCGATCTGGCCGCGACGGTGAAGCAGAAAACGGCGGAATTTGAGCACGGAGCAGCGGCAGACATCGTTCCAACCGGGGCTGAGCTGCTTGGCTTTGAGGAGATCCAATGCGGGCTGGAGGTCATGTTCCAGGTCGAGTTGAGGATGAGGCTTGAGAGCCAGGCCCAGCACATGACCGGCCATGGGCAGGTAAATCGTGCGGATCACAAAGGGGCTGTAGCCGCTCTCGGCCAGCCAGTCGCAGTATTCTTTCAACAGAGCCACATTTTCTGTGGGCCAATCGGCGGTGGCGTGCGGTTTGGAAACATTGGGTGGCAAGCGGCTGTTGTGGGCGTAGCGCAGCGCCCGATCGTACATTTCGGCGGGAGAGCCGTGCACAAAGGCTTTTGGGGTGTCATTCATTGCCAACCCTCCAGCTTCTGGCAGGCGGCATAGTAATCGGCCTGAACCTGTTTGTCGTTGGCCTGCACATACACCTGGGTGGTTTCCAACCAGCGGTGGCCCATGAGCTTCTGGATGGTGGTCACCGGCACATCGGCGTTGAGCAGATCGTTGGCAAAACTGTGGCGCAGCCGATGAGCGGTGAGGGATACTGCGGCGGCCTGGCGGTAGCGCATCAGGCGCTTGTGGATGGCGGTGGTCGACAGCCCGGCCTCCAGATAACTGAGAAACACATATTCGCTGGTAACCGTCGGTCGTTCACTCAGATACTGGCGCAGCGCCCGCTCGGCCTGACGGGACAGGTACACCGATCGTTCACGCGAGCCTTTGCCTCGGGCGACAAGCCGAGGATGGGGTTCATCCAGATACAAGTCCGAAAGCAGCAGATGGGCAGTTTCCGCGATCCTTAACCCACAGCGCAGCATGAGGATGAACATGGCGCGGTCGCGCAGGCGGTTATCCGGCTCCCCTTTGGGGGTTGGCGTCATCTCAATGGCAGTGAAGAAGGCGCGGAGATGGTCTTCTTGGACGGGGCGGGGCAGGCGCTGCGGCTCGCGGAGGTGGTGGCGGTGGGGAAGCACCGGGCAAACCAGGGTGGGATCATCGTCGGCGAGGAAGGTGTAGAGGGAAATGATGGTCGCCAGGCGGCGATTAATGGTGGTGGGCTGAAAGCCCCGCGATTTCTGGGTATCCACAAATCGGTCGATCTCGCGGAAGGTGACCGCAGCGGGTGCCACGTCTCCAACTTGTGCGGCGAACTGGCGCAAGTCGTAGTGGTAGTCCTTCCAGGTGCGGGCGTTGGGGTTTCGCCTGCGCACCCAGTTGACGAATTGGTTGATCTCGGATAGCATGAAAGAACCTCCTGAGCAGTAGAATTTTGGACTGGATAATCCTCATTCTACGCCTGGGAGGTTTTTAGACCAACCGGTGGTAGGGGTGGTTAAGATAAGCGATC
>CAZMMI010000514.1:0-2635 GCA_964567255.1 uncultured Anaerolinea sp.
TTGAGCGAGGTAGTCGTGATGTTGAAAATCTTGATCGTAGATGACAGCGCGATTGTACGAAAGGAACTCCGCCATGTATTAGAATTAGCCGGGACTGTGTCCGTAGTCGGCGAAGCCGTGGACGGTTGGGACGCGCTTCGCCAGGCTAAAAAATTTTCCCCAGATATCGTTTTGATGGATCTGGAGATGCCCAATCTAGATGGTTTTGAGGCCACCCGACAAATCAAAACCTTGCGCCTGGCGCAGAAGGTGATTGTCTTCACAGTCTATGCCGACAGTGTCAATCGCAAAAATGCATTGGAAGCTGGGGCAGACGCATTCGTCATCAAAGGCGCCGATCTGCGTACGTTACTCGACCTGTTTAATCAGTTGACACAATCTGATGAAAGGAAAATCTTATGACCATTCAATCTGCTGTTCACACCGAAGCCGTACCACAGGCTCGCCCGGCAGCCGTCGCCAGAACCGCCGCACGGCTCAACTATCTAGACTCAATCCGCGTGATCTTGATTTGCCTGGTGATCGCCCTGCACACCGCCATCACCTATGGAGCAATCGGTGATTGGACTTACGTTGACCCCGCCCAAAGCGAGATAGCCCCCATCCTCCTGACCTTTGTGACCACCATCGCACAGGCCTTTTCCTTGGGGTTGTATTTCTTCATATCGGGGTACTTCACCCCCAGATCCTATGACCATAAAGGACTGGCCCGGTTCTGGAAGGAACGCCTCTTGCGCCTGGGCGTGCCGATGCTCCTCTATACATTCGTCCTCAGCCGGATTCCCACCTACATCGCACAAATTGCCCGCGGCGAGGAATCAGCCTCCTTCTGGCAATATTTTGGGCGGACATTTATCACCGGCGCGGATGAAGGCCCCACCTGGTTCATCTTCGCGCTGTTGGTTTTCCTGGTCGTTTACACGCTGTGGCGATTAGCTACTCGTTCTTCATCAGAAACTTTCGCCTGGACCAAGAGCCTTAAAGTGCCCGGGAAACGAGCGATCCTCGGATTCGGATTAGTCATCAGCCTGCTGATGTTCATCATCGGCCTAAAGTCCAAAGTCGGCGATACCGTTGAGATCTTTGGCATCTTCAACCTGATGACCATCTTCTTTGCCCAATACATTCTGTTCTTCATCGCCGGCATCCTGGCTTATCGCAACGATTGGTTAGCTCGCTTTGAAGGAAAAGATATTCGCTTCTGGGCCTGGCTAACACTGGGACTGTTCTTGATGATGCCGGTGCTATTCTTCGTGGGTGGAGCGGCAGAGGGATCAGCCGATGTTTTTCTCGGCGGCCCATACTGGCAAAGTGCCGCCTTCATGCTGTGGATTGGCTTGTTCAGCGTCTCGATCAGCATGACCTTGATCCTCTGGCTTCGCGACCGGAAGAAACCCCAGAGTCAGGTCATGACCTTTGCAGGACCCAATAGTTATGGTGTCTATCTGATCCACCCGCTCATTTTGGTACCAGCTTCTGTAGCCATGAGCTTCTCGCCCCTCCCTCCACTGCTCAAGTTCGCCATCGTGCTGCCTGTCGTGATCATCCTCTGCTTCCTGTTCTCTGAAGGCCTCCGCCGCATACCAGGAGTGAAAACCATCCTGTAATCGACATCATTTGTAGGGAGAAGCGATTAGGTCAGGGCCTACCCAGGTGATCATGTGTCGATTGGGTAGGCCCTTCGTTCTTCAATACTCGTATAATAATCATGAAGGTTCGGACAGATAAAAAAGGTTGGCATGATGACCACAGAAAGCACTCCGATTGCGGGCCGTTATCAATTGGGGCAATTCGTCGGCGGCGGGGGCATGGGCGATGTGTACACCGGCACCGATACGCTGACTGGTGAAACGGTTGCCATCAAAATGCTGCGCGCCGGAGGGGCCGGTGATATCACCCAAATGATTGAGCGGTTTACACGGGAGGGAGAAGCGCTCCGCAGACTCAACCACCCGAACATTGTTAAAGTATTGGCTGCCATCCATGAAGACTCCCAACACTTCCTGGTCATGGAATTCGTGCCGGGCGGCTCATTGGCCGATTTATTACTCCGCCAACCTCAGCTTCCCGTGGAACAAGTGGTATCCATCGGACTGGAATTATCCGATGCCCTCAGCCGGGCTCACCACCTCGATATTCTGCATCGGGATATTAAACCAGCGAATATCCTTCTGGCCGAGGATGGCACGCCTCGCTTGACCGATTTTGGCTTAGCTCGCCTGGGTGAGTTATCCCGCATGACGGAATCACACTCGATCCTGGGAACTTACTCCTATCTCAGCCCCGAAGCTTTTGAAGGACAAGAGGTAAATGAGCGTTCCGACATCTGGTCTTTCGGAGTCGTACTATTTGAAATGCTGGTTGGACGGCTGCCCTTTCGCGGAGACACCCCTTTTGAGATCATGTGGGCGGTAAAAAACAACCCGCTGCCGATTTTGGAAAACTCTCGCAATGATCTTCCCGCCCCGTTAGCCAATTTGATCCGCCGGATGCTGCGAAAAGACAACCCTGCTCGCGTGGAAAGCGCTCGCCAGGTGGGCGTTGAGCTGGAATCAATTCAAAAAGCACTCCGCAGTGCTGAAAAAGGGGGTGGGAAGAGCCAAACCGACGAAACAACCTCCCCGATCATCCGCGT
>CAZMMI010000515.1:0-2631 GCA_964567255.1 uncultured Anaerolinea sp.
TTTTTACAGCAGCAGCTCAAAATAGACATCTCCGTCCTGATGGTGGGTGATGCGGAAGCCGAAAGACACGTAAAAGGCAATCACCTCGTTCCAGGTCTCGGTCGTTTCGAGGATGATTTTGCGCAAGCCCATGACTCGGGCGCGCGCCACCAACTCGGCCAAGATTTTGCGCCCCAACCCCAGGCGGCGCAGGTCTTTGGCCACCGACATGCGCACGATCTCGGCGACGCCCTCGCCGCGCGGTTTCAAGGCCCCCGTGCCCACCATCCGCCCGTCCAGGCGCGCCACCAGAAAAATCGCCTGGCGGTAGGACTCGGCGATATCGGTCAAATCGGGGTTGAGGGTTGGGTCGAGCCAGCCCCAATGATCGACCAGCCCGGACAAAATGAGCGCTTTGGCCTCAATCTGATCGGAGGGCTGAAAGTCGCTGATGATGATTTCGGCCTGCATGTTATTCTCCTTCCAGCCCGGCATCGTAGTGGATGGACAGCTCGGAAAGTGCGGGGATTGCAGCCACTTCCAAAATCCGCAAGCGCAGGCGTGCTGTGGTCACGGTCTTGCCGCACAACAAACGGCGGTTGCCAATGGCGGTCGCCCCGGCCCATTCCTGCCAGTAACCGTGACGGTCTACGTCCAGCGCGAAGCGCTCCACGCGCTGACCCAGGGGCAGGTGCTCGCGCAGCCCGGCCACGTTGAACGTGACCGGCACGGGGAATTCCAGGACCAGCTCCGATGGTCCGTCCCCGCCTTCAGGCTGCCAGAAGGTGTCCCGGCGGCCGTCCAGGAGCAGCGCTGCCCTGGGTGAACACTGCGCCTCTGCCGCCAGGTTGCGCGCAAAGATGCGCTCGCGGCGCTGGCAGAAGCCGCGCAGCGCGGCGGCATCCGCCGCGTGGATCTGTCCGCGCCGGTCGGGGGGCAGGTTGAGCAGCAGGGACGCGCCCCGTCCCACGGACTGGAAGTACAGGTCCAGGAGGTTCTCGGAAGAGCGCACCTGCGCATCTTCTTCGGGATGATAAAACCAG
Organism: uncultured Anaerolinea sp.; assembly: GCA_964567255.1. Taxonomy (GTDB): domain Bacteria; phylum Chloroflexota; class Anaerolineae; order Anaerolineales; family Anaerolineaceae; genus Anaerolinea. The sequence goes on from CAZMMI010000515.1 coordinate 1,023, forward strand.
CCCGGGCGGATGGACACGTCGCATTCGGCAGGCACCCAATGCGTGCCGTCGCGCTGCCCGCTGTTCAATGCCGCGGCGTCGGACTGGCCGGGCGTAAAGCGCTCGCGATCCAGGGTGCACCAGCAGGGGTCCCCCGCCAGCCCGTGCTCATTGCCCACCCAGCGCACGTCCGGCCCGGCGTCGCTGAAGATACACGCCTCGGGCTGGTATTCGCGCACCAGATTCCAGGTGGTCTCCCACTCGTAGTACACGCGAGGATCAATCTGGCGCGTTTCGCGACTGCCTCCATAAAAGCCATCGCCGCCGTTGGCGCCGTCGAACCACACCTCGAACAGCGGGCCGTACTCCGTAAGCAGCTCGCGCAGTTGGTTGCGGTAGTACTCGATATAGGCGGGCCGCCCATACTCGGGATGGTTGCGGTCCCAGGGCGAGAGGTACACGCCGAACTTCAAGCCCTGCGCCCGGCAAGCCTCGGAAATCTCGCGCACCACATCGCCACGTCCATTCTTCCAGGGGCTGTTTTTCACCGAGTGTTCGGTGAAGCGCGAGGGCCACAAGCAAAAGCCGTCGTGGTGCTTACAGGTCAGGATCAAGCCCGCCATGCCTCCCTCGGCGGCGGTTGAGACGGTCTGCCCGGCGTCGAAGGCGGTGGGGTTGAACAGGGAAGGGCTCTCGTCGCCGTAACCCCACTCCAGGCCGGTGAAGGTGTTGATGGTGAAGTGCAAGAAGCCGTAGAACTCCAGGGCGTGCCAGGCCAGTTGGCGCGGTGAGGGGGTTGGGCCGGAGAAGGTGTTCGCATAGAGTTTATTCAAGGTCATGGCCTCAGCGTGTGCCGCTCGAAGAATTCCCACAGCACGGCGGTAGCGTCGATTTCCTGCGAGGTGACGCCCGCAATCCACTCGGGCAGGCCCGGCCCGCCCGGCCAGGAATGCCCGCCCCCGGCGATGGTATAGAAAACCACCTCGGCATCCTCCGCGCAGCCCGTGTACCGCACCCCGCTGATCGACCCGCTGGCGGAAAGGGTCTCCGGCATCTCGGCGCAGGCGTTTTTCGCCGCGCGCCGCCCGATCCACGCGGGCACATCCGGGAAGGTCACCTTGAAGTAATCCGAGTAGCCGCCCTCGTAAGGGACGATGGGGTCGACCGTGCCATGCAAGGCCAGCATGGGCACCGGGCGGGCCGGGTTGCATTCCTCCAGCGGGAACAGGTACGCTCCCGAAACGCTGCCGATGGCGGCGATGCGCTCTGCAAGCTGGCAGCCCAGAACGTAGGACATGCCCCCGCCGTTGGACAGGCCGTTGGCGTAGATGCGGGCCGGGTCGATGTTATATACTCCTTGCAGGTGGTCGATCAGGTCGGAGATGAAGATCCCATCGACGGATTTTGCACCGCTCGCGCGCCAGCGCGCCGGAAAGCCCGTGCCCGCCGGGTAGACCACGATAAAGCCGTGCTCATCGGCCAGTTCGTTCCAACCGCTCTGGTCGCGCTGGTGGGCAGGCCACTCGGCGTAGCCATGAATGCTGATGACCAGTGGCGCCGGGCGGGCGGGGTCGTAACTGGGCGGGACATACACGAGGAACTTGCGCACCTGGCCGGAGGACACGATCTC
>CAZMMI010000516.1:0-2626 GCA_964567255.1 uncultured Anaerolinea sp.
CCCTCTCGATCCTCGCCGGATTGGAAGGTTTTGATGTGCGGCGAAGCATGCAGCGCTTCGCGAATCACCTGGCGGAGCTTGCCGGTACCCTTGCCGTGGATGATGCGCACAAAGGGCAGCCCGGCCAGGTAAGCCGACTCGAGATAGCGCTCCAGGGCTTCCAGCCCTTCTTCCGCCCGCTGCCCGCGCAGATCAATCTCCATCCCCGGCGAAGGATAAAACGGCTCGGCAGGGGCCGGCGCAGAGGAATTTTTACTGGCGGCAGGCGCGCTAGAAAGACTGGTCCGCCCGCTCACGGGCTGCTTCACTTCCTCCACCACCGCCTCGCCGCGGCGCTGCAGGTCGCCCAGCCGCGCACGCACACGCAGATTGCCCACCTGCACTTCCACGTCGCTCTCGCCCAGCGCCGTGATCACGCCCTCCATCTTTATCGAGCGCACGCGCACCTTTTCGCCCAAGCGCAGCGGGCGCTTTTCTACCTCGGGATCCTCGCGGCGTTGGACTGCTTTTTGGGTGGTCTGCGCAATCTGCTCCACCTGCTCCTGCACCGGGCGCAGCGCCTCGAGCGGTTGGCGCGCGCGGGCCAGCGCCCGCCGCACCTCTTCCATCTCCCGCCGCAGGCCGTCCGCTTCTTCTTCCGCCTCGGCGCGCGCCTTTTCCAGCAGCGCGCGGCGCTCGTCCTCGATCTTTTCCAGACGTACGGTCAAATCGGCTTTCAACTTTTTCGCGTCGCTTTGGGCGTCTTCGGCCTCCTGGCGCGCTTTGCGGGTCAGGTCGCGCTGCCGATGAATTTCATTCAGCAAATCCTCGGCGCGCAGTTCATCCGGGTTGATCTCAGAACGCGCACCTTCGATGATCTTTTTGGGCAGCCCCAGCCGCTCGGCAATGGCCAGCGCGTTGGAACGTCCCGGCAGGCCAATGGTCAGGTGGTAGGTGGGGCGCAGCGTGCGCAGGTCGAACTCCATGCTGGCGTTGACAATCCCCGGCGTGTTGTGAGCATACACCTTCAACTCAGGGTAGTGCGTCGCCACCATGTGCGGAATGCGCCGCTCGACCAGGTCCGCCAGGATGGCCCGCGCCAGAGCGGCCCCTTCCTGCGGGTCGGTGCCCGCGCCCAGTTCGTCGAAGAGCACCAGCGTGTGCTCATCCGCTCGCCGCAGCACCCGCACGATGTTCTTGATGTGGCCCGAGAAGGTTGAAAGCGACTGCTCGATCGACTGCTCATCGCCAATGTCGGCGTAGATATTCTGGAAAATGCTCAACTCCGAACCCGATTGCGCCGGAATGTGCAGGCCCGATTGGGCCATCAACACCATCAGGCCCACCGTCTTGAGCGTCACGGTCTTGCCGCCGGTGTTGGGGCCTGTGATGACCACCCCAAAGGTGGTGTCGTCCAACTCCACGTCGATGGCTACCACGCTGTTGGGGTCAAGCAGTGGGTGCCGCGCGCGCATCAGGCGAATCGTGCTGCCGGGGTGGTGAACGCCCGCCGGAACAGAATGATACTTGCTCAAGATTGGCGCGTTGGCGCGCAGGTCGTCGGCATACTTGGCGCAGCTCAATGCCATGTCAAAGCGCGCCAGGGCCTGCACCAGCAGGTTGATGCGCTCGTAGGTATTGCCCACCAGGTCTGAGAGTTCGGCCAGGATTCGCCGCTCTTCGTCCCGCTCGGCCAGTTGCGCGGCGTGCCACTCGTTGTTGAGATCAACAATCACCAACGGCTCGACAAACAGCGTGGCCCCCGAAGAAGACTGGTCGTGGACAATGGAGCGCACCCGCCCCTTGAACTCGGCCCGCAGTGGGATCACATAGCGGCCGCTGCGCTGCGTGATGAGCGCTTCCTGCAGCATGGGAACCACATTGGGGTCGGCCACCATCTTTTGCAGGCGTGACATCAGGCGGTCGTAGGAAACCTTCATCTCGCGGCGGACACGGGCCAGTTTATCGGAGGCCTGGTCCATGATCTCGCCACGATCTGAAATGGCCCGCGAAATCGCGTCGATCACCCCCACCGGGGGTGGAAAATCCTCGGCAATTTCAGCCAGCGCAGGGAACTGGGCTCCCGAGCGTTCAAAGTAGCGCGCCAGGTTGCGCGCCGAGGTGAGTGTATCCTTGACTGCCAGCAGCTCTGCGGGTTCCAGCGTACCCCGCCGGGCGGCCCGCTCGACCAACTGGCGCACGTCGGTAGCCCCACCCACGGTCACATCTACGTTCAGATCAAGCAGCAGGCGGGCCTCGCTGGTAACTTGCTGCCGCTTTAGGGCTTCTTCAAGGGTTTCGGCCGGGCGCAGCGCGCGCGCCAATTCTCCCGAGGCGCTGAAGGCGGCATAATTGGCCAGCCGCTCCAGCACCTTGGGAAATTCCAGGGTTACTAAAGTCTTCTCGTCCATACTCATCCCACATCATCGGCTGTCGGCGCAGCCGCGCAATTCAGTCCTAAAAAACACAACAGGCAGACCCGATTGCGCTCGCGCAAAGGTCCGCCATATCGATACGTGAGGGCGCCGGCTCGCCCTGTCTTTGACATCCGAGCCTCCAACCCGACCCGGCGCCGCTAACGAGTTGATTATACCGGATTCGTAAACACTCAGCCAGAGGCAGAAGAAACCTGAATTTGAGGTGTACG
>CAZMMI010000517.1:0-2621 GCA_964567255.1 uncultured Anaerolinea sp.
GCACCCCACACGCACCTCAAATTCGGGGACTTTCCCACCCTTTGAGTAGTTACCTTTTGGAAACACTTCTTTCCAGGCACTGTATAATGGGAGATAATCCTGTGATGAAAGTGTAAATCAGGAAGGGGGATAAGTCAATGCGCGGGTAGCCCTCGACATTTTAGCGAAAAAGGAACATTAAATTATGGAAGAAACAACCTCTCAGACAAATTCTCTAGTTACCCCAGCGCCTTCGGCTGGCAGCGGCTGCGGCGATTGGGCGGCAACGATTGGCCTGGGCGTGTGGGCCGTGGTCGTGATGATCGTGTTTTCGAGTTTGATCGGTGTGCTTGAACAAACTTTGATGATGAATGTGTACCCGCCGGTAGACTTGCGTTGGGCGGTGGTGGCCGGATGCGCGGCAGCTTGGCTGCTGCCTGCCGGGTTGTTTTGGGGACTTTCACGCTGGAGCCCTGGGCTAAAAGCGCTGGCTAGCGCTTCTGGATGGGTGGCGTTGTTTGGGCTGCTGCAGAGCGTGGCTCGCTTGCCCGGCGTGGTGGATGGACAAACTGCGCTGGCGTTGCAGTTGGGTGGCGTGGTGGTGTTCTTGCTGATCAAGCTGATTTCGGGTTGGATTCGCCCGCGACTGAGCGGGTTGGGCTGGGGGTTGCTGTTTGGGTTGGGGATGGGTCTGCCCTGGGCGGTGTTGGGCGCGCTAGGCTCGGCCGGTGAGGCTGTGCTGGCGCTGCTTGTTGGACTGGGGTTTGGTGTGGCGGCGGCCTGGGTTCTCATACCGGTGGTGAGCGGTGAGGAGGGCAAGGCTTATGGTTATGGGGCCTTCTTGCGGGAAGGATTGGCGGCAGCGGGCATCTTGCTGGGGCTGGTGCTGCCCTTGGGTGCCAACGGGACGACCGTTATGCTGGCAATCGTGATTCCAGCGTTGGGATTTGTAGCGGCGGCCTTGCTGCGTAAAACCCAGGATGGGCGCGCAGCGAGCTGGCCGGCGGTGGCTGCGTTGATGGGTCTGGGGGCAGCCTGGCCGCTGGCGTTTGTGGACCTGGAAGAGTTGTCGATCCTGCTCTCGGGAATGGGTGAAGCCACAGGCTGGGCCTGGATGGCAGCGGGCATTCAGGCGGCGATTGGCGCGTTGGCTGTGTTGGCGGCACTGGGATTGATGCTGTGGTGGTTGGAGAAGAAAGCGCTGGTGATTGCCGGTTGGGTTTTGAGCGGCGCGGCTGGGCTGGCTTTTATTCTGGTATATATCCTGGCAGGCCAGCCGGGTTTCTTTGGGGAAGAGTATTTTGTGATTCTCAAGGATCAGGCCGATTTGAGCAGTACGGTGAGTATTGTCGACCCGGTGGAACGCCGGCAGGTGGTTTACGACACACTGGTGGCGCACGCGGATGAGACTCAGGGCGATTTGCGCGCCGATTTGGAGCGAAGGGGGTTGGAATATCGCCCATATTATCTGGTGAATGCAGTGCAGGTGAAGGGCGGACTGCTGGCGCGCTGGTGGTTGCAGGGGCGGCCCGAAGTGGACCGCGTGCTGATCGCCACGGTGCTGCGCGAACTGCCTGCGCCATTGGTGGCCGAGGGCGGTTATTTGCCCGCGCCGTTGGAAACCCCTTGGAACCTGACCATGATTGGCGCAGACCAGGTATGGAATGATCTGGGGGTAACCGGAGAGGGAATCGTGGTGGGGCAGTCTGACAGCGGCGTGGACGGCACGTTGAGCGAATTGTCGGGGAGCTTCCGCGGGCGGGATGGAGACGTGAACTATGATTGGTTTGACCCGTGGAACGGCTCGACCGCGCCGGAAGATCGCGGTGGGCACGGTACCCACACGATGGGCACGGTGTTGGGCCAGAGCGTGGGGGTGGCGCCGGGAGCCGAGTGGATTGGGTGCGTCAACTTGGGACGCAATTTGGGCAACCCGGGGCTGTATCTGGAATGCATGCAATTCAATTTTGCGCCGTTCCCCCTGGAAGGCGACCCGCTGCGGGACGGAAAACCGGAGTTGGGTGCGCACGTGTTGAATAACTCGTGGGGCTGCCCGACGCTGGAAGGCTGCGATCCGAATGCGCTGGTGGACGGGGTGAGAGCGCTGCGGGCGGCGGGGGTGTTCGTGGTGGTCTCGGCGGGCAACGATGGGCAAGAAGGCTGCGAGACGGTAGCTTCTCCGCTGGCGCTGTATGACGATGTGTTCTCGGTGGCGGCGGTGGACCAGAGCGGCGACCTGGCGTCTTTTAGCAGCCTTGGGCCGGTTTCGGTGGATGGCAGCAACCGGATGAAGCCGGATCTCAGCGCGCCGGGGGTGGATGTGCTGTCGGTGCTGCCGGGCGGCGATTATGCCGAGTACAGCGGCACTTCGATGGCAGGACCGCACATGGTGGGTGTGGTGGCGCTGATGTGGTCGGCGAACCCGGATTTGATTGGGGAGGTCGACGCGACGGAGCAAATTCTGCGCGAAACGGCGCAAGAATACACGGGGTGGATGCCGGAGTGCGTGACACCGGGGACGCCAAACGCAGCGGTTGGATATGGGATTGTGGATGCCTACGCGGCGGTGCAGGCGGCGATGGAGTGGAAGGGGGAGTAGGGGAGCAGCGGTGGTCGAAGGAACGTTGATCGACCGAGATCAC
>CAZMMI010000518.1:0-2613 GCA_964567255.1 uncultured Anaerolinea sp.
CGATGATTTTTAGTAATGGGGACAATCCGACGTACAATCCAAACAGGAAGTGGGGGAGGCCAGCCAGAATTGCTTCCAGCCACGAGCCGCGCGGCGCGAGATCGCCGGGCGAAGGGGGAATGTGACGAAAAAAGTTCATTCAGGTTTCTTCTATATGCGCCAGGCGATGGGCGATAGGTCAGTGGCCGGCATATTTTCATCGTAGCGCGATAATGTGTACATTTCAAGTATTAATTGGGGGCCTGTGGAAACTGAGGTGGTGGAGACCTCATTACCGAAAATGCGGATTACACCACGGCGGATCCCAAAGACATTTCATTGAAACACCTTCAAAAGCAGGTGTCCGAGAGGTAACCGTACTGCACCCCGCGCATCCACTGCGAGGGCAGGTGTTTCCCGTAGAGCAGCAATACGGGGAGGAAGTGCTGATCCAACTTGCCAACGGACAGCAATACTTCATTCCGGTAGATTGGACTGACCTGGCGCCTGGGCAGATCTCGCTAGCCGGAGCGTGTTTTTTGCTGGAACATCTCCTGGCCTTGTGCAAATGCATCAAGGCACTTTCATTGACGAACCAGAAAGAGGGCACAATTCCTTCCCAGAACAAGCAGCGAGCGGAAGGAGATAAACATGCAGCAGCCGGTTCGGTTCACGTTGGTCCAGCTTTGCCCGCAACAGCGTGCCCGGGTGATAGCCCTTCTGGTACAGATGATCCTGCGGCAGTGGAGCAAGCGGGGGGAGGAGAAGCAAAATGAGCCTACTCAGCACTAAAATCCAACCTGCGCATCTTCAGCGCTTGGCGTATGTCTACGTGCGCCAATCCAGTCTGTCGCAACTGCAAGATCATCAGGAGAGTACGCGCCGACAGTATGAGTTGCAACAACGGGCATGGCAGTTGGGCTGGTCGCGCGAACAGATCGTCGTGGTGGATGCCGATTTGGGGCACTCTGCCTCTGACCCACAGGCTCCACGTGATGGGTTTGCCCAGTTATTAGCCGAAGTTGCGTTGGGCCGCGTGGGTGCCATTTTCAGCGTGGAAGTATCGCGTCTGGCGCGCATCGACAGCGAATGGCATCGCCTGGTGGAACTGGCAGCCCTCAGCGGGGCATTACTCATCGATGAGCAGCAGGAGTATAATCCACGCAGTGCGGATGACCGCCTACTGTTGGGTTTCAAAGGGTTGCTCTCCAGCCTGGAAGTACGCCAAATGGGTCAGCGGCTGTGGGAGAATAAGCTGCGCAAAGCACAACGTGGCGAATTGCACATCCATCTGCCCATTGGGCTGGTTTTTGTGCGCCAGCTTGGGGTGCAATTGGACCCCAACGAGCAGGTTCGATCCGCGGTAGCGCTCCTGTTTGAACGATTTCGGTTGAGTGGGTCCATCACGCAAGTGGTGCGCTACTTCACGGAGAACGGTTTACTGTTTCCCAGGCGGCAAGGTTGGGAAGGACCCCTGGAATGGACCCGGCTCAGTAGCCAACGGACCTGGGCGGTATTGAATAACCCAGCCTATGCCGGAGCGTATGTCTACGGGCGGGTCACTCACCGCGCGGCGGCCAAACCGCTCTCTCAGATGAACCAGCGCAAAGTGCGTCTGGCGCCGGAACAGTGGCTGGCCGAAATCTGGCAAGCCTTTCCGGGTTACATCACCCAAACCCAATTTGAAGCCAATCAGGCCCAGTTGGCGAGCCATCGCAAGCACTTGCGGCAAAAAGGTCGACGGCAGGATGGTATGGCATTGTTAAGCGGGATTTTGATTTGTGGGCGCTGCGGACGGCGCATGACGGTGGTGTACAGTGGCAAAGAGCACCAGCATATCAGCTATGTCTGTAACCACCAGCAGCGCCGCTATGGTGAGCCTGCCTGTCAGAGCATCCCAGGCCGGGAAATGGATCAAGCGGTGACCACGGCTGTGCTGGCGGCGCTGACCCCAGCCCAGATCGAACTCAGTCTGGCCGTTCTGGAAGAAATCGACCACCAACTGGCGTTGCTCAAACAACAATGGACCCTCCGCCTGGAAGCCGCTGATTATGCCGTCCGCCTGGCCAAACGTCGCTACGAACAGGTCGACCCCGACAACCGCCTGGTAGCCCGCACCCTGGAACAAGCCTGGGAAGCTCACTTGCAGGAACAGCAGCAGTTGGATATTGATTACCAAAACTTCCTCAAGCACTCGCCCTTACAGCTCGACGAGACCCAGCGTCAGCAGCTGCGCAACCTGGTGGAAGACCTGCCCAAGGTCTGGCAGGCAGAGACCACGTCCTGTGCCGAACGCAAAGAACTACTCCGGCTGTTGATTGCGGATGTCACCCTCACCCGCCAGGAACCGCTGGTTCAGGTGCAACTCCGTTGGCACACCAATTTGCTGGATGCTTTCCCTGTGACGTTACCTACCCGGGGGGCTACTCCTATCCCTGCACCGCTTATCGAACGGGTGCGTTCCTTGTGCCCCGCTCATTCCGACCGAGCGATCGCCGAGATCCTCAACCAGGAGGGTTTGACGACTGCCCAAGGCAAGCCTTTTACCGCTGCGCGCGTTCTCGGCCTTCGCCGCCGTGCCGCCATCCGGCGTCCATCCACTCACGACAAAAATGATATGTGTTTATAAAGGTG
>CAZMMI010000519.1:0-1056 GCA_964567255.1 uncultured Anaerolinea sp.
CACACACCTCAAATTCGGGAGCTTTCCTCACCCTCTGAGCAGTTACTCCTTTTCTTTTGATTCTTCCATTCGTGTCATTCGAGAAATTCGTGGAAAAATCTCTTTCTTCTATTCGCGTTTATTAGCGATCACCCTGGCCTTGCCAGGGTCATTCGCGGATCAATCCTGCCCCTCGAACCACACCTCCATCACACACCGTGCGCAGTCAAATTTCAACCCGTAGCGATTGCCGTCCTCATCCACCAACGTCAGCGGCTCTTCCACCACCTGTGTGCCCCCAAAGCGCTTGCATGCCGCCAACTGGTGCTTGATGCAGTGCTTGGTCGTCATTACCAGTCGCCCGCGCATCTCCAGCCCCGACTCCGCCGCCGGTTCGATCTCCGTCACCCCGTGCCGCTGGTAGAAGGCCCGCGCCTTCTCGTTCAGCACGTTGCCCCGGTAGCTCAGCTTCTGCTCCGGGTAAGGCGCATCGTTGCGCGCAATCTCCCCGCTCAGCCGCGGGAAGTTGCGTGACCGCTCTTCCAATAACCCCTCCACCGCCCCCCGGCGCAGCGCGTTCAACGTTCCCAAGGGGATAAAATAAGGCTGTGAAAGATCGCTGCGCAGGAAGGAACACTCAAACTCCGTCCCGCCCAGCTTGCGCAACTGCTTATCAATCGCCGCCTCGGCCTGCTCGGGTTTCTCGGCGGGCAGTTTCTCTGCTTCCATCGAGAACATGGTCTCATTGCCGTCCTCGTCCAGCGCGAACAGCGCGTAGCCCTTCATCGTCTCGGCCAGCCGCAGCCGAACAGCCATCTTACGCTCCGTCTGACTCTTCTCCAGTGCGCTCAGAAACTCGTGGTCGTGGTTGCGGAAGACTTCCGTGCCCACCGCCAGCCCTTCGCCCTTGCTGGGGAAAATGCGCGCCCCTTGCACATCGTTGACCGTGGTGCCCGTCAGCTCGCGCTCCGCGTTGAAGTAGCACAGCCCGTCTCCACGGTGAATTTCCAACTTGCTGTCCAGGCTGAACGAATAGCGCTCGATCTTGGCCACCCGCCCCACCGGCTCGCCCAGCGA
>CAZMMI010000519.1:1156-2608 GCA_964567255.1 uncultured Anaerolinea sp.
TCCAGCAGTGCGCCCAGGTCGTCGCTCAAGTTCAAATCGCGCAGCGAGAGCAGGTGCTTCCCCTTTTGCGGCAGCTTGCCGCTGCCGTCTTCCAGGTCATAGGGCCTACGGCAGGGCTGCGCGCACTGCCCGCGGTTTCCGCTGCGCCCGCCCAGGGCATAGCTCATGGTACACTGCCCGCTGTACGAAACGCACAGCGCTCCATGCACAAAGGTTTCTAACTCCAGCGTGGTCGCCTGCCGGATAGCGCGAATCTCGGTCAGGCTCAGTTCCCGCGCCAAAATCGCCCGCCGGATGCCCACCTTCTCCAGGAAAGCCACCCGCTCGGGGCTGTGATTGTGCATCTGCGTGCTGGCAAACAGCGGCACCGGGGGCAGGTCCAGTTCCAGCAACCCGGTGTCCTGGATGATGATCGCATCCACGCCGGAATCATACAGATCGTGAATCAAGCGCCCCGCCGCCGCCAGTTCGTCGTCGCGCAGGAGGGTGTTCACCGTCACGTACACCCGCGCCCAGTACTTGTGCGCATAATCGATCAACTCGCGCACCGCGTCCAGACTGTTCCCTGCCGACTCGCGCGCTCCAAAGGCCGTCGCGCCGATGTAGACCGCGTCGGCCCCGCAGTTAATGGCGGCTTTGCCCGTTTCCAGGTCTTTGGCCGGAGAGAGCAGCTCGATTCTTTCCATTTTTTCCTACCCGTTCCCGTCCAAGAAGTGAACTTCCGCCTCAAAGGCTTTTTCGTTGCTGGTCTGGTTCACCCCGCAAACATACCACGTTTGGGGATCATCCTCGCGCTGCCCGCGCAGCATGGTCACCGACTCGCCCGGCTTCACCTCGCGGCTGAAGTTGATTTGCAGCCATTCCGCCTGCCACGCGGCGTGCTCTTCCATCGAAAAGCAGTCCGCGATCCACTCGATGTAGCGGGCATTGTTGACGTGCTGCATGATATCCGTGGCGCTGTACCCGGCCCGCAGGATGTAGCGCTCTTCCAGGCCCTCCACCGGCAGGATCTTTTCCAGGTCCTCATCCAGGGCGTGCCGCCCGTCGTTGTCCGGATCGATCACGTCCAGCGCCGAAGGTGGCAAAATGCGCCGGGCCTGCGCCCCCACCAGCACGTAAGCCGTGGTCGCCAGTGCCACCGGCGCGCCGTCCGCGCCCAGCATGCGATGATCGCGCATGAAGAACAGCTTTTGGCGCACGCCCTTCGGCCAGGTCTCCACCGTCAGCGTCTCGCCCATCTGCGGAAAGCGCAAAAAGCGCACCTTGATGCGCGACATGACCCAGGCCATCTGCTTTTCCAGCATGTCATAATAGCCGTAGCCGATGTGCTCGGCGTGGGTCGAGGCCACATCCTGCATCATCAAGAAGAAACTGGTCATCTTCATCTGCTGTCGAAAATCCACATCCGAGGCCTTCACCCGGATCACTTCCTGCCAAACGGGAACCTTCATA
>CAZMMI010000520.1:0-2604 GCA_964567255.1 uncultured Anaerolinea sp.
GCGGTTTTGGATAATCCGGGCTTTTCTGTTAAAATGAAGCTACTATGCAATCGATACCCGCATTGTGGCTATGGCTCGTGCTCACCTTGGTGGCGATCACTGCGCTGGGAGTGTTTTTCTTGTTTCGCCGCCAGCAGGCTCGTTTTACTCGCCTGGAAGAACGCCTGACCGATACCGACCGGCGGCTAGAAACGGTTATTCAGCTCAACCAGCAGTTGGCCCAGGCCGTGGACGAAAACGGACTGGTGCAGGCTTCGTTGGAAGCGGTCAATCAACTGGCGGGGGGGCTGGGCTGTTCCTTTGTGCCGCTGGATCATTGGGGCCAGCCGCTGCAGGCTTTCACGTTCGGGCAGATGCCTGGGCCTGTGTTGAAAGGTTGGGCTGAGCACCTGGCCTCTGAACAGGTGCGCGGGCGCTGTGAAGCCTGCAAGACACGCTTGTCCCTCTCGGGCGAGGAATGCCCGTTGCGGGTGGGCCCGGTGGGCGCAGGCATGACCATTTCCTGTCTGCCGCTGGAATTGGGCGAGCGTAAGTTAGGCATGATCAACATCTACCTGCCTGCCGAACAACGCTTGACAGAAGAGCGCAAGCGTTTTCTGGACGGGCTGCTGCACCAGATGGCGCTGGCGATTGAAATGAAGCGCATGCACCAACAGGAACTGGATACGTTGCGCCAATTGCACCGTTTGCGCGCCCCGCGTACCGATCTGGCCGCCAACTTAACGGCATTATTGCAGGGCATCCGCCCATCACTGGGGATGGAAGGGCTGGCTGTGCGTGTGCGCCCAATGGCGGATGAGCGCCTTTCACAGTTGAGCGTTGAGACGGGGCAGTTTGAAGGCCTGGAGGTAGCCAAACTTGAACGCGCCGTTGAGTCGGCTGCGGTTGAAGGATCGGTGCAGGTTGACGAGTCTGGCAACCACTGGTCGGTGTATCCCTTGACCCTGCCCGATGGGGGTGTGTTGGGCACGCTGCTGGCTTACCATCCACGCCCGGAGCAGTTTCCACAGCGTGTGTTGGGCCTGCTGCAAACACTAGCGGCCCAGGCTGCCTTGCTGATCGAAAACGAGCGCCTGTCACTGGCACTGGAATACACGGTAGTGATCAAGGAGCGCACCCGGCTGGCGCGGGAAATTCACGACGGCCTGGCCCAATTAGTGGCTTACCTCAAGTTGCAGGCTTACCAGATGCAGACGGCGGCTTCGCAAGGCGATTACCAGCGCTTGAACAAGCTGTTGGGTGAGAATCGGGGAGCGCTGGAGCAGGCCTACCAGGAAATACGGCACACGATTGACAACCTGCGCATCTCGCCTGAAGACGGGTTGGTGAGTTGGGTGGAGCGGCTGGCAAAGGAGTTTGAAAGCAGCGCGGGGGTGGGGATAGTGAGCTCGTTGAAGTTGGAGGGCGTGGACCTTTCGCCGGAAGTGCAGGCGCAGTTGGTGCGCATTGTGCAGGAGGCGCTCAACAACGTTCGCAAGCATGCCGAGGCCAGCCAGGCGCAAATCAACCTGCGAGTGTGGGACGGGGACGTGCTGCTGGAGGTGATCGACGACGGGCGCGGCTTCGACCCGCTAGACGTGCCCCTGGTGGCACAGTATGGGTTGCGGGGAATGAGGGAGCGGGCTGAATTGATCGGGGCGGATTTTCAAATTGTGAGCCAGCCGGGCCAGGGAACCGCAGTCCGGTTGCGCTTGCCGGCAACCTTACAGGAGAAGGTGGAATGAGTCAAAAGCGATATCGCCTGGTGGTAGTGGATGATCATGTGCTCTTCCGGCGCGGCCTGGTGGGTCTGCTGGCGGAAATGGGCGAATTTGAGGTGGTGGGAGAGGCTTCGGATGGCAAGGAAGCCCTGGAGGTGATTGCCCGAACGCAGCCGGAGATTGCTCTGTTGGATGTGAACATGCCGGGCATGGATGGAATAGCCTTAGTGCAAGCGCTTCGACGGCAGCGCTCCACCCTCAGGATTTTAATGCTGACCATATCGCAGGAAGGTGAAGATCTTCTGGGCGCTGTGCGGGCCGGGGCCAACGGGTATATCTTGAAGAATACGGACCCCGATTCGCTGCGCAATGCGCTGCTGAAGGTGGCTGAGGGGCAAGGGGCGCTTTCGCCCGAGGTGGTGGGGCCGGTGCTGGATGCGCTCAGCCGGTCGACGGTTTCGGAGCCGGCCACGCTGCTCAGTGACCGGGAGTTGGAAGTGCTTGGCTGCCTGGCAGAAGGGCTGACCACGTTGCAAATTGCAATGCGTTTGTTTATTTCGGAGAACACGGTCAAGACGCATATCCGCCATATTTTGGAGAAATTAGAGGCTTCCAACCGCACCGAGGCGGTGGGCAAAGCGACCCAGTTGGGTCTGATCCGCAAGGGGTGATGGTTAAATCATCCTTCTGAAAAATTGAGTTAACCCGTACGCGCCGGCTAGATGGATAGCCGGCGCGTATTCATTTTTGTATACTCATAAAGAGATCGATTTAGTCTGGTTATTTCGTGTACCGGAGCAAATGAGTATGAGTGATGCGGAAAATGAACCCAAGAAAAAAGTCTTAATAGCTTCCGCAAACCCGTTGTTTGCGAAGGGGCTTCAGAAGGTGTATGGCGAGAAGT
>CAZMMI010000521.1:0-2601 GCA_964567255.1 uncultured Anaerolinea sp.
TGGTGCGATTTCGAGGATCGCCCCATTCCGAGAGCTTCTCCCCGTTCTCAGTTTGAGTTCGAACGTCGATGCCCATAGATGACCTTTGTCTGCCCAACGTCATTGCGCATAACCTGCGCGCCTTGCACTTTACCGCGAAGCGGCTGACGCGCCCTTCGTGTCGGGTTGATGCGCTTGTTAGGGCGGCGATGCCTAGAAGTTTGCCGGGTCGAATAGGCCGTCATCACGCGAGAACACGAGCTTGCGAAAGCATCGTGCATGACAGCGCCAAACCTGCCACCTGCCGTCCACTGTCTCGACGGTGACGCAACAGGGGTCCACGTCGGACCGCTCAATCTCCTGATTGCAGAAGCAGCAAGGTCCGAACTGGACAGAAACTTCAGATTCGGTCGTCATGGATCGTCCTAACGGAGCGCTAAGCTGCGGCGCGTTCTTTTTCGCGCCGCAGCTTAAGCGGGTAGTTGGACTTTATTTTTCTTGCGCACCCGATCAAGCACGTCCGCAATAAATACTGGTTCAGGCTCTGAAATAAAAATGCCGTAGTATTCCTCGATTTTCCGACGAATTTCTGTGATTCGATCATCATCACCAAAATCGCTTATCGATGACTCATCTGAGATGAAAACAGGGTCAATTTGAGTGAATTCAAGAACGTGAATGATGAAATCTTCTAGAAGGGCCGGATCACTCAATACGCGAGTTGTACTGGCAAATTCGAGTGGAAGTCCTGTTCCTGGACGTGGCATCGATTTTCCTTCTTGGCACCGCTTCAGGGCTATATCGCGCAAACTTTTCAACAGAGCTGTTTGTGCCTCGTTTTTGGTCGATCCCAAGCCTGTAAGACCCGGCCAATTGAGTACACGAGCGCACCATTTGGCTTCTGGTGGAACCCCATCCTGCGTACGTATTTCGATTGGATATGATTCAGGCTTCCACTCAGATCGCACAAACGATGCAAGCCAAGCATTCATAATCCGGAAGTACTGCGCGATTGTATATCTCATAATTAGTCTAACGCATCGCTAATCTGCGGCGCGCTTTTTGCGCCGTCAGCTTAAGCGGCAGTTAGCGATCATTCCAAATCCATTTCTTGCCGTTCTTATTTTCCCATTCTCTTATTTCTTCTTGCTGCCGTTTGCAGCCTAGATCGATAATATCTAATGCCCTCTCTCTAAGATCTGGAGAAATATCAGGGGCATCCAAAACTGCCTTCCTTGAATGAGACAAATCAATAATATCGTTGATTGGGTTTTCAAACTCCCTTTTAATGATCGCGATTTCTTTTTGATTTAACTTAAAAAGGGTATTGAAAAAAAGATAGGGGCGTTGCTCGATGGCTTTGAAGATCAATTCATTTCCCCATTCAGCAAATTCCACGTTGTTTTCACACTTATGATCTGCAAAGGCCTGCAAAAATGCCCTCATGTCCTTCTCGTTGAGTAAAGACATCCGTTTGTCGACGCGAGCGACAACTCCCAGGCAGGAGTCTGAAGGCTCCGCCACTATGCATGTCCAGAGGAAAACTGCCATTAGTAAAAACAAGGAGCGCATAAACATCTCATTTTTGATCGTTAACGGAGCGGATGATATCCGCCGCTCCGATGGCGCGGCGCGTTGCGTCCGCGCCATCGTTTTAGCTCAACGGCGGGCGGCGAAGCTGCCCGACCGTTGAAGCGAATAGTTCGGCTGCATTAAACAAAATTGCCGGTCGGCGTGTCTGTTGGCGAATTGAGTTCTGCTTCGAATATCTCCTTTATCCGTGCTAGTGTTTCAGTTGCTTTTAATCCACGATCCTCTTCCAATGCATTACTAACGTGACGAGCTACATCTGCAAGCAACATTCCCCACTCCCCCGGATCTTCCCATGCTGTCGGTAACAAACTACATTGCAATGCGCTGTTAGCAACCCATGCGCGAAGTACTTCCAAAGCCTTTGGATCATTCAACGCTACATCTGGAATAACTAGTTCTTTTTTATTCATATCCATTTCTCATGCAGGCGAACGGAGCGGCGGATGATATCCGCCGCTCCGATGGCGCGGCGCGTAGCGTCCGCGCCATCGCTTGAGCTGAGCGGCGCGCACGCCGACATATGGGCTTGGCACTCTATTTTTCACGTGTCCGCTCCAGCGACTTGTTAGGACGCAGCTCGAAGAACACAGGACCAGCTTCGTAACTCGAGCGTTGAGTCCCTGGTATTTCATTCCGAGTTCCTTCCGATAGCCATTTGGAGCCGCAGCGCGTCCACCGCTTCAATCGGGCCAGACACAGACAGACCAACGTAGGTCTCGGCTTCTACCACAAGTTGTCCAAGTGAGGACTCGAGTACCCACCTGCTAAGTTCCTCTGAGCCGCCAACACCCCAAGATTTATCAGCAAGTGTACAGCCGAGCTTTCGTAGTGCAGCCCCAAGAGCTCGAAAAAGGTTCTCGTCGTACTCCGCGCCAACCACCCACGTCTCGACGGCCACAAGATGCGTCCTAACGCTGCCGCTCAGTCGCGGCGGCAATTCCGGATTCCCAAGACTTCAACCTTCACCCGCCGCCCCGACGACTGCAGCGGCTGGTTGTGCGCTCATCTTACTTCTTTCATCACGTAGTC
>CAZMMI010000522.1:0-2589 GCA_964567255.1 uncultured Anaerolinea sp.
GCTTCTATCCGCGTGGTTTGATGGAAAGGCTTTCGTCGCCGGCAAGCCCTCTTTGCAAAGGCGCAGCATCCAGGGCCAGGACGCGGCTGTTGGCGAAGAATTCAAAGTCGAAGCCGGTCGCGTCGCCGGCGGCCTTGCCTGGGATGGGCATGAGGCGGGCAACCAGGGGTTTGTTCAGGCGCAGCGCCAGCGCGCCCATGTCCAGCAGCACGCCGGTGATCTGGTTGGCAGTTGCATCGCCGGGCAGGGGCACGGTATCCAGCCCGCAGCCGCATACCGCCGAGTACAGCAGAAGGTCTTTGAGCGTCAAGATGCCTTCAGCGGCACGTTTGGCCAGGCGGGAATCTTCGAGGACGGGCAGCATGAGGCCGTTGAAACCCACCCGCAGCCAGCGGCCTCGATCCAGGCTGTCGGCTACGAAGGCCGCGGCGGCCAACGAACCGCTCAATCCCAGCGCGGCGGGACCGAGCTGCTCGATGGCGGCGCCCAGCGAGCACCAGTCCTGCGGGTAAGGCGCGGGAGAGAAATCGATGCCGTAGAAGTCGAGGTTGTATTGCTGGGCCAGATGCACGGCGCGGGCGGTGAGGGCAGAGGCTTGATCTTCCAGAACCGTGACTAGCCGTTGGCGGGCTTCGGCCAGCGTGGGCGTCTTGCGGAAGGCGTCCAGCACCAGGTCGGCGCATTCCACGGCCAGGGCAAAGCCGGGGCGCTCGCCGGTATGGAAAGAGCCGGGGAAGAAGGGCCCGTGGGGGTTGAGGTTGGCCAGGGCGGCGAACCGCAGGTTGGCAAAGCCTTCCGGCTCCAGTCCCACGGCCTGGGTGATGATTTGGGCGCAGGCGCGCGCGGCAGGCAGGGAAAGTCCCTCGGCGGGGGTGGCGATCATGCCGGTGAGGAAGACATTTTTTGTGGCCGCAAGAATGGGCGCAACCAGGTCAAAGCTGGCAGGGTAGGCGGGCAAGGCCGGGCCAAGGGAAAGGTAGGTGAAGCCGCGCTCGGCGGCGTCGGCTTCCAGGGTTTGGGCCAACTGCACGGCGGCGGACAGGTCCTCGGTTTGGTAGAGCAGGGGGAAGGGCACGGTGGCCAGGCGGGTGGTTTGCACCTCGCTCCCGGCAGCGCCGTAAAGGCTGACGGCGTCGCGGGCCAATGCGGAGAGGGTGTCGAGATGGCGGTAGGCCTGCGAAGAGCGCGGGTCGAAGAAACAGGTGACTGAGCGAACTTTCATGATGAACGGATACTCCTCTGGCGGACAACTTCAAATAGCAAGATGGCGGCGGCTACGGCGGCATTGAGCGATTCGCTGCGGCCGGGCATAGGAATGGTGATGTTACCCGAAGCCAGGGCGCGGGCCTGGGGGCCGGCGCCATCGGCTTCACCGCCGATGATGAGTGTGACTGGGCGGCGCAGGTCGGCTTGCCAGCAGGGCGTGCCCTCGGCGGCCTCAGCCAGCCAGATTTCGGTGGCTGGGCGGCACAGGGCTTCGATGGCAGGCCAATCCATTTTCTGCATGGGCAGGCGGAAATGGGCGCCCATGCCCGAGCGCAAGGCCTTGGGATTGAAAGGGTCGGTGGTGCCTGGGCCGAGCAGAATGCCCTGCACGCCCGCGGCAGCGGCTGTGCGCAGGAGCGTGCCCAGGTTGCCGGGGTCGCGCAAGGCGTCGGTGGCGACGAGAAAATTGGGGTTCTCGGGGAAGGGCAGCGCCCGGCGGACAAAAACGCCCAGAAGACCCTGCGGCGTTTCGGTATCCCCAAGACCTTTCATCAGGTGCGTGGTGACGCCCTCGGCCTCCACGTTCTGCCGGCGGGCGCTTTCCACCAGGCTTTGGCCGCGCACCGAGAGTTCGTCGGTGTACAGTAAAAAGCGAGCCTGCCAGCCGGCGGCCAGGGCCTCTTCGACCAGCCGGACGCCTTCTACAACAAATTCGCCAAAATGCTCGCGGTCTTTGCGCTGGGTGAGTAGTGCGCGGACGTGCTGCAGGCGGGAGTTTTGAGAGGATGTGATCATGCAGCGGCCTCCAGATAGAAATCCAGGGTGGGCTGGTCGATGATGGTGACGCGCACTACTTCCAACGGCCCGTCCGAGTGTTGGGCGGCCCATTCGCGCAGGGTCTGCAAGGTAATCTGTGCGGCGCGGGCCTTGGGAAAGCCGAAGATGCCGGTGGAGATGGCCGGCAGGGCAATGGAGTGCAGGTTGAGCTGCTGGGCCACGTCCAGACTGCCGCGGATGCAGTCGGCTAACTTGCGGTCCTCGTCTCCCTGACCCCAGATGGGACCAACGGCGTGGAGGATGTAACGGCAAGGCAGGTTGCCGGGTCCGGTCCAGGCAGGATGAGCGTGGGTGACGAGTCCATGTTCGCGCACCCAGGCGTCCGATTCGGCCTGGATGGCAGGGCCTCCGCGCCGAGAGATGGCCCCGGCCACACCTCCGCCGTGCTGGAGGTGGGTGTTGGCAGCGTTGACGATGGCGTCCACGATCTCATCCGTCAGGTCGCCGAGAACGAATTCGAGGCGCATGGCTGGAGGCAAGGGCTGGGTGAGGACGACAGTGTTCATCATTCTATTATAAGATAACTGCTCAACGGGAGAAGAAAGT
>CAZMMI010000523.1:0-2584 GCA_964567255.1 uncultured Anaerolinea sp.
CCGAAGAGCTTCACCGCCGCAACGTGCGCTACTTGTATAAAAACATGCAATCCGAGGGCGGGGAAGAACTTTAGCAGTAACTACTCAGGCCCTGGTAGAGCAGTAACTTTTAGCATATAAAAACTCGCGCTAAGCGCGAGTTTTTATATGCTAAACAGAAATTTTTTATTTCGTCTCAATCTCCATGCGGCGCTTCTGGATCAAGGCTCGCAAGCCCACCGCCCGCTCGGTGCCTTGCGCCAGGCGCGCCAGGTTGGGCCGCAGCGCCCAGGCCAGCGCCAGCAAGCTGGCAACCCCGTACAGGATGAACTGCCAGGGATATCCCTGCACAAAATGCAGGTAAGAGAAAATGGCAATCGAACTGAGCGCAATGCTGATCGTGGTCAGAGAAGCGTAACCGCCGAACAAAAACACCAGGATGCCAATCGGCAGGATCACCACCGCAGCCGAAGGCCACAAGCCCACCGCGCCGCCCAGACAAGGCGCGCCGCCGGCTCCGCCGCGCAAGTGCAACTTGCCGTTGCTGCGCTTCTCTATCAAGAAAATGGAGTAATTGTGACCCAGCACCGCCAGCAGCGGAGCAGCCACCTGCACCCACACAAAAAAGGAATAATCCGCCGGCACCAGCCAGCGCACCACCAGGCTGGTCAGGAAGCCCTTGCCCACATCGCCCGCCGCGGTCAGCAGCCCGGCCAAGAAGCCCGCCGCGCGCATGGCGTTCGTTCCGCCCGTGCGCCCGCTTTCAATTGCACGAATGTCACGGCCCGTGGCGATCTTCACCACCAACCAGCCAAACGGTATCGACCCTAACAGATAAGAGATCCCCAAAGCCGCTAACGATAGTGCAAACGCTTCCATACTACCTCTCAAACAATTATCCCGTAAAGGTTATAACCCGAAAGACCTTAGCCGGTTACGCCGGGACGCCTTTCGCCAGGCTCCACAAGCAGTGGTTGCTCATGAAAGACAGAAGCCCCCATTATAAAGGCTCTTGCACTCCATCGTCCATTCCTCGGCGACCAGATTAAAGATTTCACATCTGCGTACATCCATTCAGCCACGTCGGTCGGTGAAGGTGTCGCGGGCCCGCGAGGATGAGAATGGAAAATCCCGATCAACTCTAACCCGGCTTGCTCGAAGCGCAAGAACGCATCCAACTGCTCCTGCGGCGACATGCGGAAACGCACCGGGCTGTGCAATTCGTTGGTCACCGGCAGAACCAGTCGCGCTTCATCCCCCTGCCCGCCGATCAAACCGCAGGCTTCTTCGGGCAATTGGGCCACAATGTGGTCGCGCATGAGAACCCATTGAGCGTACGTGAGGCGCATTTCACCGCCTCAACAACGCTGCCAGCCCCCACAGCACCACCAGCATGATGGCCGGCTCAATAATCACTCCACGCAGCGGGCGCTCTTCCGCAATCGCCCCCACCAGGCTCGTCAGCGCGTAAGCTGCCGCCAGCAAGACCATGCCATGTTGCAACGGGCTGAGCGGCCAGTAATGCAGCCCTGCCGCCATTTGACCGGTAAAAACAGCGATCACCACCGGCCAGATCAACGTCAACCTGCCGCCCAGACGCAAATACATGCTGCGCATGGTCACCAGGAAAACTACCAGAATTAAAGCCGGAATTTCCAGGAATAAACGCTGCCCAGAGGCCTTCAAGGCAATCGCCAGCACCAGGAACAGCGCAAAACCCACCGCGGTCAGCCCGATGGTCGCCGGGGCGTGACGCAAATCATTTGGATCGAGGGTAATATATTCGGCCACAAATACCAGCACCAGCAGCAGCCCGCCCAAACCAAACACCGCCCACCATTCCAGGCCCACCTCCAGCGTAGAAAGCGGCACGCCCAGCACCCAGGCGGTCAGCCCTGGCAACAGCCACTGCCGCCAGTTGCGCGCTTGCGAATAGAGAGGATGCCCCCGCGCCAGCCAATCCGCGCCGAAGGCCGCCATCACCGCCGCCAGGATGGAGGTGATGGTGGCGAAATTCAACACCACCGACACATAAACCCCTGGCAGTTGAAAACCCACCTCGCGTGGCGGAAGCTGAATGAACGGCATGGCCGCATAAGCCAGCAAAATGGTCGCTGCCAACACCGACAGGCGGTTCATCTCGGGCAAGTTTCCGCGCGCTTCCATGCCTGAATTGTATCAGCACGCCACTGTTTTAACAAACCTATTCCGTAAATAACAAATGCGGATTTCACTACGCCGATTCCCAATGAGCCACTTTCGGCTTGTGTCCCACGCATGCTCATCTATGGCCGGTCCGGCAGGTCTGCCGGGCCGGTAAACAACCCTTGCCCGCAAGGACACATCCCAGATGCCCCCGCCTGGCCAGCATTAAAGACCTGCCTCTACAGAAGGCGACGCCTCCTGTAGAGGCAGGTCTTTAACGCGGGCTGCTCCATCTGATTGAACGATTCATCGGCGGGCAAGGCGACTGGACATTCGCGCAAGACCTGCCTGGCCTGCCGGCCCGGCGGATCGCGCATCAGGCAGCCTCTCCCTGCCCCACACACACGATTTCGGCAAGGGAGGGCCGGATATGGTAAAATACTCTTTCGTATGGATACTG
>CAZMMI010000524.1:0-2563 GCA_964567255.1 uncultured Anaerolinea sp.
GAACATGTTGATGAACGATATCCAAATGTTTGACCGGAAAGGCGCGGTGATTGTGCGCAGCGCCACCCGCTCCCGAGACAGGGTTGTGCCGTTGAATGCGGAGGCCCGCAAGGCCGTGCTCGAGTGGCTGGCTGTTCGGCCCGAAGGCGACACGGATTTCATCTGGATCGCTGTAGAGAATGAGAACCCGGCGAGCGCTTTGAGCGGACGTTCGGTGCAGCGCGTGGTGCGGCGTTTTGGGCAGGATGCCGGCATTGAAAACCTGACCCCGCAGATGCTCCGGCATACGTTTGCGAAGAACCTGGCGGACAGCGGGGTGAGCCTGGAAAAGATCGCCGCGCTGCTGGGGTTTGTCAGCCTGAACGCTGCTCGGATTTATGTGGAACCAACCCTGCAAGATTTGCAGAAAGCCGTTGAGAAACTGGACAATGGAGGCAAATAACAACCCATGACCCAAAACACAACCGCCGCCGGGTCGCAGCCGGCGGCAGTCCATCACGCTGAAACAGCGTTCGTAAGTATGAATGATTATAGCACGGGTTTGAATCCCTTTGCAGGACCGTTTTATCTGGCCCGCTTGTTAGCAAACCTGCCGGTCGTTGAAGAGTCCCTTGTTGGAATCGGTTCCCCCTGGGAAGCCTTGGCAAGGCAGCTGCTTGCGGTTCCACCCGAAGAACGCCTGGGACAGTTTGAAGCACGGATGTCCCAGGAGCCCTATCACGAAGCCATCCGTCAGGCCATCTTTTCTATGGATCCGCTGGGTGAGCTTCCGGTCCCTGCGGATATGCCGGTTGTGAATTTCCCTCCGCTACCGGCTAGCGTGCGACCTGCCGGTAATTGGATCGACTACGACACGGGAAAATGGCTCAAGGGTTTCTGTAGTTTCTCCGGTCGCGCAGCGCCCATGTCGGATCCGGCGTTTCACTTGAGCACCGGTTTGTTCTTGTTATCCACCGCAGTCGCGCGCCGGGTGTATCTGCAAGCGGGCATTCACCGCATCTACCCGAACCTTTATCAGCTTATCGTGGCTGAATCGACGCTGTATCACAAAACAACGGCCCTCCGGATCGGGGAAGCGCTTTTGAAGCAGGCCGGCCTGGACACATTCCTGCTGGCCAGCCGCCAGACGCCCGAGTCCCTGGTGGCCGAGCTGGGCACGATCCGGCCTTCCACCTTTGAGGCCTGGGATGCCGCCGAGAAGAAGCGCTGGCTGGACGAACGCGCTTTTTCTGCGCAGCGCGGATGGCTGATGGATGAGGCCAGCCAACTGCTGGACTCGTTCAACCGGGACTACACGGCCGGGCTACTGCCGCTGGTGCTGTCCCTGTTTGACTGCCCGGACCGGGAGGTGTCGCAAACGGTTGGGCGCGGACGGCAGACGGTGAAAGACGCTTATCTTTCCTATTTGGGTGCTACCACGCCCAGCGCGGTTGCCAGCCATATCGAGCGCGGCGCGCATTGGAGCAACGGTTTGTGGGCTCGTTTTGCCATGATCACACCGCAGAAACAGATTCCCGACTGGCGCTTCTTCCCCAATGATATTCAGATACCCAAGGATTTAATCATTCAACTGGTCAACCTGGCAAAGCGGGCGCTGCCCGTTCCCAAGGTCAAGGAGACAGTCGGGGACGTGCAGGTCGAGACGCCCCCGGCCATTGCGGTGACACTCCAGCCGGAGGTGTACGCGGCCTGGGAAGCCTATGCCAAGGCGCTCGGATATGACATGCTCTTGCAGGGAGATATTGACCGCCGTTTGTACCCCTCTTATGGGCGGTTGTACGTTTCGGCGATGAAGGTGGCCATGCTGCTGGCGACGTCGGATTGGGCCAGCCAAGCAGATCGCGGGGCAGATCCCTGCGTCAGCCTGGATCACTGGTATCAGGGCCAGTCCATCGCGGAGATCTGGCGGGAGAGCGTCCACCGCCTGCTGAACGAGTTCTCTGCCGGGGATGAGCGCAACCAGGAGGATGGGCTGATGCGCGTGCTCAAACGGGCGGGACCAACCGGGATGACGGCGCGCGAGATCGGCTTGATGGTTCACCAGAAACGCGAAAACGTGGAGACTTTGCTGCTGGGCCTGGAGCAGGACGGGCTGGTTGAGCGCGTGCCCAATAACGGCCGGCGGGCCATCACCTACCGCCTGGCGCTGAAAGTGTAGCAGGAAAAAGCCATGCTACACCGCTACACTTGCTACACTTCGACTTTTCTGGCTCGGGAAAGTGTAGCGTAGCAAGTGTCGCAAGCCTGTTTGGATTGCTACACTTTGGGAGGGTTGGAATGAATCTGGATTTGATTGAACTGATCGAGGATGATTTGGGGCAGCCGGTGCGAAAATCGGAGCGGTGGTTGATGTGGCACTGCCCATTCCACGCCGACCGCGTTGCTTCCTTTGCGGTGCGGGCTGAGGGAACCCGCTGGTTTTGCTTTGGCTGTCGCAAAGGCGGAGACGCGGCCGGCTGGTTGAAGGAATATCGCAAGATGACTGTTCGTGATCCAATTTCACGCCGGCCCAAACCACCCGCGCCGCCGGTAGAGCATCCTCCACCGAACGAGCCGTGGCAGG
>CAZMMI010000525.1:0-2561 GCA_964567255.1 uncultured Anaerolinea sp.
CCAGGATGGCGCCGTCTACCTGCGCCGCGCCGGTGATCATGTTCTTGATGTAGTCACGGTGACCGGGCATGTCCACATGGGCATAGTGCCGGTTCTCGGTCTGATACTCAACATGCGCAATGTTGATGGTAATGCCGCGTGCTTTTTCTTCCGGCGCGTTGTCGATCTGGTCGTACGCGCGGAAGTCGGCCGAACCCGTGAAGCTGCAATACTTGGTGATCGCAGCCGTCAAGGTCGTCTTGCCGTGGTCGATGTGTCCCATCGTCCCTACATTCAGATGCGGCTTGCTTCGGTCAAATTTCTGCTTAGCCATGAAGACTCCTCCTGAAAAGATCCCTGCTCAAAACAATGTTATTATTAACTGTTCAAAAGTTTGGCCTGCACTGAGGCACTCACCGGGGCGTAGTGGTCAAACTCCATCGAGAAGACCCCGCGGCCCTGGGTAGCGGACCGAAGCTCGGTCGTATACCCAAATAATTCTGCAAGGGGAACCAGCGCGCGGGCGGCCTGAGCATTTCCGGGACGCATTTCCATCCCCTGAATCTCGCCGCGCCGGGCACTCAACTGCCCCAGCACATCGCCCAAATACTCTTCAGGCATGACCACTTCTGTCCTCATGATCGGCTCCAGCAAGACGGGAGCGCCGCGCTGGAAAGCTTCCTTGAAGCAGAAAATGGCTGCCATCCGGAACGCCATCTCGTTCGAATCCACTTCGTGGTACGAACCATCAATCAGCGTAACCTTGACATCCGTGACCGGATACCCGGCCAAAACTCCGCTCTCCGCCGCTTCCATAACACCACGTTGAATCGGAGAGATGAATTCGCCCGGAATCGCTCCACCCACGATCTTGTTCTCGAACAAGACGCCGTTCCCGCGCTCGCCCGGTTCCATGTTGAACACAACGTGCCCATACATGCCCCGTCCGCCGCTCTGCTTTGCATAACGGTAATCGACTTTCATCACCGGGCGGGTAATGGTCTCGCGGTAAGAAACGCGCGGGCTGCCCACGTTGGCTTGAACGCGGAACTCGCGCAACATGCGATCAACCAGCACGTCCAAATGCAGCTCGCCCATCCCCGCAAGAATCGTTTGCCCGGTCGCTTCGTCGGATGTGACCCGGAAGGTCGGGTCTTCCTCAGAAAGTTTCCGCAGCGCTTCACCCATCTTATCCTGATCGGCAGAGGTTTTGGGCTCAACAGCCACCATGATCACCGGTTCGGGGAAGCTGATGGTCTCCAGTACAATTTGCGACTGCGCATCACACAGCGTGTCACCCGTGAAGGTTTCCTTCAGGCTCAACACCGCGCCAATATCCCCTGCCCCAATCGTGGTCACGTCTTCGCGCCGGTCGGCGTACATGCGTACCATGCGGCCAATGCGCTCGCGGCGGCCTTTGCTGGGGTTATAGACCATCTGGTTGGTATTGATCGTTCCGGAATACACCCGGAAATACGCCAGGCGGCCCACATAGGGGTCGGTCACAATCTTGAACACCAACGCGCTGAGGGGCGCGCTGTCTTCCGGCGGACGGGAAATTTCTTCCCCGGTCTGCGGGTCGGTGCCTACCACCGCGGGCACTTCCAGCGGAGAAGGCAGGTAGTCGATTACGGCGTCCAAAACCAATTGGATGCCCTTGTTGCGCAGGGCGGTGCCGCAGAAGACGGGCGTAGCTGTGCCAGCCAAAACGGCTCGCCGCAGCCCGCCTTTCAACTCTTCCACGCTCAGCTCTTCGCCTTCCAGGAACTTCACCGTCAGATCGTCGTCCACTTCCGCAATTCGCTCCACCAGGGTGGCGCGGGCAGCTTCGGCTTCGGCCTGCATGTCCGCGGGAATCGGGCGGATGGTCATCTCGCGGCCTTGATCATCTTCCCAATACACCGCGTGCATTTCCAGCAAATCCACCACGCCTGAGAAAGCTGCCTCGAATCCAATCGGCATCTGCATCGGAATGGGGTTGGCCCCCAAGCGCTGGCGAATGGATTCGATCGAGTAATCATAGGACGCGCCTACGCGATCCATTTTGTTGATGAAACAAATTCGGGGGACGGCGTACCGGTCAGCCTGGCGCCAGACGGTTTCGCTTTGCGGCTCAACCCCCTGGGTAGCATCAAAGACAACCACGCCACCATCCAGCACGCGCAATGAGCGCTGCACTTCAGCGGTGAAGTCAATATGACCGGGCGTATCAATAACGTTAATCTGGAAGTCTTTCCACTCAGCGGTAACCGCCGCGGAGACGATCGTAATCCCCCGTTCGCGCTCCTGAGCCATCCAATCCGTTACAGTGGTGCCATCGTCCACCGACCCGATTTTATAAGTTTTGCCTGTGTAAAACAGGATACGCTCGGTCGTGGTGGTTTTACCAGCGTCGATGTGAGCAATTATTCCTATGTTACGGCACCGTTCTAACGGAAAATTTCGTGCCATTTCAAAACACCTGCTTCAAGTAAAGCGCGTTCTACACTACCAGCAACAAGCCAGCGGCCTGTTACACCCGGTAGTGAGAGAACGCGCGGTTGGCCTCCGCCATCTTGTGGGTCTCCTCGCGCTTTCGGACA
>CAZMMI010000526.1:0-1067 GCA_964567255.1 uncultured Anaerolinea sp.
TATTAAAGCAAAGGTAAAACTAGGGGGACTCAGGCTAGTGAAAGCGCAGGCACAGATACACCTCTTTGGCAAAGAGACAACACTGCTCCGGGGATTGCAGATTTGCCTTCAACCACGACAAAGTCGGGGCTTCTCACGGCCATTTTATTTCTGAAGCTAACGGCTGAAGGCTGACAGCTTACGGCTCTCTTAAAATTCTTCCTTCGTAAACGTAAATCGCTCGCCAGGCAGACCGGTGAAGAAAGTCAGAGTCTTCCGCCAGGCGGCGGCTTCCTCTGGGGTAATTTTCTCCGCCCGGTATTCCCAATTGTTCTTGCGGACATATTCTTTCATGCGCTCGCTCTGGCGCTCCAGGCGCATGGTAGTTTCTTCCACCAGCCAGGCTGCTCCGCGCGGATACTGCCCCGCGTAACCTTCCAGACCTTGGCGCAAGTGATCCAGGCACAGTCCGTCTGAACCGCGATAAGCGCCGGCCATGCCCTCATGTTCCGCCTCCAACTCCTCAAACAACACCGCCAGTTGATTACGAGCGGTCTCTTCCACTGTAACACAAGCCGGGCAGCGCTTCTTCGGTGTTAGCAGGCCTCGCGAAGTCGCTCGCCGCAGCCAGTTGCCCATCTTCTGCGACCAGCCGGCGCGCTTCAATTCTCCGCTCACCAGCCTGCCCAGATGCTCATAGATAATATTCACCCCCAGCACCGGCCCGCTGTTCGACATCTCGATGGCTACCAGCAGGCGAGTATGTTCCCCGCAGAAGCCGTAAGCGTCGATGATGGGCTGGCGGGTGGGAATATCATTGACATTCTCCCACAAGAACGCATCGATTCCGCGCTCAGCCGCCGCCCGGCTGATGCGGCACACCGGGCAACCCGGCTGTCGCATCGCTTCTTCCAGTTTTGCTACTGTCAATGCAAATGCCATGTCCCCATTCTATCAATAAAACGTGCCCCCCGGTTGCGAAACGCGGGGGGCAAAATTGTTTTTCTAAACGCTAGCAATGCCTACTTATCTTTGGTCGGCTTCGGCTCATCAGTTGGCTTGGGTTCCTTTGTAGGTTTCGGCTCATC
>CAZMMI010000526.1:1167-2557 GCA_964567255.1 uncultured Anaerolinea sp.
TTCGGCTCATCAGTTGGCTTGGGTTCCTTTGTAGGTTTCGGCTCATCGGTTGGCTCGGGCTCCTTCGTAGGTTTCGGTTCATCCGTGGGCTTGAGCGTACTGGTCGGCTCCGGAGTCTTGCTTGGCTTAACCGTCTTGGTAGGCTCGGGCGTAGCAGTCGCAGGCTGCAAGGTCTGCTTAATCAAACCCCACCCCATTCCCGATTCGACCATCTCGAACACCGTCTCAACCGGAACTCCAGCGCCCTGGGCCAGTTCATATGCCAGTTCAATTTCGCCAAAGCCGTAACCCTGGCAGAACCAATAGAGTATTTCAGCCGGGGTCACACCATATCGCGCTGCCAGCGTAATGGCCTCAGGCTGATCCTCACCCACCGCACAACCTTCCACCGGCGCCGCCGTCGGCGTCAACTGCACGCCCGGAGGCAGCGTGCCGGTCGGGGGCACAGGCGTTTTCGTCAGGCTCGGCACGATTGTTGAAGTTAATGTCGCTTGTGGCGTCAGGATGTTTGTTCCGGTCACCGTGCCCGGAATTGACTCAACGGGTTTTTCTTTTAGCGACACAATTTCCAGGGCCAGCCAGTCTCCAGACTCCAACACCACAAAGCCAACCTCCACCGGGTTGCCAATGGCCAACCCCGCTTCGATCTCCGTGTTGCTGTCGATCATGACAGTCTTCCCACCAATCACCCAAGATTCGGTCCCAATCAATTCAACCAGCCCGGTGAAATGTGCCATTTCCTTGTCATTGTTAGCCGATTCAATCCAATCCGCTACCAGGGACCCATCCCCAAGGATATGCCCGCGTACCCTCACCCGATCTCCCAGACGCCAGTCGCTTCCGAACCCAAGGGTAGGATCGACAAAAAAGCTCAAATCTCCAACCGTCCAGGTGTTGCCAGTCATCGCGGCAATCGCTCCCTGAACGTCAAACGTATAAGCCGGCTGGGCTAAGGTCTCGGATTCTCCGACCGCGACCACCTGTCCGGCAGTCAGCACAACCTGCTGCTGCCCATGGGTAACTTCCACCGAGCCGCGTTGCACTGTAAAGCGGCTCGAATCAAAGAATACTTCTACTTGGAAGATAGTGCCGTGAACTGCGGCTTGACCGTGAGCCGTCTTGACAACAAAGTGACTGTTTTTACCTTGCAACGGTACTACCGTGTGGCGGCTCACTCCTTTGGTTTGGTTCATTTCTACGCGCAAAGAGCGGTTCCAGCCGCCCCGCAGTGTTTCCAAAGTAAGTCCCGTATCTCCCGCCAACTCGCTAACGGTACCTTCAAAAAAAATCAGCGTCGCCCGCGAGTCAATCCGCGAAAGGACTTGTTCTCCGGCGTGAACCCGTTCGCCATTTGTCGCCACGCGCCAATCCTGCCCATCAAACACTTCCA
>CAZMMI010000527.1:0-2551 GCA_964567255.1 uncultured Anaerolinea sp.
GTGTTTACTTGCCCAAGCTGGGGGACGTTCCCTAATTTTAGGTGGATGTGGGTGCTTCGCACCCACATCCACCTAAAATTAGGGTCTCTCCACCCTTACTTGAATAGATAAATGGAACAAGCTCATGCCCAAAACAACACACCGTAACGCACAATTACTCTTCATAATTTTTCTGCCAGCGCTTGTTGGACTGGCCTGCTCCTTCTCCACAGTGCTGCCTGGCGCCGCCACCCCCACCCCATCCCTGACGCCCACGCCCAGCGTCACCGCCACCCCCACCGAAGTTCCTACCCCTACCCTATCGCCCACGCCCCTGCCTGCCGCGCGCATCGATTTGGGTGAACAGGACCTGTTTCTCGGTAACTTCGAGGACGCTCGCAAGCAATACCTTGAGGCCCAATCAGCGGCCCAGGATGACGAAACCCGTGTCGCAGCGCTCATCGGCTCTGCCCGCTCGGTGTACCTCGAGCGCAACTACGGCGCCGCCATCAGCCAGTTGAAAAGCGTCGTCCAAACCTACCCTTCCTCTCCCCAGACCCCCTACGCGTGGTTTTACCTGGCTCAAGCTTACGACGACAGCTTGCAATATTCCCTGGCTGCGCAAGCGTACGGTAAGTACATCGAACTGGGTCCCGGCTTGCTCAACGGCTACGTTTATGAATTCCAGGGCGATGCTTTTGCAAACGCCGGCGAAATGATGAACGCCGCGACGGCCTATCAAAAGGCCCTCGAATACTACCATCCCGGCAGCCCGGAATGGATTCGCCTGAAGCAAGCCGACGCGCTGCGGGCAGCCAATGATTTCACCAACGCTGTGATCCTCTACCTGGATATATACCAGACCGCTTCCAATGATTACGCCAAAGCCCGCGCCAACTACTCCCTTGGCCAAACGTACATGAGCCTGGGCGAGCCCGAACAGGCTTACGCCCGTTACCTCGACTCGGCCAACCTCTTCCCCACCTCCTTTGACACCTACCTGGGCCTGACCGAACTGGTTAACGCCGGTATTCCGGTCAGCGAACTCGACCGGGGCATCATCGACCACTTCGCCGGGAGGTATGGCCTGGCGATTGATGCGCTGAACCGTTACATCAAATCCGGCGAATCAGTTGATGGCACGGCCTTGTACTACCTGGCACTGTCCCGACGGGCACTCGATGAGCCGGGATATGCCCTGGAATATTTTAACGAGCTCATCGATCAGTACCCCTCCGATCGTTTCCTCTACCGGGCTTACACCGAACGAGCCTATACGCAATGGGCTTACCTGGACCAATACCAGGAAGCTGCCCAGGGGCTGTTAGGTTATGTCGCGCTATTCCCTCAAACACCCGAAGCGCCTACTGTACTCTATGAAGCTGCCCGCATCCTCGAACGCGGGGGCTTCCTCGCCGAGGCGGCGGCAGTCTGGCAGCAGATGATCGACGGTTACCCCTCCGCAGACCGCAGCATGGACGGGCTGTTCCTATCTGGCATCACCACTTACCGCTTAGGCGACTATGTTCAGGCCCGTACCATCTTCCAACGGATGCTGGTGCTGGCCATCGATCCCGAAGACCAGGCTGCGGCCCTGCTGTGGGTCGGAAAGACCCACGCCGCCGAGGGCAGCACCGATGAAGCCCGGCGATCCTATGAACAGGCCGCGATGCGCGATCCAACCGGCTACTACAGCGAACGCGCTAAAGAGTTGGCAGCCGGCCAGGCGCCTTTTGAATTCACTCCGCCCATCAACCTGGATTATGATCTCAACGCCTTGCGCCCCGAAGCTGAAACCTGGCTGCGGACTACCTTTGGCCTGTCCCCCGACACCAACCTCGCCGATCTCAGCGCGCTGCGTCTCGACCCAGCCTTCCAGCGCGGCGAGGAATTGCACCGCCTGGGCTTGTTTGCCGAAGCTAGGAACGAGTTCGAAACCGTGCGCCAGTCCGTAGTTGCCGACCCGGCCCAGACCTTCCGCCTGATGAATTTCTTCCTCGAACAAAACTATTACCGCCCTGCCATTCTGGCCTCCCGCCAGATCCTGGATCTGGCAGGGATGGACGATGTCGGGACTCTCTCGGCTCCCAAATACTTCAATCACATTCGCTTCGGCGTCTATTACCGTGACCTGGTCCTGCCCAATGCAGCCGAACACGACATGAACCCGCTGTATCTCCTCAGTGTCATCCGCCAGGAAAGCCTGTTCGAGCCTTTCGCAACCTCCGGGGTGGGCGCGCAGGGTCTAATGCAGATCATGCCCGCCACCGGGCAGGAAATCTTTGTGCTGAACAACTGGCCCAACAACTACGATCAAGCCGACCTGAGCCGCCCTAATGTCAGCATCGTCTATGGCGCGCAGTACCTGGCGCGGCAGCGCGATTACTTCAGCGGCAGCTCGTTCTGGGCGCTGGCAGCCTACAACGGCGGTCCCGGCAACACCATTGCCTGGAGCCAATTGGCCGGAGACGACCCCGATTTGCTTCTGGAGGTCATCCGCCCCGAGGAAACGCGCAATTACATCCGCCAGATTTTCGAGTTCTATAGCATTTACAAGATGCTATATATTGAC
>CAZMMI010000528.1:0-2548 GCA_964567255.1 uncultured Anaerolinea sp.
TGAGCTTCGATAAAGGGCATCTCAAATGCCAGCCGCGAAGGCCAGTTAACAAAGCGGTCATAATCCATACTCAACGCATCATACATAATATATCTCCGTGGAATCATCCATGTGGACAAAATCTCTCCAATTCATTTTACCCGAATTCCCGTAATTGACGACATCCTATTGTCGCTAACCTCAGTGTAACTGCTCAGAGGGTGGGGAAAGTTCATGTTTCTTCCACCTCTAGCTGAGTAGTAACACCTCAGGTACAATCAACCGGTTATCTTTAGAAAAAAGCTTATCGCCAACCATCCTCTAATCGGGAATTTACCATGAAAATCTGCGCAATGACTTGTTGTACAGTCGATATTTACCCACAAAAGAATCTCGCCTTTGTTGGCGGGAACGCGGTTAATTTCGCCATGCAATGCCGGAAAAGCGGCATCACAGAGGTAAGTGTGCTTGGTCCGGCTGGCCAAGACCGTTACGAGGTTGAAATTCGCCGCCGACTGGAAGCCCACCAAATCGACGATTCACACTTTTATCGACTTCCGGGAAAAACCGCCAGCAATCGCATTTTTATCAACGAGGAAGGCGATCGCTATTTCCTACCCGACAGTTGGGATGGCGGCGTTTATGCCAAGTACCGCCTCTCCGACGAGGATTGGGCGTATGCCAATTCACACCATCTGGTGTCGATGGTCACCGTAGATGAGAACTTTTCCGCTGCCTTAACACGATTACAGGCCCCCGTCCTCCTCCACGCCGACTTTCTGGATACACGCAACTTCGACTTACTGGAATCCAATCTGGATCGCATCGACATTGCTTTCTTTAGCGGCGATGATGAGGTGGTCGAGCGCGCCAAATCGATCGCCCGTTCGCGCACCGCCTTCATCGTCGTCACGCTTGGCGCCTCGGGCAGCGTCGCGCTGCGCCATGACCAGGTGCTTTACCAACCCGCCTTGCCAGCGGATAACATTGTGGACACCACCGGCTGCGGGGACGCATTCCAGGCCGCTTTTGTATGTTCCTGGTACCGTCACTACAGCCTTCAGCAAGCGCTCCTGAGTGGATCACAAGCAGCAGCCAGCGTCATCAAGCACATGGGCGGATTTGAAGGAAGCCAGATCGAAACGGTTTAGCTATCCACGCCGCAAGTTGCGAGGATAGTGATTTTTAACCACATCGTTGACACGCTTTCCCCAGCCCAGCGGATAATCCCCCACAGCCACAACCACCCATCCTGGTTCGCCAGGCGACTCAAACGGCTCCCCGCGCAAGTAAGCTCTCAACTCTGTCGAGTCGGGTTCAAATCTCACCACGCGCCGGACCAGCGCAGACGGCACGGCCATCGCCACAGCATGGGACGGCTCAAACCTACCCTTGAGGATCTCGCCTAGCTTTAGCCCATAACGAAGCACATTCAAGTCGCGCAGATCTGGGTGCTCTTCTGGCAGCGCAAAGAGACCTTCTCCGATCAAAGTTAACTCGCCAAAATCCGGCATCCTTTTCCAGGTGTCTGCGGCAAAGGCCACAATCGCCTGCTCCGTATCAGCATAGAACCGAGGCGTGCGCATCTCATACATCTCCGCGCCTTCTCCCACTTCGGCCCGCTCCAGAAGAGCGATGAAGTGCCCCCCTCCGGGCCATCGATGAGGCCACAAACGCACTGCTCGACTGAGATGCTCCACTCGCTGTGTCTCGGGCGCCCATGCATCCATGCCTGGTCCAAACCCCTCAACCCTGGACACATCGATGATTTGAAATTCGGGATTTTCGCTCAAGAAGTCAGCCACAACCCCTTCATTTTCTTCCGGCGAGAATGCGCAAGTCACATAAGCCAACCTGCCGCCCGGCCGGACCATTTTTGCCGCTGAGCGAATGATTTGCTTCTGTCGCACTGCGCAGCTTTGCACAAAGGCTTTTGACCATTGCGTCCGAGCAGCGTCGCTCTTGCCAAACATCCCCTCGCCCGAACACGGCGCGTCCAACAACACCCGATCAAAATAATCCTTGAACTTGTCCGCCAACCTCTGAGGATGCTCATTGGTCACAACCGCGTTGACCACGCCCAGCCGCTCCAGGTTTTCGACCAAATCCCAGGCGCGCTGCCGATCAATTTCATTGGCCACCAACAACCCGCTGTTCTGCATAAGCGCTGCCAGGTGTGTGGTCTTCCCGCCAGGCGCTGCGGCCAGATCTAACACGCGTTCCCCGGGCTGCGGGTCCAGCAACCAGGCAGCCGCCATCGCTGCCGGGTCTTGCAGATAATACAGCCCCGCCGCGTGATAAGCATGTTTGCCAGGGCTGGCCTCCTCGCCCACCCGGAACCCGCCCGGAATAGATGTCGGATCCAGGGCAAAGGTGCTCAGCCGGCCAAACCCGTCGGCAGAGATTTTGAGAGAGTTCACCCGCAACCCCGTTGCTGGTGATTTCTGCAGCGCCTCCAAAAGCGCATCCACCTCGTCGCCCATCAGCGCGCGCATGCGCTCAATAAAGGCCGGCGAAATTGCAAACTTCTTCTCACTCATCAAATTGGCCTCTTTACCCCTACGCTAAG
>CAZMMI010000529.1:0-2546 GCA_964567255.1 uncultured Anaerolinea sp.
GAATGAGATCAGTATATCACAATTGTAACTGCTTGTAGGCCGCTGTAGGTTGGGTTGTTGGGTTCATTGGGGATCAGCGTGGTGTAACCCCAAAGAGCCGTAGCTTTGGCTCTCTGGGAATCGGTATGGGTATCTTCGGATTTCACAATGTCGATTGCCACTGAACCGAGGAATGGCCGGTTTATTAGGGTAAAATTGACGACAAATCTTGTAACTACTCAGCCAGAAGCGGAACTTTTTCCACCCTCTGAGCAAGTTACCAAATCTTCTCCTTAGGGGTATTCATGAGCTGGAACTTTGACGAAATCATTGATCGACGGGCGAGCGATAGCATCAAATGGAATTATTTCGATGAAGATGTGCTGCCGATGTGGGTGGCGGACATGGATTTTCGCGCGCCGCAGGTTGTGGTTGATGCCCTTTTAAAACGCGTGCAGCATGGTGTGTTCGGTTATGCTTCTCAAGAAAAAGAAACTGCCGCCGCGGTGGTAGACCATCTCAAGCAGCAGTATGCCTGGCAGGTGGACCCGGAAGCGATTGTGTTTCTGCCGGGTGTGGTGGTTGGGTTCAATCTTGCTAGCCACGCCCTGGTCAAGGAAGGCGAAGGCGTGCTCATCCAACCTCCCGTGTATATGCCCTTCTTGGGCACAGCTAAGCATGTCTCGGGGGTGCTTCAGGAAGCGCAGTTGGTTTGTAAAGAGGATGGACGCTACGAGATTGATTGGGACGTGCTGAACGCCACATTTGAGGCGAACACGCGTATGTTCTTGCTGTGCAGCCCGCACAATCCGGTAGGACGGGTTTGGACGCAGCCCGAGCTAGAGCGCATTGCTGAAGAATGCCTGCGGCGCGGTGTTGCGATCTGCTCGGATGAAATTCATGCAGATCTGGTGTTCTCGGAGAGCAAGCACATCCCGATTGGGTCGCTAGATAACGAAATCGCAGAGCAGACAATCACGCTGATGGCGCCTTCCAAGACGTTTAACATCCCTGGTTTGTATTGTTCGTTTGCGATCATCCCGAACAAGGACTTGCGCAAGAAGTTCCTGGCGGCGCGGCGTGGGGTGGTGGGCGAGAGCAATTTGCTGGGCATGACGGCTGCCGCGGCGGCTTACCGGGAAGGCCGCCCCTGGCTGGATGCCCTCCTGGTTTATTTACAAGCCAACCGCGACACGGCCGAGGCGTATATTCGCCAAAACATGCCTGGCTTGAAAATGACCCACGCTGAAGCCACCTACCTGGCGTGGATAGACTGCCGTGGAGCAGGGCTGGGCGACAAGCCGGCTGACTTCTTTAAGAACAATGCCCGCGTGGCCTTGAATGAAGGCTCGTGGTTTGGCAAGGGGGGCGAGGGGTTTGTGCGCCTGAATTTTGGCTGCCCGCGATCCATGTTGATGGAAGGGTTGGAACAGATGCGCGCCGCCCTGGCGGGGCGATAGGGGCTGGAGAGGAGCGTTTGACCATCGACCAACGCAAACCGAAAGGCTGCTGCCTGGCTGGATTGGGAATAATGGCAATTCCCGTGGCATTCATCGCCGGTTTGGCGGCTTTGTACCTGGCTTTACGTCTGGCGGGGGCGGTGTTGATCATTGCCGACCCACTGGAGAAGACCGATGCGGTGGTAGTGTTGAGCGGAGGAAGCGAGCGCCTGCCTGAAGCGGCACGGTTAATGCACGAGCGGTATGGCGAATGGTTGATCTTGACCGAAACCGGCGAAATCCGCCCTGGGGTTTTCGGCAGTGATGATTTGCATGCCGAGGCGAACCGCCTGGGGATTCCATCTTCGTCGATCTTAATCACCGAACGGACGGTGACCAGCACGCGCGACGAGGCAGTGGCTGTGCTGCACCTGATGCAGGAGCGCAATTTTAGGTCGTGCATTGTGGTGACCGATCCGTTTCACACCCTGCGCACGCGGGTCGTCTTCCGGGATATTTTCCGGGGCAGCGACAAAGAGATCATCGTTTCGCCGGTTCCGGCGTCCTGGTACCGCTCGCGGGATTGGTTTTTGTCGGCGCGCGGATGGCAGTATACTCTGCAGGAGTATTTCAAGCTGACCCTATATCTATTGGGGTTTCGATTAGATTAATCGAAATGATGCCTGTATTAAAACGCAGCAGGGACGTCTCACGACGTCCCTGTTGTTGATCAATCCGGGCAGATTATACTACCGGGGTCACATTCGCGGCCTGAAGACCCTTGGGGCCCTGCTCGACCTCGAATTCAACTTTTTGGCCCTGCTTCAAAGAGCGATAGCCTTCCATGGTGATGGCGGAGAAGTGAACAAACACATCATCGCCTTGCTCGTCGTCACGGCCGATAAAGCCATAACCTTTAGTAGCATTGAACCATTTTACGGTTCCCACGAAACGATCAGACATTCTTACACACTCCATACATAAATTGAATTCGACGACGCAGACTCACCCACAAACCCTTCGTGCCGGACAGGCCTGCAAGCGATTTCAGGCGAATTCACAGCGTCTTGCAACTTGGCAAGGTTATCACGTCTTGGTATTCGTGTCAAGATTGGCTGTTTGGCGAGT
>CAZMMI010000530.1:0-2544 GCA_964567255.1 uncultured Anaerolinea sp.
AAGGCATCAGGGAGATTTTGTCGCACTTCGTGCGACAAAATCTCCCTATTTCTATTTTCCAGGCGGGCAAAGCCCGCCATTTACAACCGACCACGGTTTGGCGCAGTGCTATCCAAGGTAAAATCGAGCTGGAATATTCCCCCCCATTGAAGGGATCGTGAGCAGGTTTGATAGAACGTGTATAATCAATGTATATCATCTATACAGCTACCCGATTTTGAACAAACAATACGGTGAACCGGATGAAAAAGAAAAAGCATTCCAATCTACCTGAAGAAACCGAGGCGCCGCTGCCCGTGGAGCAAAGCGCGCCCGAAAGCGAAATACCCTTAGCGCCTGTCGCGGCAGAAACGCCCGAGCCCGTCCTGGCCGAAGCCCTGCCCGAAGAGCCCGCCCCCATTGAAGCAGCAGCGCCCGCAGAGGCTGCCATCGCTGAGATAATCGACCTGCCTGCCCAGGAAAGTGTCCGCGCAGAAGAACCCGCCGAGGAGACGCCTGCCCCGCCCGAGCCGCCCGCCGCAGAAGCCTTGTCTGTGCTGCGCAAGCCCGTCAACCCGTGGCTGGCTGCGGGCGTGGTCGGGCTGATCACCCTGTTCCTCTCGGTGTGCCTGTCGCTCTCCATTTTGGGCGCAGCCAACGGCGGCCTGCGCTACGGATCAAAAAACCAGGTCTTGCTGATGGAAAGCGAGATCGCCGGGTTGACTGCCCAATTGAACGAGCAAGAACAGGACCTGGCCGGGCTGCGCTCGCGCTTGCAAGCCCTGGAAGCACTGGACGCGCGGATGAGCGGCGTGGAACAAGAAAGCACTACTTTGAGTCAAGAAATAGAAGCCCAGACCAGCGAAGTTCAAGCCATGCGCGAAGAACTGCAAGCAACGCAAGATGAACTGAAAGAGATGGCCGCGGGCAGCCGAGATTTCCAAACCTTCTTGCAGGGTCTGGCAGAACTGCTTTCCAAACTACAATCCACCCAGGAGACAATTCCATGAGCGATTCGACCCCAACACGAAAATTTTCAATCTGGCGCTTCTTGCTGCGTTTTCTGTTCGTCATGATTCTGCTGGCCTTAATCGTGGTCGGGGCTTATTTTGCTCTGCCCTACCTGTATCGCGAGCTAATGACCCCCGTGCAGGACACCTCCACCCGCCTGACCGGGCTGGAAGAGCGCGTTGAAGACGACCAGACCCGCCTGGCGGAACGCTTGAGCGAAGCGCAGGCCCGGCTGGACGACCTGCAGGCCACCCTCGGCGCTCAATCGGCACAGATGAACTATATGCAATCAACCATCACGCCTTATCTGGCTTTCGTCGAGTACCAGGCCACTCAGATCGGCCAACTGCAATTGAATTACGAAGATTTGGCCGGCCAAAACATGGTCCAGGCCGAGCGATTGGCCTATGTAGAAGAGACCCTGACTGCTTCCGGAGCCCCGCTGGAAGCGCTGCAGCGCGAAACGGTGCTCATGCGAGCGATGGGACTGGTGACCCGCGCGCAAATCTACCTGGCGCAGAATAATTTCGGCCTGGCCCTCGAGCAAGTGGACCTGGCCAGACGGGTGCTGCGCGCCGGAGACCTGGAAGGAACCGAAGAATGGCTGGTCTACCTGGATCAGGCATCGGGACATCTGCCGAACTTCCCCATCCTGGCAGCCTCTGAGTTGGAGCTGGCCTGGCAGATGATGTCGGCGGACGGGCTGCCCGTACTGCCCACCCTGGCCAGTACGCCAACCCCCACACCGGTGTTAGATTTCACGCCGACGCCCACGGCGGTGCTGGATTTGACGCCCACGCCCACCGCCTACGAAACACCCACCCCCACCCCTGTCCGTTAAGAGGAAAACATCATGGCATCTGAAATTCAACCTACCGAGCAACCCGAGGAAGAAAAAACACCCGTGCAGGAAACCGTTGAAGAAACCGAATCAACACACGCTAAAGCTGCCGAACTGCCTGGGGAACCTATCCCTGCCAGGGGCTCGGCGGTCGGACGCTTCTTTCGGCACATTTTCAGCCCCAACACGCGCACAGGGAAGGTCGTGCGGCCCCTTCTGCGCGGGCTGGCGGTCACGGTTGGTTTCTTTGCCCTGGGCGTCCTGCTCACCTATCTGGCTTTATACCAACCGGTGGAAAAACGCTACCGGGAAACGAAGGCCGGGTTGGAACAGGCCCAGGCCGATTTGAAGGGTAAGCAGCAAGAACTGGATGAAGCCGCGCTGACCTTTATCGGCGCGCAAGCCGAGCGCAACCAGGCTGTTGATGTGCGGGCCACGCTGGAAGGGCAATTATTGGTCTGGCAAGGATTGAGCAAAGTGTCCGACGTGCGCCTGGCCCTGGCAAAGAAAGATACCGCGGCGGCAAAATTGGCCCTGGCCGAGTTGGAAAAACACCTGACAGCCTCTGTGCCGGAATGGGAAAAGATGGGCGCAGCCCAGGCCACCACCTTCAATCAGGTGCTGGCCCTGGTAAAGGACGACATCAACCGCAACACCACGCTGGCAGATCAAGACCTGGAGCGGTTGGTGAGCGAGTTGATGCTGGTAGAGCA
>CAZMMI010000531.1:0-2540 GCA_964567255.1 uncultured Anaerolinea sp.
GTCCACCATCGCCGGATTCTTGCCGTGCATGATCTGAATGCGCAGCGCGCTGCCCTGCGGGTATACCTTGGCGATTAGCTCAGCCATCCGTTGAACAGCCCGCTTCATGGTCCGTTCCTGGCCCAGGGGCGTGTATTTTCCGGTCGCATGATCCACCGTGATGACCGGGCGCAAGTGCAGCAGCGATGCCAGCAGTCCCTTCAGGTGGCTGATGCGCCCACCGTGAATCAAGTACTTCAACGTATCCAGGGTGAACATCGATACCGTTGCCTCACGCAGTTCTTTCAATCGATCTGTCACCTGATCCATGTTAAAGCCCGCCAGCAACATGCGCGCCGCCACTTCCACCTGCCAGCCCTCGCCGCAAGACAACCACTTGGTATCCCAGAATTTGACCCTGGCCTCCGGTACCATATCCGCTCCCGCTTGAGCCGAATCAAGCGTGCCGCTCAATCCTCCCGAAATATGCAGAGAAAAGATGTCTGGGTCCTCGGCAGCTAACTCTCGGTAGATGGCAGCAAAATCTCCAGCGGTGGCTTGCGACGTGGTCGGAAAACTTTCGGTTTGGTCCAGGAGGTCATAAAATGCCTCCGGGGTGATATCTACGCCACTGTTATAGGTTTTGTCGTCCAACGTCAGGCGCATGGGCGCGAAGGAAATATCCAAGCCTTCTAACTGCTCTGCGCTCAAATCACAACCCCGGTCTGTTACGATTTTCATTTTTTTCGCTCCCTATTCCAACTTAGATAATAGTAAAAAACGCGGTGCTTACCGCGCCCCTTTGCGTCCAAACTGACGCTCCAATAAATCCACGGACAGATGGATCATCGTCGGCCTGCCGTGCGGGCAGGTGCGCGGTGATTGGCACGTCTCCAGGTCGCGCAGTAATGCGCGTTGTTCTTCCAGGGTCAGCGCTTGCCCCGCTTTCACCGCGGCGCGTTTGCACACCCGCGCAATGACCTTTGCCTCAATCTCCGCCTGCAGCGGAGCCTCGTCCTCTTCAAAATCCTCCACCACCACTCGCACCGCCGCCAGCGGGTCGGCCCCGCTTAACAATGCCGGAATGGCCCGCACACGGAAGGTGTTGGGGCCGAAGGGTTCCACGTCAAAGCCCACCCTCTCCAGCACTTCCATCTGATCCTGCAGCAGCCCAGCCGTCGCCGGGGGCAATTGCAGTAAAGCAGGCTCCAACAGCGCTTGCGCCGGAATTCCCTTTGGGCGTTGCAGCATGAAGCGTTCAAACAACACCCGTTCGTGCGCCGCGTGCTGGTCAATCAGGTACAGCCCGTCCGGCGCTTCCGCCAGCAAGTAAGCTCCCCCAAATTGGCCGATCAAGCGCAAGAGCGGCAAAACACCTGAGGGCAGGCTTTCCTGAACAGGCGCAGAGGCGCTCGGTCCTTGCGCCTCCCCTTCAGTCAGCGGCGGCAAGCCCTCGCCCGCTTCCTGGGCCATATCCCAGGCCGGATCGATGGTCCGGGGAGGGTTTCCCGGCTGCCAGGAGTCAAAGGGGCGCTGCCAGGTAGAGGCCGGCGCCACGCTGGGCACCGGGGAATAAGCCAGCAGCGCCCGCTTGGCGGCACGCTGCACCGCGCTGAACACCGCGTCCGGCTGGCGGAAACGCACCTCCGCCTTGGCGGGATGTACGTTCACGTCCACTTCCTCGGGTGGCAAATTGATAAACAAAATTGAGATTGGGTACCGGCCCACCATCAACAAGGTGTGGTAAGCCTGCAACAGCGCCGCCGACAGCGAACCATCCTGCACCCAGCGGCCATTGATGAAAAAAGTGATATCGCGCCGGTTGGAACGAGTGAGCGCCACCGGGCTGATAAAGCCCTCCACGCCAATGTCGTCCGCCTGAAACGTCACTTCCAGCATCTGCCGGGCCACATCCACCCCATATAAGCCCGCCAGCACTTCGCGCCGGTTGCCATTGCCACTGGTTTGTAGCGCCGGACGCCCGTCATGGAACAGATGAATGCGCACAGCCGGGTAAGCTAGCGCGTAACGAGTCACCAGCCCATCAATCTGCTGGCGCTCGGTCAGATCGCGTTTGAGAAACTTTAGCCGGGCCGGGACATTGTAAAACAGATCTTCCACTCGCACCGAGGTGCCCACCGGTCCGCCGGCCTGCTCGGTAAGGCCCACGTGTCCCCCCTCCACCCTCAAGCGCGCGCCCACCGGGCTGTCGCCCGTGCGTGAGGTGAGGGTGAAGCGCGATACAGAAGCAATCGACGCCAACGCCTCGCCGCGGAAGCCCAGCGTGGTGATGTTAAACAAATCGTCCGCGGTACGCAGCTTGCTGGTGGCGTGGCGCGCCACTGCCAGTTGCAACTCTTCGGCAGGAATACCCAGGCCGTCGTCGGCAATTTCAATCAGCCGCTTGCCCGCCTCGGCCACCTGCACCACCACCTGGGCAGCTTTGGCGTCCAGGGCGTTTTCGAGCAGCTCCTTAATTACCGAAGCCGGTCGTTCAACGACCTCTCCGGCGGCAATTTGCGACGCAACTTCATCCGCTAGTATCCGAATGGGCATAAATT
>CAZMMI010000532.1:0-2537 GCA_964567255.1 uncultured Anaerolinea sp.
TGCGCCTTCGTCGAGTTGTTCTCCAACCGGGGCATGGACACAATAACCGTGCCCATCACGACGGGCCTGGCCGTCTTGCCGCTCATGCTGCTTTCCTCCTTGATGGGGCTGTAACCGATGGCAGCGCTCTCGAAAGAACAAACCGCCAGCCGCGCCAAAACGCTCCTCACCTCCCTGCTCCTCAGCGCGCCCGGGCCGCTGGTCACAGGCATCGCCCTGGCCACCAGCCATTCCACCACCCAATTGGCCGATTTTCTCCGCCGCAGCGTAGAACTGGTAGCCATCTTCATTTCCTGGTGGGTTTTCCGCAAGCTAAACCGCCCTCCCCTGCCCGATGAAACCCGACAGGCCCGCCTGGAGCGCACAGCCGGGCTGACCACTGCCGGGGCCATGGCCTGCTCGGGAGCGGCCTTGCTGGTGGTGGCCCTCGCGCGGATGTCCGCGTTTGAACCCGGCGGCAATGTGACCATGGGGCTCGTCATCGCCATCCTGGGCGTGCTGACCAACGGCTGGTTTTGGCGGCGCTACACCGCCATGACGCAAGAACACTACAGCGCTGTGATCGCAGCGCAAGCGCAATTGTATCGAGCGAAAACTACCGTCGATCTGTGTGTCACCGCAGCGCTCGCCGCGGTCGCCATCGCTCCCGCCCACCCCGTCACCCGTTACATCGACATTATCGGCTCCATCATCGTTGCCATCTACCTGTTATGGAGCGGCCTGCGTGTGGCGCAGAAACAGGGGCTGATTGGTAAGACTTTGGAAAACAACGCCATCCCTTAAATCGAAGAAACCTGGATTTGAGATACTACGAATCAAAAAAGCCTGGCTGTCGGCAAATTGCTAAACAGCCAGGCTTTTATTGTCGATCCAGGAAGCGGATTCGTTTTCACTCTTCCGCCCCTGCCTCACCCGCCCCCAGCCGGTCTGCGATGAAGTCTGCAATGGCAGACGGGGTGCTGGTGGAAAAACCAACCACGTCGAGCATGCCGGCGTCTTCCGGGTCGGCGATGGTAAAGCCGTTGGACGTCATGCCAACGACCACCAGCCGCGCCGGAATACCGGTCTTTTCGCGGTAGCTGCGCAGCGCCTGCACCGGGTGGATCTTGCCCGCCCAGGTTTCGTTGTCAGTGTATACAACGAATGCGTCGACCGCCAGGTTGTGCTTGAGCGCGTCGAGCATCGGCTGGGCCACGTCCGTCCCGCCAAACGGCAGGTTGCTGACGGCCGCCACCGCCTGAGCCAGGCTCTGCCCGGCCTTGATCGGCAGCGGGATCATGCTGGTGGAGAAGCCGCGGATGATGACCTTTTCTTCGGTGTTCACCGTGATCATGGCCAGGGCCGCGGATGCTTCGCGCGGAGCCAGCCCCGGAATACCGGAGACTGCCCCACCGCTCATGGAACCGGATACGTCCAGCCCCAGGTACAGCCGCTTGCCGGTCGGAACCACGTTCTCGAAGGCCAGGCCAAAGGCCGTGTTGAGCGCTTCCACCACTTCCGGCGCCACCGCCCACTGGCCCGAGCCGCGCATGCCGTGGCCTTGCTGGTACGTGACCAGCGCAGCCAGGACTTGCAGCGGGTGTACTCGGCCGCGGCGCAGCGTTGCGCGGTCGGTCATGCGCCCCGCCACTTCCCGGGCAATGCCCGCGCCTTCTGCCAGCAGGCCAACCTTGCTCAGGTTGCCCAGGTTGCGCAGCAGCGCGGTGATGCCCAGACCCGGCAGGAGCGCTTCCCAAACCGCCGCGGAGGTCAGGTACTGCGTCGGCACCACTTCGCGCGGAGCCTTGTATTCGCGGATCAG
The DNA here is from genome assembly GCA_964567255.1 of uncultured Anaerolinea sp. Taxonomy (GTDB): domain Bacteria; phylum Chloroflexota; class Anaerolineae; order Anaerolineales; family Anaerolineaceae; genus Anaerolinea. The sequence goes on from CAZMMI010000532.1 coordinate 1,802, forward strand.
CTGGATCACTTCAGCTTCGCTTTGCGCGCGCTGCAGTTGTTCCAGGCCCGCCACCAGCCCCGTCAGCGACTCGATGGCCACGTCTTCGGCCCCCACCGCCCAGCGGAACAGCGCCTTGCGCGCTTCCCCTTCCGGCAGCGGGTGAGCCAGGCGCAGCAGGTCTCGGTGAGACCAGCCGTCGCGGCTCTGGTACTTGGCCAACTGGAAAGCCAGCTGTTCGTCGTTCTTGCCCGCGTACCAGTTGCTCACTGCCTGTCGCAGGCCGCGCCCCCAGCCGCGCAGCCCGTCCACGTAGCTTGCAAAGTGGAACAGGTGCGTGCCGGTGCGAGCCACTCGCGGCAGCGCTTCCAGCGCCATGCGGCGCGTTTCAGCGTCTTCCGCGGCAGCCGCCAGAGCCAGGGCAAACAGCGCCGGGTCGTTCTTGTAGGCGCGCCCGTTTTCAGACACGTCTACGACCGTGCGCACGAAGCGCGGGCCGTCTTCGGCCAGCACGCGCAGCGCGTTCTGCGCGTTTTCGCGAGTCAAAGTCTGCTCGCTGATGTAAAAGGTGCCCCCTTCGGTGCCCAGCACCAGGAAGCGCATCAAGCGCTTCCACGGATCGAGCTGCCAGGCAAAGCCGCCGGCGGAGTTGGCCACCTGGGTAGAACCCGGGATCGGCATGCTCTGCGGCGTGGCCTTGCGGTTGAAGAGGTTGTAAATCGTGTGCGCCATGTGTGCCTCCTTTCAAGAGTGATGT
>CAZMMI010000533.1:0-2532 GCA_964567255.1 uncultured Anaerolinea sp.
ATTTTGTCGCACGAAGTGCGACAAAATCTCCCTGATGCCTTTTTTCTTGGGCGCCTATGCTTGATCTGTGCGCCTCTCATTTGGATGGTTTATTGACGCCGGCGACCCCGTGAGCGTGTGGACGATCTACCGCCGCGGCGCGAGCCTTCGCTGTTGGAGTGCGGCTCTGAGCGGCGAGAAGAAGCGGCTTTTTCAGGCTGATCTTCGGAGGCGGGCGGCACAACCGGGGCGTGGAAGGTTTGCTGGTAGAAATCATCCAGGAGCATGGCCAGCAGACCGGTTTCCTCATCGCTCTCGTTCAGGGTGTGAGCCAGGGGAAGGAAGCGCTGCATGCGCACGGTTTGCAGGTTATCGCGCGCGCGCAGGCGGGATTCTAACAAGGTAATGATGCGCTCGGAGACAACCCGTTCTACCTCTTCATCGCTGGGCAGAGGGCGCTCTTCGATGGTGAAGGTAAAGCGTTTGGCAATGCGCAGAACATCCATGCGCTCGGCGCCGTTGACCAGGGTGATGGCGGTGCCGCTGCCGCCGGCGCGCCCGGTGCGCCCGGCGCGGTGAATGTAGGACTCGGGGTCTTCGGGGGGTTCGTATTGAATGACGTGAGATAACTCAGGCAGGTCAATGCCGCGGGCGGCCACATCGGTGGCGACCAGGAAGCGCAGCGTTCCCTGGCGAACGCGATTGAGGACCTTTTCACGCGCCACCTGAGATAGGTCGGAGGTGAGCAGGTCGGCGTCGTAACCAAAGCGCTGCAGCACGGTGGTCACGTATTCAACGTGCAGCTTGGTGTTGCAGAAGATGATGGCGGAAATGGGGTTTTCGACCTCGATGATGCGCACCAGGCTGCGATCTTTGTCCATGCCGGGAACGGTGTAGTAGACGTGTTCCGTCTCGGTGACATGGATGTGATCGCTGCTGAGGTTGATGAAGCCAGGGTCGCGCAGGAATTGGTCGGTGAGGCGCATGACCTGAGGCGGGAAGGTAGCCGAGAACATGTAAGTGCTGATGGGGTGCTCGGGCAAGTAAGATTTGACGCGGCGCATGTCGGGGTAGAAGCCCATCGAGAGCATGTGGTCGGCCTCGTCAAAGACCAGGAAGTGCAGGTGGGCAAGCGACAACGAGCGGCGCAGGAGGTGGTCGAGGATGCGGCCGGGGGTGCCGATGACAATGTGGGCGCCTGCCTTAAAGGCATCCAATTGGTCGCGATACCCCACGCCGCCGTAGACGGCAATGGAGCGCACACCTGTGGTTCGACCCAGCAGTTCTGCTTCCGTGGCCACCTGCAAAGCCAATTCACGGGTAGGCACCAGAATGAGGGCCTGGGTGGCGTTCTGCAACGGGTTGACCATTTCCAGGATGGGCAGCAAGTAAGCGCCGGTCTTGCCGCTGCCGGTGCGCGATTGGATCATCATGTCGCGCTGAGAAAAGAGGTAGGGGATGGCTTTGGCCTGGACGGGCAGCAGCTCGGTCCAGCCGGCCAGTGCGGCGCCTTCGCGCAATTTTTCAGGCAAATCGGCCAGGGTAGCCAGAGGCAGCACCTGGAGAGGTGTTTGCCCGGAGGGGGTGGGGGTGTTTTCTTCCATGATTTTTCCTTAACAAACAGGGCAGAAGGATTTTCCTTGGCCCGGGGATAATTAATGGTTTTCTCGTGCCTTTTCACTTTTGGCATGAGTAGTGCCGTTTTCTACCATTGTAACGTGAGTGGCGAGTTCGCGATAGAGCATCAGAACACGCCTTTTCTCCATGTAACCGCTCACATTATTACAAATTATGGTAAAGTTAAGGATAACATCCGACTGATAGGGAGCAGGCCATGACCACTCAATCGAAACTTAAGATCACTGACCTTGGTTTTTTTGAGACGCACGGGCTGAACGTACTCGCCTTCAACAATTGTTATGAAGGTTTGTTCAACGACGCGAAAATCAGCGGCGTGGAGTTGATCCACCACGAGATGCGCACGGTGACCAATGGGGATGTGCGCTTGAGCGCGACGCCGGCTCAATGGGACGTGGTTCCGCAACTGGTCTCTCGCAACATCGACACTGCCCAGGAGCGGGTGGACACCATCCTAAAGTATGCCGATTATGGCTTTACCTATACGGTGCGAGTTGAAGCAGAGGGCGAGGGAGTGCGTATCAGTGTATTGCTAGATGAGCCGTTGCCCACACAACTGGAGGGAAAAGCCGGGTTCAACCTGGAGTTCCTGCCCTCAGCCTATTTCCACAAGACTTACCAGATGGATGGGCGGGCCCGCCTGTTCCCGCGGTATCCCGCCGGGCCGATGGAGAAGCAGCCGGACGGCAGCGCGACCCCGGCGCCGTTTGCCAGGGGGAAGTTCTTCATTGCTGCGCCGGGCGACCCTGAGCGCATGGTGAAAGTGCAGTGCCTGACCGGCGAGATGAGCCTTTACGATGGGCGCAATGTAGCCCAGAATGGCTGGCATGTACTGCGCACGCTGCTGCCTGCCGGGCAAAAAGGCACGGTGATGGAATGGCTGCTCAGTGCGGGGACGGTGGCGGGGTGGGTGCG
>CAZMMI010000534.1:0-2531 GCA_964567255.1 uncultured Anaerolinea sp.
CTGTAGTTGACATTCCCCGCATCCAGCCGATCATAGGCCGTATCTGCACGCGTATATTCTGTTGTACTGGTGGCAGTGTTGACCATATCCCCCACGGATGTGGCAAAGACGATATTAATTGACTCTCGGCTATCCGCAATCCATTGTAGATGGTCGGTGAACACATCCGGATAACTGGTAGCATAGTTCTGTGTGTCAGGGATCGCCACCAGCGTAAAATCAGGTCCCGCGGTTGTGTTCACTTCCCGTCCATAGAAACTGACGTTCAACATATCCAATGGATTGGGATCGCTCGCAGTCACCTGTAACATTGGAGGTACAGACACATCCACGGCATCATCAGCAGGCTGCATCAGCACCGGCGCATAGGGTGCCAAATTAACGGAGGAAACAATAAAGTCGGCGACGAGCGTCTTATCGCCATCGACAAACAGAGACCAGGTGCCATTGGCGTTATTGAGCACATCGGCGGCGTCCAGCCCGCTCCACGAGCCGAACTCATAACCAAGGTCGGCCACCGGGGTCAATGTCACTGTAACACCCGCCGGGTAAGACGCAGCCACCGGGCTGATCGTTACACTCCCATGCCCTGAGCTGGTCGCATTAACAGTGTATGTTTCACTACCGGCGCAGTACTCGAGATTTAGCCTCGGGCGATTTGCCTCCGTTGTAGACTCGCTAGATGCGATATATAGAGTATTCGAAGAGCCAGAGTAGTCCTGAATGATGAAGCCGTAGTTGCCGGCAGATCCACTAATCCAATCCTGAACCACCACCAGACCAGCGGCATTTAATGCTATCGTCTTGACGCCGGTCGTGGAAAAGCTGGTTGTGGTGGCATTCCATAAGTTGGTGTCAAACCGGTCCAGGCTGGTACTTGCTGCGCCAGGGGCTCCCCAGCTGTCCGCGCCGTTATAGGTATTCCAGTTGGCGCTGGTTGTTGAAGCCGTCCGATTTCCAGTGCCTTCCACCCAACTTTGCCTCATGCTATATAGGGGGTAACCTATCGTTGCCGTGTCGCTGACATAAACGCCCAGGCTGCCCGATGTCACCACGGCATTAGCCGGGATGGAACTCAAGTCCCATCTCAGCATTGTCGTCCGCCGATCTGTCCCCGTGGTTCCATTGATATTTAGCGAGGTGTTGCTGCCGTTGTTGTAAGTGGGGTCGTTCGCGCTCAGGTAAGTGTCCTCTACCGCGACCAGAGAAGCACTTCCGCACGTAGTCACCGTACCCGAGACGGGCATATTTGCCGTAGTCACCCCGCTGGCATGCGTGATATTTCCCTGGAACAAGCCAATCGTTCCCGAGTACAGCCGGACAGAAATTGTCGTTGTAGCCACGTCCCCCGCGACCAGTGGCAGTGAGAGGTGAGTAAAATAATCCGTCCCATTAGTAGATAGCTCAAAGCCGGCAGGGGCATCGATGCTGATATCTTGCGTCAGATTACCCCCCGAGACCGTATAAGTCTGAACGGTTGAGTAGACTCCCGGCTGGCTGATAAATTGGCTCAAAGTGCCAGATGTGGTGATAACGGGATCGGTGGTCTCTTCCGCGAGCATGAAGGCGCTAAAGGCATAGGCGTTCGCGACTGAGCCAGCAATTTCTGAGGTCGTGGATGCCCGCGCGCGGATCACGATCGTACCATCCGAGCCCGGATTGATCCCTGTCCAGCGCACAACATATCCTTGCGTTCGATTGGTGCCAGTGTTGAAAGCGATCGTGTGGTCATCCACCACCGTCACTCCGGAAGTACTGGCGTTCGTCGCCGCCGTATCCCCAGAGAGGATGAAAGTGCTGTTCCGGGTTGTATAGCCCCCATCTCTAGCGGCGGAACCCTCGAAGGTATAGGTCCTGGCAGGGTCCAGACCGCTCAAGGTCAGATCAAGCCACCACCCCGAGGTACTGCTATTTACAACCCCGGTCATATCCGCATACGGGTAGAAGGTGTTATAGGCGTCTGTCCCTGAGTTCGCATCCACTCCATTCGACGTGGATGTGATAGATCCATTGGAAGTAAACGCCGCAGTAATACCGGTATCGCTGCCGTCAGACTGCCTTCTGAGTTGCCCTGAGCCGTTATAGGCAATGGTGGTCGTATTGGCAGTTGTGTGCTGCGATGAACCTGAGACCGAATCATTGTAAGCGACCCAGGTATATGCTGCCGCCTGCACCGGTTGGGGAAGCCGCATGCCCACCAACGACAGCGCAAACAGCAGGGCAAAGAAACCCTGAAAGAGTTTCCTGGCAGATGTGGACAGAGACTTTTTTACCATCCAATTTGTTTTCATAATCAACTTCCCCTCACAAAGAAAAGCTCACCGTTTCTAGTTCAATGTTCAAAATGATGAAACTTGCTCTGGTCAGGTTGGCGTGCCATTCCGCGCGCACGCCAACCTGACCGGCCGAGCGATATGTTAATGAACCACGACCCAGGTATGATCCGCGCTCACCCTGATCCAATACCCCCAACCCACAGTCATCTCTGTAAGATCATTGGACCATTCGGGGGCGGTCCGGTCGAAAACCTT
>CAZMMI010000535.1:0-2529 GCA_964567255.1 uncultured Anaerolinea sp.
CGCGCAATCCCCTCCTTCTCTGGTATCAACGCCCCGCTAAAAAATGGGTCGAGGCTTTGCCCGTGGGGAACGGGCGTCTGGGCGCGATGGTCTTCGGCGGTCTGCCCCAAGAGCGCCTCCAACTCAATGAAGACACCCTCTACGCCGGGGGGCCTTACGACCCCAACAACCCCCATGCCCTGGCGGCGCTGCCCGAGGCCCGCCGGCTGATCTTTGCCGGTGAATACCGCGCAGCCGATCAACTGATCGGTGAGCAGATGATGGCCCAGCCCATCAAGCAGATGCCCTACCAGCCCGTGGGTGACCTGCTCCTCGATTTTCCCGCTCACGAGTCTTTCAGCGACTACCGCCGCGAGCTGGACCTGGACAGCGCCCTGGCCCGCGTCACCTATCGCTGCGGCGATGTGACCTTCACCCGTGAGGTGTTTGCCAGCCCCGTCGATCAGGTTATTGTGGTGCGCCTCAGCGCCGACCGGCCTGGGCAGATCAACTTCAGCGCCGGGTTCTCCACCCCCCAAATCGCGACAATTCATATCGAGGGCGGCAACACGCTGGTCGTCAACGGCCAAAACGGCGATGCCTTCGGCATTCCGGGCAGGTTGAAGTTTCAGGCGCGGGTGCTCGTCCAGCCCGAAGGCGGCGAGATCGACGCATCCGGCCAGAATATCGAAGTCCGCGGAGCCGATGCCGCCACGCTGCTGATCGCCATCGCCACCAGTTTTGTGTCGTGGAAGGACGTCAGTGGCGACCCGGATGCCCTGGCTCGGACTTGTCTCCAGAAAGCCGCCGAGCGCCTCTTTGCCGATGTGCGCCGGGATCACATCACCGAGCACCAGCGCCTGTTCCGCCGCGTGCAGCTCGACCTGGGCCGCACCCCCGCCGCCGGTCTGCCCACCGATGAGCGCTTGCTGCGCTTTGCCGAAGGGGCCGACCCCGACCTGGCAGCGCTGTACTTTCAATACGGTCGCTACCTGCTGATCGCCTCCTCCCGCCCCGGCACGCAGCCCGCCAACCTGCAAGGCATCTGGAACGACTCGATGACCCCGCCCTGGGAGTCGAAGTACACGGTCAACATCAACACCCAAATGAACTACTGGCCCGCCGAAGTGACCAACCTCAGTGAATGTCACGAACCCCTCCTGCGCATGGTGGCGGAGCTGGTCGAGCCGGGCAGCCTTACCGCCCAGGTGCACTACGGCGCGGGCGGGTGGGTCTGCCACCACAACACCGACCTATGGCGTGCCACCGCCCCCATCGACGGGCCTTTGTGGGGCTTCTGGCCTACGGGCGGCGCGTGGCTGTGCCTGCACCTGTGGGAGCATTACGCCTTCACCGGCGACCGTGATTTTCTGGCCCAGGCCTACCCGGTGATGAAAGGCGCGGCGCAATTTTTCCTCGATACCCTGGTAGAAGAGCCTGAAACCGGCTGGCTGGTCACCTGCCCCAGCCTCTCGCCCGAAAACATCCATCCCGGCGGCGTTGCCATTTGCGCCGGGCCAACCATGGACTCGCAAATCGTGCGCGAGCTGTTCACAGCCTGTGTGCAAGCCGCCGGAATTCTCGCCATCGCCGACCCCACCACGGCTGAACTGACCGCAGCTTTACCACGGCTGGCCCCCATGCAGGTAGGCAAGGCCGGGCAACTGCAAGAATGGCTCGAGGATTGGGACCTGGAAGCGCCCGAGCGCCAGCACCGCCACACTTCGCTTTTGTTCGGCCTGCATCCCGGCTCGCAGATCACGCCGTCCCGAACGACCGAGCTTTTTGCCGCAGCCAAACGCACCCTTGAATTGCGCGGCGATGTGGGCACCGGCTGGAGCTTGGCCTGGAAAATCAACTTCTGGGCGCGCCTGCTGGAAGGCGACCACGCCTATTTGCTTCTACATAGAGCCCTCACTCCCATCGAAGCGCCGGAAATTGCCTACCACGACGGCGGCGGCGTGTACCCCAACCTGTTCGACGCCCACCCGCCCTTCCAGATCGACGGTAACTTTGGGGCCACGGCGGGCATCGCCGAAATGCTGCTCCAATCCCACGCGGGCGAGCTCCACCTGCTGCCCGCGCTGCCCACCGTCTGGCCCCAGGGCAGCGTCACCGGTCTGCGCGCGCGGGGGGGCTTCACGGTGGATCTCGCCTGGGCAAACAGCAAGCTGACCAGCGCCGTCATCCACAGCACGGGCGGCACGGATTGCGTTGTCCATTACCAGGGCCACCAGCGCCAACTTGCGCTTGCCTCCGGTGCATCTATCCGGTTGGATGGAGAATTATCCGTAGCGGCGGGTCTTTAACGCGGGCAATCCCACCCGACCCACACCCCTCCAATCTGCCCCGCGCCAAACTCCACCCGGCAGACCCGCCCTCTTTTCCTCAGGAGTAACTACTCAGCCCGAGGTAAAAGAAGTCCAAATTTGATGTGTTTGTGGGGTGCTTCGCACACCAGGTAGCACCGCACCAAACCGTGGTCGGTTGTGAATGGCGCCCAAAGGGCGCGATTCGATCTCCACGGTTAACTGTGGTGCTTCGCACCCA
>CAZMMI010000536.1:0-2523 GCA_964567255.1 uncultured Anaerolinea sp.
CCCAAATTCCGGAACTTTCCCCACCCTCTGAGTAGTTACGAAAGCAAACCGAATTTGAAAGGAGTTTAGAAATGAAAACTATATTACGCAGTAAGGAACTAACTTGCCCTTCTTGCATCGTCAAAATTGAGAAGGCTCTAACGGCTCTGAACGGTGTTGATGCTGCCAAGGTGTACTTCAACACCGGGAAAATCGAGGTTCAGCATAACACTGAGCTGGTGAAGGGTGAAGACCTGGAAAAAGCCATCCGCGCTATCGGTTACGAAGCCCGCGTTTCGGCGTTTTAATAAAAAGGTAGGGCAGTTGCTATGATCATCCACACGATCAAACACTGGTTTGAAGAGCCTAAATTGCGGCGGCAGGCGATCATCCTGCTCAGCGGCGGATTGATCCTCTTTGGCCTGACAGCGCGATATATCATCGCGGTGCCAGAGCTGGCAGACGGCCTTCTGGCTGCCGCTGCGGTTGTTGCCGGGGCGGATATCGTGGCGCGTGCCTGGGCCAACCTACGGAATAAGGCTTTCAGCATCGAGCTGCTCGTCAGTATCGCCTTCATCGGCGCGCTGGTCATTGGTGAGTTCTGGGAAGCCGCGGCGGTAACATTCTTGTTCGCCTTCGGCGCATACCTGGAAGCACGCACACTCAGCCGCACCCGCGAGGTGCTGGGAGAACTGCTCGACCTGGTGCCTACGACTGCCGTGGTATTGCGCGGCGGGCAGCAGGTGGAGGTGCTGGCGAGCGATGTGGGGTTGGATGAGATTCTGCTGATCAAACCCGGCGTCAAGGTGCCGGTGGACGGAACCGTCCTGGAAGGTTTTTCGGCGGTGGATGAAAGCGCCATTACAGGAGAGTCTATCCCCGAAGAAAAAGCCAGTGGCGATACCATCTTTGCGGGGACGCTGAACCAGAATGGCACGCTGAAAGTTCGGGCAACAGGGGTTGGGGCCGATACCACCCTGGCGCGCATCATCGCGCGCGTTGAAGAGGCCCAGGAAGAGAAAGCTCCCACGCAGCGCTTCATCGAGCGCTTTGCCCGCTGGTACACCCCCACTATCATTCTGTTGAGTATCGGCGCGTTTGTCATCACCCGTGATGTTGAGCTTGCGCTGACTCTGCTGGTGATTGGCTGCCCGGGAGCGCTGGTCATTTCTACCCCAGTCTCGATTGTTGCCGGTATCGGGCGGGCAGCGAAGAAAGGCATCTTGATAAAAGGCGGCGAGTATTTGGAAAATGCCGGGAAGATCAGCGCGGTAGCGCTGGATAAGACTGGTACGCTCACAGAAGGCAAACCGCGTTTGATCGATATCGAAGTCTTGCAGCCCGTTGTGGTCGCTGAGGGCGGCGTGGATGAAGGCCGAAAGGGCGGATGGGACTTTGGCCAGCGCCAGGTTCTGCGGTGGGCAGGCATCGCCGAGGCGCTTTCCGAGCATCCCCTGGCGCGCCCCATCCTGGCGGAGGCCTCGCGCTTTGATCTCGTACCCGAACCGCAGGGTTTTCAAATGCTGGCGGGCAAAGGCGTGGTCGCCGAATACCAGGGCAGCCGGATTGCAGTGGGCACGTTGGATCTGCTGAGCGATCTGGGCGTGCCGGTTTCGCCGGAAGACGAGGCTAAATTGGGCGCCATGAAATCTAGCGGAAAGACCGCGGTGCTCATCGCGCTGGATCACGCCGCCATTGGCATCCTGGGCATTGCCGACTCGCTGCGCGACAATGCCGCGGAGATGGTGCGTGAATTGAAGCGCGGCGGGGTGAAACGCGTGCTGATGCTGACCGGCGACGATCATCGTACCGCCGAGGCCATTGCCAGAGAGGCCGGGATAACGGAAGTTCATGCCGGTTTGCTGCCAGAGGACAAGCTGGATATCATCCGCAAGCTCAAGAAGGAAGGCCACATCGTTGCCATGACCGGCGACGGTATCAACGACGCGCCGGCACTGGCTGCCGCCGATATTGGCATTGCCATGGGGGCTGCCGGGACAGGCATCGCCATTGAGACCGCGGACATTGCGTTGATGGCCGATGACCTGATGAAAATTTCGCAGTCGATCTCGTTGTCAAAATCGGTGCTGAAGAACATTCGCCAGAACGTTGTGATTGCTCTGGTCACGGTGGCGGCCTTATTGGGAGGCGTATTGTTGGGCGAAGTTCACATGGGCGGCGGAATGTTGGTTCATCAGGCGTCGGTCCTGGTGGTGATCGTAAACGGGATGCGGCTGCTGAAGGCGTAATTTGTTCTGTATAACAAGATATCGCTTGACGAACCCATTTAAAGCGGCTACCATACAACCAGTGGTGTAAGGAAGCCGCTTTCAGATTCGTGAAAACACTTTATGATACCGATGAAACTTTACCGCCCGGGGCGCATCTAAATGAGTGACAGGCCGAACTTTGACATTGCCGCGTTGAAAGCCGGGGACCGGAGCGAATTTGCGCGGTTGGTGGAGGAGACTTCGCCCAAGATCTACCGTTTGCTGCTCAAGATGCTGGGAGACGAAGCCGACGCGGAGGATGCGCTGCAAGATG
>CAZMMI010000537.1:0-2520 GCA_964567255.1 uncultured Anaerolinea sp.
GTGAGAGCGGCGAAGCCGCTTTCACAAGCTGAGTGGTTAATATTTTGCCCTCTTCCCAGTCTTATAACATGAAGGTAAAATAGCCCTATGCTTAACCGCCGTCTGTACGCCTATTACCCCTATTATCCGGTTCTCCTCTGAGAACCCGTTGGGGTTTAAGGCAACAGTCGCAACTATCGGTCACTGGCAGCCACCCATCGGGTGGCTGCTTTTTATTATCCCAATCAGTGTTATACTAGCCCCGTTTCAAACCTGGAGAAGAGACTATGGCAAACAACGCATTCGATGAACTTAAATGGCGCGGATTGATCTTCGACTTTGTCGAGGGCGTGCCGGAATTGCTGGCCAAAGAACCAGTCACCGTTTACAACGGCTTCGATCCCACCGCCGACAGCCTGCACGTGGGGCACACCGTCCCGCTCATCGCGCTGGCTCGCCTGCAGCGCTTTGGGCATGTGCCCCTGGCCCTGGCGGGCGGCGGCACCGGCATGATTGGTGATCCCAGCGGCAAGAGCGCCGAGCGCAACCTGCTCAGCCGGGAGCAGATCGAATACAACGTATCCTGCATCAAGAAGCAGCTCGCTCACTTGCTCGACTTTGAGGTCAAAAGCAACCCGGCCCGCGTGATCAACAACGCCGATTGGTTGTTACAACTCAACATGGTCGACTTTCTGCGTGATGTTGGCAAGCACTTCACTGTCAATTACATGTTGGCCAAAGATTCGGTCAAGAATCGCATCGAACGCGAAGAGGGCCTGTCTTTCACCGAGTTCAGCTACATGCTCCTCCAGTCTTACGACTTCCTGCACCTCTACGAGACCACCGGCTGCAAGCTGCAAACCGGCGGCAGCGACCAGTGGGGCAACATCACCGCGGGCGGCGAACTGATCCGGCGCATGCGCGGCGGGCAGGCCTACGGCATGGTCTACCACCTGATCACCAAGGCCGACGGCACCAAATTCGGGAAAACCGAGTCTGGTTCGGTCTGGCTGGACCCGGAGAAAACCTCGCCGTACCGCTTCTTCCAGTTCTGGTTGAACACCGACGACCGCGATGTGATCAAGTACCTCAAATTCTTCACCTTCCTCACCCAGGAGGAAATTGCGGCGCTGGAAAGCAGCATGACCGAGCGACCCGAAGCCCGCGAAGCGCAGCGCGCCCTGGCCCAGGACATGACCCAGCGCATCCACGGTGAGACCGCTCTGGCCCGCGCCGAGCAGGCCTCACAGGCCTTGTTTGGCGGCGAGATCGGCGAGCTTTCAGCAGCCGAAATCACCGACATCTTTGCCGAAGTTCCTTCTTGCGAATTGACCAAAGATCAGTTGGGCGGCGATGGGATGTCCGTCATCGACCTGCTGGTGACTACCGGGGTTGCGAAATCAAAAGGTGAAGCACGCCGTTCGATCAGTGAGGGCGGCATTTACCTGAATAACCACCGCGTGAGCGATGTGGCCCAAACCACCGGGATGAAGGACGCCCTGTCGGGGCAGTTCATCATCCTGCGCAAGGGACGAAAGTCGTACACGTTGGTAAAAGTACACTAGTATTGCACGCTCTTCCTGTTCTAGCCGCCGCTCTGAATGCCCGCGCAGCGCTGTTGGATGCTCCGCACCAAACAGCGCTGCGCCTGTTTAACGGTTTTTACGAGGGCTGCCCCGAACTGGTGGTCGACCTTTACGGTACAACCCTGCTGCTGTTTGATTACGCCGACTCGCCCCAGCCCGAGCGGATCGGGGCCACTCTGGACCTTTTGCGCGAGCAATTGCCCTGGGCACAAGCTGCCGTGGTCAAAACCCGCGCGGGCAGTCCCGAAGCACGGCGCGGCATTCTGGCCTTCGGTCAGGCCCCCGAGCGCAAAATCCGGGAGAATGGGGTGTGGTATGCCCTGGACTTGCAGATGAATCAGGATGCCAGCTTTTACCTGGACACGCGCGGCTTGCGGGGTTGGCTCAAAAGCAACAGCGCCGGGCTGCGCGTGCTGAACACCTTTGCCTACACCGGCAGCCTGGGCGTAGCGGCCCTGGCAGGCGGAGCGCAGCGCGTGCTGCAAACCGACCTGGACCGGACGTTCATGCGCCTGGCCCAACAGTCCTGCCAACTCAATGGATTATCCTTTTCGACCAGGGATTTTCTGGCGGGCGACTTCTTCGCGATCACCTCGCGCCTGCGGCATTCTAACCAGCGCTTCGACCTGATTATCCTTGACCCGCCCTTCTTCTCCACCACCCAGCGCGGGCGCGTGGACCAGCTCAACCAGGCGGCGCGGTTGGTGAACAAGGTGCGCCCGCTGGCAGAAGACGGGGGCCGGATAGTGGCGGTCAACAACGCCTTGTTCCTCAGCGGCGCGGAATATCTGCAAAGCCTGGAAACGCTGTGCCAGGGGGGCTATATGGAAGTGGAGGAGTTGATCCCGGTTCCTCAGGATGTCACCGGCTATCCCGCCACCCTCCAAACCACGGCTCCGGCAGACCCGGCCCCCTTCAATCACCCTACCAAAATTGCCGTGCTGCGCGTCCGGCA
>CAZMMI010000538.1:0-2518 GCA_964567255.1 uncultured Anaerolinea sp.
GATAGATCGTAAACAGCGCCATCAATACCAGCCCCACAACCATCCAGCGGAGCGGGTACGCCTCTTTTCGCAGGATAATCACGTTCACGGCAACCGCGATCACCGCGAGCGCAACAGATAACGGCGTATATCCCAGGGGAATCAGCCGGCTGATAAACCAGATGATGAAAACATCTACCAGCACCAAGCCGCCCAGCCTTAACAACTGGGGGAGTACGGGTGCGGACGAGAAAAGCATTGGGTTCTTCTTGTGCTGCGTATGGGTTGAAGCCATGCTGTGCACTCCCTGCAAAAACATTGAGTTCGTCCTTTTGCATGCAAAAAGAGACTGAACTCAGAAATAATTTTACTTGAAAGGGGCTGTCCAGGGTTAGCCCTTTGGACAGCCCCTTTTCGTGAGGCCAAACTACTTGATGGTGATTTCCACCATGTGCGTGTCCGGATCGTAGGTAAAGGTCACCTCGCTATCGGCATCAAGCTTCAGAGCATAATTCGGGCCGTCCTGCGCTCCATCCGAACCGTAGTTCACGGTCCAGGCGCCGTCCAGGGCAACCTTGAATTCGTACTCGCCCGCGGGAATCGCCAGAGTGATTGTGTACTTGCCGTCATCACCCTGCTTCAACGCGGTTGCTTCGCAAGCGGGATCCCACTGAGCTCCGCAGGCCACTTTGTCCTGGTAGCTACCGGGCAGGTTGACCATGCCGGCCAGCGCGCCCTTGATCAGATCGCGCACCTGCTGAGCCGCGTCTTTCATGGCATCCTCGGGTGTCTGCTCTCCGGTCGCCGCCAGGGCGATTCCGTTGTTCCAGGCGCTCCACACCGAACCCATCTCGGGGATGTTCGGCATCGGCATGGCATTGTTCCCGGCTTCTCCCATCGCCTTGAGGTCTTCATCATCCATGGTCTCCAGGACAGACTTGTAAGCCGACGGGCGCAGTCCGGTCTCATAGATCTTCTGCATCACATCTTCCGTAGCGACATATTCGGTCAGGAAGGTTTGCGCCAGAAGGATGTTCTCGCTGAAGGCGTTGATCATGAAGCCCTGCACACCCAGGAAAGGAGCGCCTTCGTCGGGGAAGAACGGCGCCACAGCGTAGGGCACTTTCGAAGCCCGAATGCGGTCCAGCGCCCAGGGGCCGGCCATCAGGAAGGGAACCTTGCCGGTTTCAAACAACTGGTGAGCGGTTTCGTAATCGGCGGTCTCGGGGACCAGGCCCTCTTTCACAGCGTCGGTCAGGTAGGTCACACCGGCGATCATGCCCTCGCCGTCCAGACCCACATCGTCGGGATTCCATTTACCATCTGTCAGACCAAAGATGTAACCACCCTTGGCAGTCAGCACCGGCAGGTTCTCGTAACCACCACCGGCCATAGCAAAGGCGTACTCCACCTTGCCTTCAGACTTCAACTGCCGGGCGATCTCCAGCACCTCATCCCAGGTTTTCGGCGGTTCCTTGACCAGGTCAGTGTTGTAGAAGAACCCCAGGTTTTCTGTCGCATAAGGCAAACCGTACAGGTTCCCGTCGGTATAGGTGAAAGCTTCCAGTGACAGGTCGACGAATTCACTCTTCTTGTCGCCCAGCTCGAGCGGAGCCACCAGGCCAGACTCGACCAGAGCGCCGAGCCAGTCGTGCACGCCGATGAAGATATCGGGGCCTTCTCCAGCAGGAGCCGCGGTAATCATGGGCGTGCGGATGTCCTGAACGCGCCCCAGGTCCTCGACGATCACTTCGACGTTATATTCCGCGAGGAAATCTGCGGCCAACGCCTGCAAAATCGGCGTGCGCGTATCGTCCGCCCAGATTTTCAGCGTCGCATCAGGTTTCGCCGGTTCAGCGGTGGGTTCGGGGGCCGTGGTCGCTTCCGGGGCTTTGGTGGGCTCGGCGGGAGGCGCAGCCGGCTCGGTCGGGGTCGCCGCAGGCGCACACGCCGCAAGCATCATCGCGGCAACCAAAGTAAGTACAATCAGTTTCCAGATTTTTCTCTTCATACTATTCTCCTTCGAAATTGGATCAGAACCATGCATAGGTTTACCAGGCTAATGTATATTGTAAGAAGGCTTGTGAAGGGTGTCTTGCCCTGGAACGAGATGTTTTTGACAAAAACCGGGATAAGAGCGCGCAGAAAACGCTGCCTCAAATCTATTGATTAAGCCCTGGACACATCAATATCAGGATGGTCAACAAAAAGCGCCCTCCATCTGTTGGGGGCGCTGGACTTTTCAGAGCTTTTATTGACTAAAGCGAATCGGAAAACTTTCCCTTAAAAAAATTCTCGTTTCCAAGTTTCTTTGCCGTCATCCTGAAAATAACGCAGCCGTCTGGGCACACAATTTCCTTGCAATACTTGCTGGTTCCGCCAATGTTCTCTAAATCTCCGCCGCTTCTCACCGCCTCCATGATTGGGAACATCATCATCATTACTTTCGAGCAAATGCCCTGACCATCCTTATTGACAGGACAACCATAAGTGCAGGTGTACTTATCTCCGATTTCCTCACCATTTCGGCAATACCTCT
>CAZMMI010000539.1:0-2509 GCA_964567255.1 uncultured Anaerolinea sp.
AGTTACATTTTTGTTACACCTGGATTGTAACAAGGGAGGCGAGCGCGGTCAAATTCGGGGAGCTTTTCACCCTCCGAGCCCTTGCGCCCATTTGGGTACTCTTCAGGTAGCCCCACAAAAAAAGGTCTGACAACGTTTGACAGCCAATATTAACACTGGTATACTCATAAAAGCTTAACATTGACTACGCCGAAAAAAAACATGTTAGGCAATTTTCCGAGCAGATTTAAATGTTTATAATTTCATACAACAAGGATGAAGGTACATGGCCAACATTCTCACGGTAGAAGGCCTGGAGACCCAGTTCAAGACCCAAGACGGTACGGTCCATGCGGTTAACGGAGTTTCTTTTGTATTAAAAGAAGGCGAGACGCTAGGGATTGTCGGCGAAAGCGGCTGTGGGAAGAGCGTTACCATGATGTCCATGATGCGCCTCATTCCTATGCCTCCCGGCAAGGTAGTGGCGGGCCTGGCACTCTTCCAGGGTCGCGATTTGCTCAGCATGTCGGATGCAGAAGTGCGCTCGGTGCGCGGTTCGCAAATCACCTTCATCTTCCAAGACCCCATGACCTCCTTCAATCCGGTGTTGACCATCGGGCGCCAATTGGCCGAACCGGCCGAAATCCACCTCAACATGACAAAAAAACAAGCCTACGATCGCGCCGCAGAGATGCTGGCGCTGGTAGGCATTCCCAAGCCAAAGGATCGCCTGGACGATTTTCCGCACCAGTTCTCGGGCGGCATGCGCCAGCGCGCCATGATCGCCATGTCCTTGGTCTGTACGCCGCAAATCCTCATCGCCGACGAGCCCACCACCGCCCTGGATGTGACCATTCAGGCGCAGATTGTGGAGTTGGTGAAAGGCTTGCGCGACAAGCTGGGCATGGCCATCATCTGGATCACCCACGACCTGGGCATCATCGCCGGGTTGGCTGACCGGGTGGGGGTCATGTACGCCGGTTACATCATCGAAGAGGCCCCGGTGAAGGATCTATACCGCGAACCGGCCCATCCTTACACCATTGGCCTGCTGGGCAGCCTGCCGCGCCTGGACGAAACCGGCAGCCGCCGCCTGGCTTCCATCGATGGCTTGCCGCCGGTGTTGATGGCCAAACCCACCTACTGCCCGTTTGCGCCTCGCTGCCGGTACGCCTACGAGCGTTGCTGGAAAGAAAATCCGGCCCTGGTGACCATTGATACAAATCACCGATCTGCTTGTTGGATTGATACCAAAACCGGGAGGCCGCGCTAATGAGCGACTCTGAAATTTTGATGCGTGTAGAGCATCTTGTCAAACACTTCCCGGTGATGCGCAGCCGTTACCTGCTCTTTTCGTATCAGGCCGGCGCGGTCAAAGCGGTGGATGATATTTCCTTCACCCTGCGGCGCGGCGAGACGCTGGGCCTGGTGGGTGAATCCGGTTGCGGCAAATCCACTACCGGGCGCACAATCCTGCAACTGCACAAGCCTACTTCCGGCCACGTGTATTTTGATGACGTTGACCTGGTGGGTTTGAAAGGCGCGGACATGCGGCGCATGCGCCGCAAAATGCAGCTCATCTTCCAGGACCCGTACGCCAGCCTGAACCCGCGCATGACCGTGCAGGAGATTATCGGCGAGCCGCTGCTGGTGCACCAGATTGCCCCCGAAAAAGAAATCGAGGAGCGCGTCAAGTCGCTGCTCAAACTGGTGGGCCTCAACCCGGCCTTCGCCAAGCGCTACCCGCACGAGTTTTCGGGCGGCCAGCGCCAGCGCATCGGCGTGGCTCGCGCCCTGGCTTTGCAGCCCAGCCTCATCGTCTGCGATGAGCCTATCTCCGCCCTGGATGTGTCCATCCAGGCCCAGGTGGTGAACCTGCTGGAAGACCTGCAAAAAGAATTCAACCTGACTTATCTGTTCATCGCGCACGATCTTTCGATGATCCGCCACATCAGCAACCGAGTAGCGGTGATGTACCTGGGCGTGATCGTCGAATTGACCGGGCGCAGTGAATTGTACAAGAATCCGCTTCACCCCTACACGCAGGCGCTGCTTTCCGCGGTGCCGGTGCCCGACCCAACCGTGGAAGAAAAGCGCCACCGGATCATTCTGGAAGGCGACGTGCCTTCGCCCGTCAATCCGCCTTCAGGATGCCGCTTCCGCACGCGCTGCCCGCTGGCCAAAGAAATCTGCGCCGAGCAGCGCCCCGAATTCCGCGAGGTTGGGCCCGATCACTGGGTGGCCTGCCATCTGG
This sequence comes from uncultured Anaerolinea sp., assembly GCA_964567255.1. Classification (GTDB taxonomy): domain Bacteria; phylum Chloroflexota; class Anaerolineae; order Anaerolineales; family Anaerolineaceae; genus Anaerolinea. The sequence goes on from CAZMMI010000539.1 coordinate 2,234, forward strand.
TGTAGCGGATCTTTAAGGTGCGCTTTCAGACCAAATTGGCCCGGAGTGTACGTTTGAAACTGGTGAAAGGAGGTGGTGGTTCGACCTCAACAATGTTCGAAAGCGTGTTAATCGGTTCAAGATGGTTCAAACTTTCCCTTAGGAGGAGATTGTATGTCTCGTAAACTTTTGTGGGCTCTCAGCCTGCTCATCGTTGCCAGCATGGTGCTGGTGGCTTGCCAACCCGCTGCTCCCGCGGTCCCCACGGACCTCAAGACCCTGCGCATTAACCTGGGT
>CAZMMI010000540.1:0-2507 GCA_964567255.1 uncultured Anaerolinea sp.
CGCCAATGATCGCGACTCGCACTTTCTTATTGCTCATCTTCATGACTCCTATGATTTGGTTTGGTTTGCCCGCGTTCGGCGTGCGGGCGGAAAGGTTTGCATTCAGATTAAGAGAACGAGGCCGGAGAATAGATCCCGGACCTTGTGCAATTATAAACCCGATATGGGGTTAATCAATGCTTGTTCCTGAGAGGATCGCTTATACATATATGGCCATTATCAAAATTAGGTTGTAACTGCTCAGAGGGTAGGGAGATTTCCTGAACAAATTCAGGTTTCTTCCACCTCTGGCTGAGTAGTAACATTACAGTGTGAACCATAAAAAGAACCCTGAAACTTTACGGTCTCAGGGTTCTTTCTCAATTTGTCATGGTCGGTACTACTGCGCAGGTACCAGCGATTCGGCAATCTTGATGAGTTCGGCAACATCCATATTGGAAAGTATTTTAATTTTGGTGTTACCGATTATGAAGGTCAGATTGGCGGCATCGGTGTAATCGAAGGTGAGGGGGGCGATGGCAGGAGCTTTAATGGTCTCGCTGGTGTCTGTCTCATTAGCAATAGCAACGCCTCCCCCGTCCGAAGGTTGCATGCCTTCTGGTAGTTCCCGGTAACTCCCGGAGAGACCTCTATTCAGCACTGCCGGCTGTCCGTTGACCGTGGTAGCCTCACCATCCGGAAGGTTTTCGCCCTCCACTGCCGCCATTTCTGTCAGGATTAAAAATTTGTCATCTGTTTTGTAGAGAACTTCCGTAACCTCGTCAAACTTGGCGATGATCCTATCGCCAAAACCCTTTGGCAGGTAACCCGGCTGCAGCACTTGATATTCCAAGGGCTGGTCTCCGGCAAAGCCAAAAGACGAGCCGCTACCATTGGGGTCGCGGAAGGTGACGCTGAACCATTCGGACACCTGCGCCCGAACAGGAGGGACAAAAGCTACCGTTGCTGCGAGAACCATCAGCATGGCAAGAACAGAGAAAGCAAATTTGGTTTTCATGGTTGATTTTCCTTGTTGTCTTCGTGCAGCCTGCCAGGGAGCGTATTGCAGCTTCTGATGGAAACTTTCCCTGGGTATTGGCTGCATGTTGGATAATAATTCTTCGATCCGATTCTCATCGGGAGCGGGGCGACCCACGGAACTGGGTGTATTGTTCATGTTTTTCCTCCTACGACTGCGGCCAATTCTGCCGTAAACTGCTGAGCGCACGGCGGATTCTCACGCTGACATTGTTCTCGGTCAGATCCAGATGCAATGCGATCCGTTTGACCTGCCAGCCCAGCAGGTAGCGCAGCACAAGCATTTCGCGCGTATCTTCCGGTAGACTGATCAACAGGTTCCAAAGAATTTTCGTCTGCTCACGGGTGAGAAGATCTGCTTCGGGTAAGGCGTTCGCATCGAGCAAAGACTCGAGATTTGCATTTTCATCAACCGCGCGCACCTTGTTGCGGCGGGATGCATCGATCACCAGATTGCGTGCGATCTGTAGCAGCCATCCCAGCGCAGCCTGCTCGTTGCCCGTGAAACGCTGGCGTGTGCTCCAGGCCCGTGTGAAAGTTTCGGCCGTTATGTCTTCCACATCCTGCTGTGGGCCACCGCATAATCCATAAACATAGCGGAACACGCTCAAATGGTTTTGATCGTACAGGCGCGCAAAAGCCTCCACATTGGCGATCGAAAGCTCCGGTTCACGCCAGAGCCAGCGTTTGATGGTTTGCAGTGTGGAATTTTCGATCAATCAGACCTCCAGAATTTGAGATACGCGCGTTCAATATATAAAACGCATTCACCCCCAAAATCTGACAGTCAAGTACCGATCTTTACGATTTGGGTAGGAGATAGCGCGACCGGTTTTGAGCTTTGGAAATCCGATGGTACCCCGGAGGGAACCGACGTATATGCCGATATTGTCGCTGGCCCTGACTCTTCTTATCCCGGTATTTTGGGGGAAGTTGGTGGGAAGCTATATTTTTCAACTAAAGATAATGATAACGGCTACAGGTTATGGGTGGTGGACGACCCATATACCTTCAGTACCTATATCCCTGCTGTTCATCGGTAGAGAGTCTGTAATTGGGTCCGTCAGGTTCGTGTTCAGTTTCTTTTTTTCATGCTGAACGGCGAGACGAGATACCGTTGTCGAATCTCGCCTCGCCGCTACAGAGTCCAGGAATTGCGCCTCAAGCCAGGTTGAGCAGGATGGTGTTGAGGATGCCGCGTTTGTGGAAGTATTCGACTTCGTTGGTGGTGTCCAGGCGGATGAGGGCCTGGAAATTGTAGGCGCTGCCGTCGAGGCGGGTGACCTGGACGGTGATTTCACCGCCGGGAGCGTGAATGTCGCTCAGGCCGTTGAGGGTGTAGGTCTCGTGGCCGGTGAGGCCGTGGGTGGCGGCGTTTTGGCCGGGCTTGAACTGCAGGGGCAGCACACCCATGCCCGCCAGGTTGGAGCGGTGAATGCGCTCGAAGGACTCGGCCAGGATGGCGCGCACGCCCAACTGCTGGACGCCCT